>JBEKOV010000110.1:0-11486 GCA_049521415.1 Chthoniobacteraceae bacterium
GAACCTTCGATGACCTCGTCAAGGCAATCGCCCACGCCCTCAACTGCTTCTCAGCCTCCGAATGCCTCCACTTCCTTCATCATGCCCAATATGCTTCAGATTAAATAGAAAATGCTCTAGCTCGTTTTACTGCCAATAAAACCGGCTTTTTTGGTGTTTTCTGGGGTTGAATGGGGGCGAATGGAAAATCACCCTGAAATGCATTATCTCCTGTATCCATGCGCATTCCAGAGTGGTAGCGCCTACGGGAATTGAACCCGTGTCCCGGCCTTGAGAGGGCCGTGTCCTAACCCCTAGACGAAGGCGCCGTTGGTTTCCCCCATTTTTCCGAAGCGGGGAGGGTGAAGATACATCGCACCGGACGGAAATCCAGCCCCTATTCCGAGGAGCCCTCGCCCGGAGGATTTTGGCCCTCGGGGCCGGGCGGATTCGGGTTTGGGACCTCGACGGGGGCGCTGTAAAGATCCTCCGCCTGGATGCTACTGTCGTCCTCACCCAGGCGGAAATATTTGAGACGGTCGATCTCATAGGTGCGCCGCGCGTTGATGTGATCCGTAAGCGAGGGATCGATTTTGATCGTGCGGTCGTAGAGATGATTGTAATAGGCGGCCAGCAGCTCGCGCCGGCGCGGGTCGTTGGGAGCGGTTTGGGCGGCGTGCCAGGCGGCCCCGATATCGGGATCGTTCTGCGCGCGAGTTTGGGCCTCGCGCAGCTTGATCCGGATGCGGATGTCTTTCTCGGCCTCGAATGTGGAGGGCCGCGGCGTGGAGCCCACGCGCACCCGTCCGTGGTGCGGGGAAGCTTCGGCCTGGGCGGGCATGTTCTCCGGGATGAGCGGGATGTTCTTCTCCAGCGTGGGGCCGGCTGGCTGGCCGGGCAAGGGCACGACGGCTGCCGCTTCCTTGGGATTGGTCGCCGAGGCCGGTAATGCCGGCGATGCCGGTGAGGGCGAGGCGGCCGCGGGGGCGGGGCTGGCGGCGGGCACGGGCGGCGACGGCGCGGGGTTTTGCGCAATGGCCACGAGCGCGGCGAGGGCGGCAATGGCGGCGAGGAGAAGTCTTTTCATCGATGCAACGTCAGGACGATACTGAGCGGAAGTATTTTGAAAAGCCAGAGCAGATGGACGAGCAACGGCATCTCAATGGGATGAGCCCGTGGGAGGCGGCGCGCCGCCTTGCCCATCTGCCGGACCTCGTGTTCCTGGACAGCGCGCTGGCCCGGCCCGGCGCGGTCTCGTGGGTGGCGGCCTGCCCGGAGGAAATCATCGCGGGGGAGACGCCCTGCGATTGGGAGCGGCTGCGGGAGGCCATCCGACGCCGCGCGGGCAGCCCCGGCATGGCTGCGGGCTATATTGAGTACGAGGGCCGGTTCCGCTTCGGCTTGTATGGGAAGGCGCTCGGCTTTTTCCACGATGAGCGGCGCTGGACCGATGAAGGCGGCCTTGCGGCGATGCTGGACGCGGCGCCGCCCACCGGCGAACAGCGGATCGATTTCCAGCCGGAGATGGGCGCGGGCGAATACGAAGCGATGGTCCGCCGCGCCCAGGGATACATCGCCGCCGGCGACATCTACCAGGTGAACCTGGCCCACCGTTTCAGCGCCCGGTGGAGCGGCGGGCCCGGGGAGGCGCTGGCATTTTACACCCGGCTGCGCGAGCGCTCGCCCGCGCCCTACGCCGCACTGCTTCGCGGGCCGGATCGCATCGTTGCCTCCTCCTCGCCGGAACTGTTCCTGCAAATCCAGGGACGCGATATCATCACCCGCCCGATCAAGGGCACCCGCGCCCGCGCGAGCGACATCGAAGCCGACGCCGCCGCCGCGCGCGAGCTGACCGGCTCCGCCAAGGAACGGGCCGAGCTGGTCATGATCACGGACCTGGAGCGCAACGACCTGGGACAGGTCTGCGATTACGGCACGGTCGAGGTGCGCGAACTCTTGAAGCTGGAGCGTTACGCACAGGTTCACCACCTCGTCTCGACTGTCGCGGGCAGGCTGCGCCGGGACGTCGACGCCGTACAGGCGTTGCAGGCGTGTTTCCCCGGCGGCTCGATCACCGGCGCGCCAAAAAAGCGCGCCCGCGAGATCATCGCGGAGTTGGAGCCGGTGAGCCGGGGCGTTTACACGGGCGCGATCGGTTTCATCCGCTACGACGGCAGCGCGACGTTCAATATCGCCATCCGCACCGCCATTCTCGAACGCGATGGCCGCGCCCATTTCCACTCCGGCGCCGGCATTGTGGCCGACTCTGACCCGCGCAAGGAATGGGAGGAGACGCTCTGGAAAGCGGCGGGACTGTTGAGCGCCACAGCGCGTTGACCGGCGCGCCCGAAGAGGCTTCAATTCCAGCCTCCTCGTGAGTCATTATGAAAACCATCGGATACCAGAAGCCGCTATATATCCTGCCGTTCGATCATCGCGGCTCGTTTGAAACGAAGATGTTCGGCTGGCACGGGGATCTCTCCCCGGAGCAGACGGCGGACATCGCCGCGGCGAAGCGGGTGATTTATGACGGCTTCCTGTCCGCGCTGGCCGCCGGCGTGCCGCGCGAGAAGTCGGGCATCCTCGTGGACGAGCAATTCGGGGCGGCAATCCTGCGCGACGCGAAGGCCGCGGGAATCCGCATCGCCTGTCCGGCGGAAAAATCGGGCCAGGATGAATTCGATTTTGAATACGGGGCGGATTTCGCGGAGCACATCGAGAAATTCCAGCCGGATTTCTCGAAGGTGCTGGTCCGCTACAACCCCGAGGGCGACCCCGCGATGAACCGGGAGCAGGCGGGGCGCTTGAAGCAATTGTCCGATTATTTGCGGGAGAAGAGCCGGAGCCGTTTCATATTCGAGCTGCTGGTTCCGGCGGAAAAGGCGCAACTGGAGCGCATGGGCGGGGATAAGAAGGCGTACGATCTGGAGCTGCGTCCGCCGCTGATGGTGCGGGCAATCGAGGAGCTTCAGAATGCGGGTGTCGAGCCGGATGTGTGGAAAATCGAAGGGCTGGACCGGCGCGCCGACTGCGAGAAGATCGTCGCCGGCGCGCGGCGCGGCGGTCGCGCTGAGGTGAGTTGCATCGTCCTTGGCCGCGGCGAGGACGACAAAAAGGTCCACGAATGGCTGGCCACGGCAGCAGGGGTGGAAGGCTTCATTGGCTTCGCCGTGGGCCGGACGGATTTCTGGGATCCGCTTGTCAATTTCCGAGCCGGAAAAATCACGCGCGAGGCGGCGGTCTACGAAATCGGCCGCCATTACCGCGAACTAGTGAACGTCTTCGAGACAGCCCGCGCGAAATGAAAAAAATCGGGGCGACAATTCGAACCTGAGGCCGGGGGCCATATCAATGCGGGTTTGCCGAGTGTGGCGTCACAAATAGCGTCACACGATGCGCGGATCAGGCTCGAAGGCTGGGAAGTTCTCTCAGCGTGGGAGGGTCTACCGGAGCCGCTTAGAGCCGCCATTCTGGCAATCGTCCGTTCGACTCGGGCCGGGAGGGAGGGCCGCTAACCGCGGTAAATGGCATGAGTGCCAATGGAGACTGTCACAACCCGGTCTTTCTCGATGTAGAAGACCGCCCGGAGATCGCCTTCGATGTACACCGAGTAAATGGTGCGGCCATACTCGGAGGAAAGGCGGTGGATTTTGTGAGTGCGAAGGCGCGGGTCGAAAGGGTCTTTCTTGAAAATCGCCCAGGCACGGCGGGCGGATTCCTTCTGATCCGTTGGCAGCGCGTAGAATCTCTCCCAAAAATTGTCGGTTGCCCCGTACCGATATTTCACTTCGCCTCACGAGGAGGCGGTGGCGCCCCGCTCATCACGATTTCCATGTCCACGATGCGCCCGGCTTCCGCGTCGGCCATGCCCTGCTTGAAGTCCTCGGGAATCCATGAATCGTCATGCTCGACAACGTACTTGGTCACTACCGCCCGCTCTTCCGGGGGTAGCGCCTTGAATTGCTCGATGATTTCAGTGGCGCTCATGCCAGTATTAAAGCGCGAAATGCCTTCCACGGCAAGCCGCTGGAGCGTTCCCCCCGAACCGCAGGGTCTGAGGGGCGGCGTTAGCCCCTCTCCACTGCCGAAGCGCGGAGCGCCATTCCAGAATGAGAAGAGGAGGGACGCCAATTGACGCGGGCGGAATTGCTGGAAAAGGTGCTTTCCGGGTGGTTCGCCATCGTGGGTGAGTTTCGCGGATGGAATGCGTCGAGCATGGGGCATCTGGATCGAAAGACCGGGCTCGCAAGCAAGCGGGTCGTGCTGACGTTCGTCGTTGAATGCGTGATCGGGGGAGGGTTTGGCATCGTGAAGATCATGCAGCGGCTCCCTGAGGCCGTGACGGACCCCACCCAGGTCAAGGTCGAGCTTGAGCGCGGGAAGCGGTACGCCTTCGAGGTGGATGCGCTGAAAAAGGAGAATGGCTTCGCTACTGCCTGGATGAGCCTTCGTGAGCCGGTGCCGATTGACTGAACAAAGGGGTCCCGGGGGTGCCGGGCTTTAGCCCGGCAGCCCCCCGGGCGGCCCTTAACCTTGTCTATATACAAACAACTCCACAGCCCCAGCCATGACCAAGAGCAAAGCCGCTTACCTCTTCGCAACGCAGACGCTCGGGAAGGAGAGCCTATACATGTGGACATTCACGTTCGCCGCCGTGCTGGACGTGAAAGCCACCCGAAAGAAGTGGAATCATTTACTTACGTTGCTCAAACGGCGCTGGCCGAAGCTGGCGGGCTTACGTGTGTTTGAATTACATAAGAACCACGGGCTGCATGTGCATCTGGTGACAAATCGTTGGATCGACGTAAACGTGGCTCGTGACCTGGCCTTTCTGGCGGGATGGGGCCGGATTCATGTGATGCGGATTCCACCGGAGCGAGCGAGTTACCTTGGGAAATATCTCTCGAAGGACCGTCCAGAATGCCTCAAGGGCTGGCGGATGACCGCGCGCAATCTGGATGCGGAGGACAAGGCATTCGAGCCGCTACTTCGGCCACGGCGACAATTCAAGCGAGACCTGGAGGCCGTCGGTATCCCGTGCAAGGATGCCGAGGGACGAATCGTCGATTTCCATTCCCTGCGCTACACGTTCTGCACGAACTTGCAGCGGTTGAACGTGCCTCAGCGCGTGCTCATGATGTTAATGCGGCACAGTGACCGCCGGTTGAGCGATCACATTTACACCGACACGAGCCTTCTGCCGGCGGATGAGACGGTGCGATTGCTGACCCTGCCGGGCGGGCAACCGGCGGAGGGCGCGTCACAAATACCGTCACAAAGTTTAGTCCCAGCGGGTCAAAATGGGTCACACACGGTCACAGCGTCAAAAGCCGCAGATTCCGCTCAACCCCTGATGAATACAGGCGATTGTCACATTCTGACGTTTCCAGTCACGCCCTGTCAAAAACTGGAAAAAGTCGGGGCGACAGGATTCGAACCTGCGACCTCTTGGTCCCAAAGGATAAACGGGCATTTTTGGCACCATTCTGCAGGAAATGGCATGGCACGGCATATAGCGGAAAACATGACATAAGAGACTTATATAAAGCATGTTACACGTACGTGATAGCCGGCACGTAACGGCACGGCGTGGCAGGCAGATTTTTCACCGGGGCTACCACGGGGGCTACCACCGATTCATCGAATTTTGATCGGATGATGAATCAAGGGCATTTCACCGTTCCACCATCATGGAAAGGGATTTGCCGTGGGAAAGCACGCACCTTTATGGTGGGGTTCTAGAGCATTTTCTATTTAATCTGTCGCATAATAAGCATGGCGAAAGAAGTTCGCGCATTGTTGGGGTGAGAATGTCTCGAGGGCTTGGGCCGTTGCCTGGAGCAGTTGGTCCCAGGTTCTTGCGGCAGCTTGGCGCACCAGGGCCTTGAGCTTGGAGAACGCCATTTCGATGGGGTTGAGATCGGGGCTGTAGGCTGGAAGGTAAACGAGTTCCGCCCCACAGGCGGCGACGGCCTCCTTTACCCCGCTGACCTTATGGGAGGCGAGGTTGTCGCAGATCACCAGATCGCCGGGCTGCAGTTCGGGAGCGAGCACCTGGCGCACGTAGGTCAGGAACAGGTCGCCGTCCATTGGACCATCCACCAGCCATGGAGCGCCTATGCCATCGTGGCGCAACGCTGCGATGAAAGTGGCACTCTGCCAGTGGCCGTAAGGCACTGCACTCAAGCAGCGCTCGCCGACTTGCGAGCGCCCGTAGAGACGCGTCATTTTGGTGTTCAGTCCGGTCTCATCGAGAAAGACCAGTCTTGCGGGGTCCCAGCCTCCCTGTTTTTGTCGCCAGCTTTGGCGGGCGGCCAGGAGGTCCTCCCGGTCTTGCTCGGCGGCGCGCAGCGTTTTTTTTATAGCTTAGACTTAGGCGTTCCAAACGATGCCAGAGGGCGGTGTTGCCCACTTTAATGCCCAGATCGCGCAGGATGCGCTCTCTCAACTCCGCCAAGGTGAGGTCCTTCTTTTCGCCAATCCAGGCTCGCAGGCTCCTGTCGTGGCCTTCCAAGCAACTGCGCCGGTAACCGCCCCGTTGCTCAGGTTCTACTGCTCCGGTGCTTTGGTACTTCCGCCAGTACCGCTCAACACTGCGCCGCGAGACCCGAAACAACCGGGCTACTTCCTCAGCGCTGTGCCCATCCTCTCTGGCTGCAATGATCCGCTCTCGCAGATCATGACTATAGGTTCGCATCCCCCCCTATACCACATCCCGCGACAGATTAAATAGAAAATGCTCTAATTTGAATATGCCCCCTATGGCATTGCTGGTTACTTGCCGACTCGCCGAAGGCTGAATGTGTATGTACCCGTCACGGTTGTGGGAGAGGTATCGTCAGGAAAAGCCAGTCCAGAATCAAGGGTTGTGCTGAATATAAATTTGATTGTGTCTTTAGTAACAACAGCGGGCCAAGTGCTGCTGCCACCAGCGAACGTCGCTGCCGTTCCTCCTGTCAATACTTGTGCAGTTTCCATCCGTCCCCTGTTGAACGAGCCAAAATCTGCTGTTGGACCAGCGGTCAAAATATAAAGTTTTCCGTCTGCCGTTACGCGGGCGCGAATCGACTGCAATGATCGCGTTGTGATGTTTAGCGTTGAGTCGCCTTGTGGAGAGGCTGCGGTGACAACGGACAATACGCCATCGTAGATTCCGGGTGTCGTCACGTCGCCAAGCGATGTTGCGATCCCAAAGGCGAATATAAGCACGAATGCACGAAATTCGGTCGTTTTCATAACGAGCAATTCTGCCGAATGCCGGAGATGACGGGCAATCTCATTTCAGAATCGCTTTCTTGCCGACATCCCCTTCAAGTGGGGTCGCATTCACTCTTATTCGCGTGCTCCGCTGGCGATGGCGGCCCGCACAGCGTCCGGAAAGCGACTTCCAGACCGTTCGCCATCTCAGAAACACCGGCATTGCGGCCAGGGACGAGCTTGCAAAGCCGCCGGCCAGAGAGAAAATCGCAGAAAACCATCCATACTCACCATGAACATGAAGCTAAACGGGGAAAACCCGGTCGAGGTGAGTGAGTCTCCCGCTGTGAATCATCGTCTGCAAAAGGCTATTCAATGGTGCGCTGTCAACCATGCCCCGAAACCAGCACGAACCGGCGAGGCATACCATACCAAACGCGCCCGGAGTGATCCAAGGTTTCGAGCCATGCGGCGGGCCAGAAATGAATTATCCGCCATTATTCGAGGAGGAATGAAGAGCGGGCGGCCCCTAGACTTGATAGGTTGCTGCCCAGCCAAGCTGAAACGCCACATAGAGGCTATGTTCGAACCGGGAATGACTTGGCAGAACCGTGGCCAGACGTGGGAACTGGATCACATCATCCCATGTCGGATGTTCGATTTTGAGAGGGAAACGGACATCTGGGAATGCTTCCATTTTACCAATCTTCAACCGCTTTGGAAATGGAAGAACCGGGCCAAAGGATGCCAAGTGTTTGACCTCGCACGAGCACGGAAAGCATTTCTGTGACTACACACGACATACGCCGGATGCAAAGGATTCAGTGTTTGAAGCGAAGCCGACCGGCAGGGAGCGCGAAGCGGAAAACATGACCCGTTTGGCCCTGGTCTTGGGTGGGGCCGGAGCGTCGGCGTCCAGCATTTTGCATTTTCAAAATGCCAAATTGAGTGCGAATATTGGCTCAACAGACCCGCCACGCTTCCCGTGAGATCAGCGCACCAGGGCGGGTGCTTTTTTACAGGGGGTGGCAGCGGTGAATTTTTCGAATGCGCCGCTGTCAATTCCCGATCAGGTCGCCAGACTGGCGGGACGAGGCCTTTCGGTCCCGGACCAGGCCCTGACGGAGGACTTTCTGCGGTACATCTGGTTTTATCACCGTGCCGCGTCGGCGCGTCCTTCACACTCACCTGCTGGACGAGCGCTCTGATCGCGTATTCTCCAGTAACGTCCGGGCTTAGGCGGAAACGTCAAGGGTTGCCACCGAATCAAAAATGCTTATCCCGGGGTCATGACCATCGAAGAGCTTGTCGAATCGTTGAAGGCAGTCCCATCGCTTGTTGCCGAAGTGGAAAAGCTGAGAAATGAGGTTTATGCCCTCCGGCGGGAATCGAAGCCGGCCCGGAAATTCCTGAGCCTCCAGCAAGCAGCGGAAGAACTGAATCTCTGTGTGAAATCCGTTCGCCGATTGATGGACCGTGGACTTTTGAAGTCTAGCAAGGGATTGCGGTGCGTTCGCATTCCGATAGAGGAGATTGAAAATTATAAGCGGCGAACGGTTTAGGCATGAGACTACGCTCCGCAGAACTACAGGGAATCCGCCCCTTACTCCCAGGCGGCCTCCTCCAATAATAGATAGAACGGAGAAGAGCGAAGCCGGTGTGCCACCTGATTCCCTTTGCCTCCGAAAGGCAGAAACCCGTTCCCAAAACTCCACGCCGGCGAAGACCCGCGTGCGAAACTGGATTGCGCGCAGCCTCAACCTGCTCCCAACAGAAATCGGCAATTGATTTCACCAAACCGAATCAAATCATTGTCCGCTATGGCCGCGACGCCAGTCTTTACCTGGACCTCATTTACAAACGTGCCATTGGTGGAATTCAGATCCCGGATAAAATAAGTCCCTCTCTCGCAATAAATTTCAGCATGATGCGTGGAGACCGTGTGGTGGGGAATTTGAATCCCATTATCCACGCCGCGCCCGATGGATACCTCTTCGCCATCCATAAGATATACAAGGTCCCCCACATCAAGACGCGCTTCCATCGGCACGTTTACGACAACGGATTCCATGACCTCCGCCGCACCGCCAAACAAGGGAGGCGACACCTCCCGGCTATCGACTGGAAGCATGTGGGCGTGTTCCGCCGCCCACCTTGCGGCGATTCCGTTGAGGGGGCTTTTCGTATTGTATTCCTGGAATGCGATCATCCGGCCGATGCGGACCACAAGATCATCCAGTCCTTCGGAAGCCGCCCAGAAGTCGCCGATGCAGACGCTGGTCTCGTCAAAGTTCGGGTGAAAGATCGGCGTCAGCATTTTACATTGCGGAGCACGACGAGGGTAGGCGAGCGAGAGATTGATCTCGAGGATATGCTCGTTGCGCTCTAGGACAAGACCGTCCGGTGCCGCGTAGAGACCGTTCAATGTATAAGCGATTTGATACCGTTCGGTGGGAACCCCCCCGACAGAATTCACTCGAATTAGCGGCCAATCCTGAAAGCGGCCTTGCAATCGCTCCTCATCTAGCTGGAGGCGGCGTAATCGGGGATTGCTCACGGATGAAAGGGTGCCAAAAGGGTGAAGGGGAAAAAAGGAAGATTCCGCAACACGCCGTAGCCGATAATTACCCAAGGCGCGGCCTTGGAAATCCTGGAAGTGACTGGCGGGCACCATTTGATGGGAATCCAACCGATCTCGCCTGCGGACTCGAGCGCCAGTAGGATGAGCAACGGCAGGGAGAGTACGGCCAGAGGATTATACCGAAATGCCGAAAGGGGGTCTCCATGAAGCAATGCGTGAATAGCTCGGATAGTGCCGCATCCCGGGCAATAGAGCCCCGTGAGGCGGTGGAATGGACACTCTGGAAAACCTGCGGCGCCGACGGTGTGCGCGGAAGCCAAGACGCCCAGCACCGTCACGCCTGCTGCCCCCAAGAGCACATTTACCCGCGTCGGGGCAATTTTGGGTTTCTCGCAATCTGGAGTATTCATTGCTGGTTCGCCGCCCTGCCGATGATCCAAAGCACCGCGATGATGATTCCGGAAATGAGCGCCGCGTGGTACCAGTTTTTTGCCGTGTTCGATGCGGCCTGTGCCCCGGCATAATCGCCGGAATTGTACTTCGAATCCACCTGTGAGGCGAATACGATGGACACGATTCCAAATGGCAAACAGCAGAAGAGTGTGACGAGAATCGCCGATAGCAAATAAGTGGGTGGTCGAGGCGGGGCCTGCACATAGACCTGCTGCCCCAATCCCTGCGGCTGGCCGTAGATGGGTTGATTGTACACAGGGTACGCCGGATGAGTGGTGAGAGCCTGCGGACGGCCCGCCGCAGGCAGCGGGGGAGGCGGTGGTGATGCCGCAGCACCTATTAATTGGGTAATCGGAACCCAGTTCTGCATTCCCTGAGACCACGCGTACTCGGTCACGGCGAGATGCCCGTCTGAGACCATTTGCCGGATTTCATCTAGGGTGTATGGCCCAATCTCTTGGCCTTGGGATGTGACATGATACATGCTGGCGCGCCCGGGCGCCGCCGGCGGAATTGCCCCAATCGAAATTTTCTCCTCGTCGGGCGGAGCCTCCTCGCAGCCGAAAACTGTGCAACCGCGATTCTCAGCGAAACAGTCCGCGTGATGCGGGGTACCACAAGCAGGGCAGTTGTAAGCCTCGTTCTCCTCGATGCTTCCCCTGCAATATGGACAAATGAGAGGCATTTATTTGGGTTTGAGTTTCTCCTGGTATTGAAAGCTGTAGCGCCCGATCTGGATCAGGTCACCGCCTCTGAGTATGCGCTGCGTCACTGGCTGACCTCCCACATATGTGGGTCCATTCGCCGTGAGCAGCGTTTGGGCGCCGCGCATCTCAATCGTGGCGTGCTGCGGCTGAATCGTCAGGTCTTTGAACAGGTATATCTCATTACCCTGGTCTCGCCCCAACCGCGTTACGGCCTTGTAAAGTATAAACTGCTTGCCCGCTAGCGGCCCAGCGGAAACATAAAGCCAGCGGTCTTTCAACGCGCTTTCTACCAATCCCATTGCAATGCCCGTGCTCGTGCCAAAGATGGTCATGCCAATCAACCGGCTGGGTCCGGCGGAACCTGTCACCATGGAAATCGGATCAAACAGGAGTCCGCCGATCCCGGCACCAATGATTCCACCAATCATGCCATAGAGTAATTTCTTTGGAGATTGGCCTGCGATGCCATAAACGATTCCGGCGCTTGCTCCGAAGCCCATCCACGCAATCGACCGAGTCAGCCAAAGCGCGGGGCTGCCAAGATTCGGATTATTCGGGTCCAGTGTGCC
>JBEKOV010000111.1:0-11400 GCA_049521415.1 Chthoniobacteraceae bacterium
CCCAAGTCCGCCGATGACTCGACCGTCTATCTGGCGGAGGATCGGGAGCGGGCGTGATTTATTTCGATACGGCTTACGTGGCGAAGTGTTATGTGAACGAGCATGGCAGCGACGAGGTGCGAGGGCTTGCGGCGGAGGCGGGGCGAGTGGCGTGCTGCGCATACGGGCGGCTTGAGTTGATGGGGGCGATTCATCGCAAGCTGCGGGAAGGAACGATTACCCGGGCGCAATATCGAATCATTCTGAGGCAGTTCGATTCGGATGAAGGGGATCATATCTGGACGTGGCTTCCGGTGATGCCGGAATTGCTCGCGGCGGCGGTGGCGAGATTCCGCGCTTTGGAACCGACTATTTATCTGCGTTCGGCGGATGTGTTGCACCTGGCTTGCGCGAAGGAGCATGGGTTCAAGGAGATCTGGAGCAGCGACCGGCATCTGCTGGGGGCTGCGGGAGCGTTCAAGATGCGGGGGCGGAATGTGATTCCGTAAAGGATATTGCTGGATGAAGGGTGGGCGTTTCGGCAAAGAGGAACTGGATAAGGATATTACGGCGGAGGCCGATCATAGCTGGCCGAACATTTCCTCCGCCAGTTCTCCTTGGGAGATGGCGGGCGTCAAGACTTGATGGCCCTTAAGCGAACGGAGGCGCAGAGCCGCTGTGGTCCCAGTTTCAATTTCCTGAACGGGGACGAGCCTTGCAATGGGCTTGTCGCCTTGCGTGAGCAGCACATCGTTTCCTGCCTGAACCTGTTTAATGAGATCCACAAGCTGTGCGGTTCCAACATCCTGAATCACTGTCATAGGAGAACGCTACGGTTTTTCCTGCCTATAGTCGACCGCAACAGCAGCATCGAAGCACCTAAATGCCAGCGAAAGACGGGTTTTTCCCGTAAACGGCCTTGCCAGCCAGGGGGACGTGAGAGAAAGATGCGAGGAGCAGCCCGTGCGGAGAGAAGGTGCGTCTGCTGTGAGCGATGCGAAAATGTTCGTGAACCTATAGGTTGACAATGAAGGTGGAACTCGTTGAGATTGATGCTGTGCCCGACAGCCTATCGTCCCGCTGGAAGGTCCGCGCCCTCGCAATCGATGACGCCAGCCCGGCCCTTGCGGCGCTCGACGGTTGGCTGGTGAGCGAGAAGGCCGATTTTAAGAAGATCATCAAATCCCTCCGCTTCGCGACCGCAACACAGAGAGTCACGGACGAAAAATTTGTCAAAAAGAGCGCCAATTCCGACGACGGGAACGTATATGAAGCGCGGGCCGACAAAGGGCACGCACGCCTGATGTTTTTTTACTGCGAAGAGGAGAAGGCGATAGTTTGCACAAACTCCTTCTGGAAAAACCGAGACAACCAGAACGTGGCGTTTACCCGTTGCGCCAGGTTCAAAGAGCTGTTTGAAAAGCACCGAAATGAGCGAAAACAAGACCGAAAAGAAAAACGATGACATCGCCAGTCTGCTGGCGGCCACGCCAAAGGTGACCGACGCGGTGCGGGCCCGGATGCGTGAAGCCGCACGGGAATTGGATGCGGACCCCGAATTTCAGGCGGAATACGTCAAGGGGTTGTTCGTCAATACCATCCTGGAGGCGATGAAGGAACAGAACCTCACACCGAGCGACGTGGCGCGTAAATGGGGTCACTCGCGGCAGTACCTGCACAAGCTGCTGGATGAGGACAAGCAGGTGAATTTTACTATCGAAACGATGGTGGAGTTAGCCATGATTCTTGGACGCCGGGTTGAGGTCCATTTGCTCAAGAAGGAGGAGACGGCCCATGTGGTGCGCCGCGTAAAGCCACAGACGGTAGCATCGTTGGACACAGCGCTTTCGCTGGCCGGTCCGCGCCGGCCCGCGGAATATATGACCGAGTCGTTCATTCAATATCTTGTTGGACAAGGAACCTTTCGCGGCCAGATCGCGTCGACTCAAGCGACGCCTAGCCGAGTCGTACACTCCACGGCACCGACTCATTTGCTCCAATACGTATCGGCAGGTGAGCCGGTCGCAGCCATACCCCGCCGACTTACGGATTACATGACCGAGCCATTCTCTGCACTTCCTTTGAAGCCTGAATATCATTATGAAGAACGACTTTCAGCTTGATCACTTTGTCGTAACGCGGATGCACACGGACTGGGTGCTGCCCGAAAACTTGGCGAAGGGCACCATCGAGCAAATCGAGGCGAATTTTTCCTGCGAGATTCTCCGACATCAGGATCGCACGCGAGAATTCAGGGTTGAGTTTGCTGGTAAATTCTCGCAGGAGACGGCGAAAGGGATACGTCTTGGATTCGATGTAGAGGTGCGGCTCGTTGCGCTGGTCTCGGTTAGTGAGGCGGTACCGGAGGAGAAATTGGGAGAGTATGTGCATGTAAACAGCGTGAGTGCTTTGTACGGAACGATTCGTGGGCTGGTGGCCTCAGCCACGGGGGTATTCCCATCTGGACCGCTGATCCTGCCGTCCACTTCACCGAAGGAGATATTTGAATCCATGCGGCGAGATGAGGCTGAACGTGCGAAAAAAAATAAACCAAAGCCCGCGAAATCGATACGCCGTGTCTGGGTGAAACCGGTGGGTCGCAAGTTGGGAAAGAAATAGGCGATGGCCATTACCAACCACGACCGGCTGTGCAAAATATTGGAGTTACTCACAGGCGGGTTGAAGCCATTTGTCGTTCGTGAGTTGTCTCAGAGTAGTGGGGGAATTTTGTCATCTCTGGGAATCTGCTGACAATTGCCCGAAAGGCGGCGTGCTTCTTGCAGTAAGTCACTCCGAATTAGAGACTTAAGAATTTGCTTCAGCGGTGGGATTTAAACCTAGCATGAGCGCAAAATTATGTCACCGCCCTCACTCCACGTTTTTTTTCACTTCGGAGCGGATGTATTCGCGGTTTAGTTTGGTGATGAAGAGGGCGGGGATTTCGGCGGGGCAGACGGCTTCGCATTCGTAGTGGTTGCGGCAGTTGCCGAAGCCTTCCTGGTCGTGTTTTGCGAGCATATCGAGGACGCGCTGGGTGCGCTCGGGCTGGCCCTGGGGGAGCAAGGCGAAGTGGGAGACGCGGGCGGCGAGGAAGAGCATGGCGCTGGCGTTGGGGCAGGCGGCTACGCATGCGCCGCATTGGATGCAGGCGGCGGCGTCCATGGCGCGGTCGGCGGCGGGCTTGGCGATGGGGATGCTATTGGCGTCCTGGGCGGAGCCGGTGCGGGCGGTGATGAAGCCGCCGGCCTGCTGGATGCGGTCGAGGGCGCTACGATCGACGATGAGATCGCGAATGACGGGGAAGGCGCGGGCGCGGAAGGGCTCGATGACGATGGTGTGGCCATCTGGGAAATGGCGCATGTAGAGCTGGCAAGTGGTGGTGGCGCGATTGGGGCCGTGGGGGGCGCCGTTGATGACGAGGGAGCACATGCCGCAGATGCCTTCGCGGCAATCGTGATCGAAGGCGATGGGCTCTTCGTTGCGGGCGATGAGGGTTTCGTTGACGATATCGAGCATCTCGAGGAATGAGGCGTCGGTGGGGATGCCGGGGGCGTCGTAGTGGGCGAAACCGCCGGTGGCGCCGGCTTCTTTCTGGCGCCAGACGCGGAGTTTGTAGTTGCGTTTGGAGGGGCCGGGGGCGCTCATTTGTAGCTCCGGGTTGCGAGGTGGACGGATTCGAATTCGAGGGGCTCTTTGTGCAATTGGGGCGGGCCGCCGTTGGGGACGCACTCCCATGCGGAGACGTTGGCGAATTCGTCGTCGTTGCGGACGGCTTCGCCGTCGGGGGTCTGGAATTCTTCGCGGAAGTGGCCGCCGCAGGATTCGCGGCGGTTGAGGGCGTCGTAGCAGAGGAGTTCGGCGAATTGGAGGAAGTCGGCGACGCGGCCGGCTTTTTCGAGGGATTGGTTGAGGGTCTCTTCCTGGCCGAGGACGTTGACGTTTTCCCAGAATTCTTCGCGGAGCTGGGGGATGCGTTTGAGGGCGTCGCGGAGGCCGGATTCGTTGCGGGCCATGCCGGCTTTTTCCCACATGAGGAGGCCGAGCTCGCGGTGGAAGTGATCGACGGATTTTTTGCCGCGAATGCCGAGGAGGCGGCGGGTGCGGTTGTGGACGTCTTCTTCGGCCTGCCTGAATTCGGGGGCGTCGGGTTTGACTTTTTTGCCGGCCTGGGTGGCGAGGTAATTGCCGATGGTGGCTGGGAGGACGAAGTAGCCGTCGGCGAGGCCTTGCATGAGTGCGCTGGCGCCGAGGCGATTGGCGCCGTGGTCGGAGAAGTTGGCTTCGCCAAGGACGTGGAGGCCGGGGAGGTTGCTCATTAAATTGTAGTCCACCCAGAGGCCGCCCATGGTGTAATGGACTGCGGGGAAGATGCGCATGGGGAGTTTGTAGGCGTCTTCGTTGGTGATTTTTTCGTACATGTCGAAGAGGTTGCCGTAGCGCTCGCGGATGGTATCGACGCCGAGGCGGGCGATGGCGTCGGCGAAGTCGAGATAGACGCCGAGGCCGGTGTCGCCGATGCCGCGGCCCTCGTCGCATACTTGTTTGGCGGCGCGTGAGGAGATGTCGCGCGGGGCGAGGTTGCCGAAGCTGGGGTATTTGCGCTCGAGGTAGTAGTCGCGCTCGTCTTCGGGGATTTGGCTGGGGGGGCGTTTGTCGTGCGGTTGCCTGGGAGCCCAGACGCGACCGTCGTTGCGGAGGGACTCGGACATGAGGGTGAGCTTGGACTGGTAGTCGCCGGTGACGGGGATGCAGGTGGGGTGGATCTGGGTGTAGCAGGGGTTGGCGAAGAAGGCGCCTTTCTTGTAGGCGCGGAAGGTGGCGGTGACGTTGCAGCCTTTTGCGTTTGTGGAGAGGTAGAAGACGTTGCCGTAGCCGCCGGTGGCGAGGACGACGGTATCGGCGGCGTGGGAGGAGATTTTGCCGGTGACCATGTCGCGGACGACGATGCCTTTTGCGTGGCCATCGATGAGGACGAGATCGAGCATCTCGGTGCGGGGGAACATTTGGACGTTGCGGGCTTCGATCTGCTTGCAGAGGGCGCCGTAAGCGCCGAGGAGCAATTGCTGGCCGGTCTGGCCGCGGGCGTAGAAGGTGCGGGAGACTTGGGCGCCGCCGAAGGAGCGGTTTGCGAGGAGGCCGCCGTACTCGCGGGCGAAGGGGACGCCCTGTGCGACGCATTGATCGATGATGGCGGCGCTGACTTGTGCGAGGCGGTAGACGTTTGCCTCGCGAGAGCGGAAGTCGCCGCCTTTGATGGTATCGTAGAAGAGGCGGAAGACGCTGTCGCCGTCGTTCTGGTAATTTTTGGCGGCGTTGATGCCGCCCTGAGCGGCGATGGAGTGGGCGCGGCGGGGGGAATCCTGGTAGCAGAAGCATTTCACGCGGAAGCCGAGCTCTGCCAGGGTGGCGGCGGCGGAAGCGCCGGCGAGGCCGGAGCCGACGATGATGATGTCGAATTTCCGCTTGTTGGCGGGGTTGATGAGTTTTGACTCGAATTTGTGGAGATCCCACTTTTTGTCCATGGGGCCGCTGGGGATGTGGGCGTCGAGGGTCCCGGTCATAGGTGGAGGATGCCGGTCATGACGGCGATGGGGATGGAGATGTAGCCGAGGCAGATGATGATGGCGAGGATGCGCCCGCCATTGATGAGCCATGGCTCGATGCGGGTGGAATTGAGGCCGAAGGTCTGGACGAGGCTGCCGAAGCCGTGGCTCAAGTGCATGCAGAGGAGGATCATTCCCAGGATGTAGAAGCAACTGGCGGCGGGCTGCTGGAAGCCCTCGACGACCATGGCGTAGACGTTGTGGCGCTCGGCGCCGTTCGGGAGGGTTTCCTTGAGATTGGCGAAGTCGGGACGGATGGTGAGGGTGGTGAAGTGGAGGATGTGGAAGATGATGAAGCAGAGGACGATGAGGCCGCTCATGACCATGGAGCGGCTGGCCCAATCGGCCTTGCGATAATGGGGGGCGGCGTAGCGATCCGGGCGGGCGCGGCGATTCTGGATGGCGAGCTGGATGGTGACGACGATGTGGATGATGAAGCAGGCGAGGAGGAAGGCGCGGATGGCCCAGAGACCGGCGCCGAGGCTGTGAAGGAATGCGCCGTAGGCGTTGATGTGGCTGCCGCGGTCGGGGAGGAAGATCTGGAGATTGCCGGCGAGATGGCCGAGGACGTAGGCGACGAGGACGATGCCGGTGAGGGCGACGATCCATTTTTTGCCGATGGAGGATTGCCAGAAGAATGTGGCTTTGCTCATTGCGGCGTCGCGGGAGGGGGGGAGGCGGGCGCTTGACTGTGAATCATGGGAGATCATTCGTACAATGTCCGGGCGGTTCGCTCAAGTGGAGATGGGAGAATTAGATCCCGCGGTCGCGGGACGAAGGATTTGAGGGAAAGGGTGGGGGATTGCTAATTGCTAATCTGAAATTGCTAATCGGGATCGCGGATTGGGTCGATACGCAGCGGTCGGGTTGATCGGCGGGGAGGATATTGATGATTGCTGAAGTGAGATCGCTGATTGAATGGCCGCCCCGCCTTTGCGGGGCGGGCGACGATGCGCGGGGGCTAAGATGATTGGGCTTTGAATGCGGAACGGCCATTTTGGAAGGGCATTCGGCAAAAGGTCTGGACTTTTGTTCGCGATTTTGCGAACAGCAAAATGCGCTGGCACGGGTGAGCGGCTATGAAAACAAAGAAAGTTACCACTGACGCGCTGGAGATTATGGATCGCGAATTCTTTGCGGGGAAACCCAGCCGGCTGGCCGAACTGGAACAAGTGCGCGCGGAGGACGCAGTGGCAAGGAAGATTTTCGATTTGCGCACGAGGGCCGGGCTTTCGCAACGGGCGCTCGCGAAGCTGATTGGGACGACCGCTTCGGTAATCTGCCGGCTGGAAGATGCGGATTACGAGGGGCATTCCCTTGCGATGCTGAATCGCATCGCGGCGGCGCTCAACCGCCGTGTGGAGATTCGTTTTATTCCACTGCGAGGCGCCGGGCATGCCGCCCCGCAGGCGGAGCCGTCCGTTCGATAGGCTGGTTTGCATTTCCCCCGCCGCTCCCCGCAATTGGCGTTGATATGGGTCGCGGCGGTGGCTAGCTTTTAGCGGCTTCGGGCCGGCAAAAACTGAAAAAAATCGCTTATGAGAATGACCTTTTTACCGATATTGATGGCCGCGCTGGCGGCGGGGGGCATTACCGGGCTGGCGCAGGATGAGGTTAAAGTGGGGGAATTTGCGTCGATGTCGGGAGGGAGCGCGAGTTTTGGGCAGTCTTCGCACAATGGGACGGCGCTGGCGGTGCAGGAGATCAACGACGGGGGCGGGGTGCTGGGGAAGAAGATTGATTTGATTACCGAGGATGACCGGTCGATGTCTGGGGAGCCGTCGACGATCGTCCACAAGCTGATTTCGCAGGATCAGGTGATCGCGGTGCTGGGGGAGGTGGCGTCATCGAAGTCGCTGGAGGCGGCGCCGATCTGCCAGGAGAATCATATCCCGATGATCTCGCCGGCATCGACCAATGCAAAGGTGACGGAGGTGGGGGATTATATTTTCCGGGTGTGTTTTATCGATCCGTTCCAGGGGAAGGTGATGGCGAAGTTCGCGCTATCGAAGGGATGGACGAATGTGGCGCTGCTGACGGATGTGAAGGAGGATTACAGCGTGGGGCTGGCGGATGCGTTCGAGAAAGCGTTTACGGCGGGGGGCGGGACGATTGTGAAGGACCAGGAGTACAGCACGGGTGACAGGGATTTTCGGGCGCAGATTACGTCGATCAAGGCGGCGCACCCGGATGCGATTTTTATACCGGGATATTATGCGGAGGTGGCGCTGATCGCGCGGCAGGCGCGGCAGTTTGGGATCAAGGCGCCGCTGCTGGGCGGGGACGGGTGGGTGGGGGAATCGCTGCTGAAGGTGGCTGGGCATGCGCTGGACGGGAGTTTTTTCTCGAACCATTATTCGCAGGACGATCCGTCGCCGGTGATCCAGGATTTTGTGAAGAGGTACCAGGCGGCGTATGGGAGCAAGCCGGATGCGATGGCGGCGCTGGGATATGACTCGGCGAAGATTCTGGCGGATGCGATCGCGCGGGCGGGGACGACGGACGGGCCGAAGCTGAGGGACGCGATCGCGGGGACGAAGGATTTCAAGGGGGTGACGGGGGACATTACGCTGGATGCGGACCGGAATGCGGAGAAGGCGGCGGTGATATTGACGATTGAGAACGGGGGGTTTCAATTTGTGGAGCGGGTGGCGCCGTGATGGGGATGGAGATACTAAGAAGTTGATGAATCGGACCTTCAAGCGTAAGCCCGGGCGGACCAACGGTCCGCGCCTACAGTGCGCATGATTGAGTTTGTTCAGCAGCTCATTAATGGGTTGTCGCTGGGGGCGATTTATGCGCTGATCGCGCTGGGGTACACGATGGTGTACGGGGTGCTGCGGTTTATTAATTTTGCGCATGGGGATGTGTTTATGATCGGGGCGTTTGCGGGATTATATATCGCGCCGCTGGTGATGCGGTTCTCGAACGGGGGGCCGTCGTGGACGGGGATGTTCGTGATTTTGATCTTTGCGATGATGGTGTGCGCGATCCTTGGGATTATTATTGAGAAGCTGGCTTACCGACCGCTGCGGAAACGGCCGAGGCTGACGGTGCTGATTACGGCGATCGGGGTTTCGCTGTTCCTGGAGAATTTCGGGCAGTATGCGTTTGGGGTGGATCCGCAGTCGTTTCCGGACCTGATCGGGGATCATGCGATCAATATTCCGGCGTGGTGCGGGCCATTTACGGACCTGACGATCATGGTGAGCCAGGTGCTGGTGTTTGCGGTGACGCTGTTTTTGTTGATCGCGCTGAGGTTTATTGTGACGAAGACGAAGCTGGGGACGGCGATGCGGGCGCTCTCGGTGAATCCGACGGCGACCTCGTTGATGGGAGTGAATAATGACGTGGTGATTTCGTTTACGTTTGGGCTGGGGTCGGCGCTGGCGGGGGCGGCGGGGATTCTGATTTCGATCCAGCAGCCGTCGATTGATCCGCTGATGGGATTGCAGCCGGGGATCAAGGCGTTTGTGGCGGCGGTGCTGGGGGGGATTGGGAATATACCGGGGGCGGCGCTGGGGGGATTGATGCTGGGAGTGATTGAGACGCTGGTGGTGGGTTACAGCGATGTGCTGCACATACCGCCGGGTTATAGGGATGCGGTTGCGTTTTTTCTGCTGATACTGATCCTGCTATTCAAGCCTACCGGGCTGCTTGGGCGGGTGGAACGGGAGAAGGTGTAATGTTTGAGCGGCACAAAGTAACTCTGCTCGCGGCGCTTGCGGCGATCTTTGTGGTGTCGCGATTCTCAGGGCAAATCGAGCCTTATTATTACCAGATTATTCTATTTGCGGGGATCAATATCACCCTGGCGGTTAGCTTGAATCTTGTGAACGGATATACCGGGCAATTTTCGCTGGGGCATGCGGGATTTATGTCGGTGGGGGCTTATACGGCGGCTACGTTTACCAATTACGCGACAGTGCATTGGCTTGAGGCGATGAAGGGGCTTGGATCGTTTGCATCGGTGAGCATTCTGTTTGGGACGGCGCTTTGCCTTGGCGGAGTGGCGGCGGGGCTGGCGGGGCTGCTGGTGGGGATTCCTTCGCTGCGGCTGAAGGGGGATTACCTTGCGATTGTGACGCTGGGGTTTGGGGAGATTATCAAGGTGGTGATTGAGAACGTGGATGCGGTGGGCGGGGCGCGGGGGCTGTCTGTTTACGCGGTATATACGAATTTGTTTTGGGTGTATGCGACGGCGGCGGTTACTATTTATGTGGTGCTGAACCTGGTTCATTCGACTTATGGGCGCGGGTTTTTGATGGTGCGGGACGATGAGATCGCGGCGGAGGCGATGGGGATCAATACGACGAAGTACAAGGTGCTGGCATTCAGCCTGGCGGCGTTCTTCGCGGGGATAGCCGGGGGGCTTTACGCGCACCTGACGCAATATATCAATCCGGAGGGATTCAACTTTTTGAAATCGGTGGATATTGTGACGATGGTGATCCTCGGAGGGATGGGGAGCACGTGGGGGGTGGTATTCGCGGCGGTGATCCTCTCGATTCTGCCGGAGTGGCTGCGGTGGCTGTCGGAGCGTCCGTTTCTGCCGCACTGGCTGGCGGGATTGCTGGAGAACCGGATGATCCCTTACTCGCTGCTGCTGATCCTGCTGATGCTGTTGAGGCCGCAGGGGCTGTTTGGCGGGCTGGCACTCAAACGCAGAAGAGTATGAGCGAACCGCTGCTGGAGCTGCGCGATGTGACGGTTCGCTTCGGGGGGCTGAAGGCGGTTTCGGATTTTAATTTCAGCGTTCATCGCCGGGAGCTGGCGGGATTGATCGGGCCGAATGGAGCGGGGAAGACGACGATCTTCAATCTTATTACGGGGGTTTACCGGCCGACGTCGGGTTCGATTTTATTTGAGGGGAAATCGGTTGGAGGAAAGAAGCCTTATCTTATTACCAAGCGGGGGATTGCGCGGACTTTCCAGAATATCCGGCTGTTTGGGTCGATGACGGTTTTTGATAATGTGCGCGCGGCGTTCAACATGCATTTGCGGCACGGCATCCAGCACGCGCTGTGGCGCGGGAAGGGGCTGGCGGCGGAGGAGGCGCGGATCGAGCAGGAGGTGGGTGAATTGCTGGAGATATTTCACCTGGAAGAGGTGAAGGATGCGGCGTGCACGAGTCTCCCGTATGGGGACCAGCGGCGGCTGGAGATTGTGCGGGCGCTGGCGACGCGGCCAAAATTGATATTGCTGGATGAACCGGCGGCGGGGATGAATCCGACGGAGAAGACGGAATTGATGGAGTTGATCCGGTTTGTACAGGAGAAGTTTGAGATAGCGGTGCTGCTGGTGGAGCATGATATGCGGGTGGTGATGGGGATATGCCAGAGGATCGCGGCGGTGGATTACGGGGTGAAGATCGCGGAGGGAAATCCGAGCGAGATCAAATGCGATCCGGTGGTGATCCGGGCGTACCTTGGGGTTGAGGATGCTTCGAGTGAAAGTGAGAGTAGTAACTAGCGCGCGTATGTTGGAGACAAAGAATTTAAAGGTTACTTACGGGTCGATTGTCGCGGTGCGGGATTTGACGATTTCGGTTCCGAAGGGGGGGATTGTGACGTTGATCGGGGCGAACGGGGCGGGGAAATCGACGACGTTGCGGGCGATATCGGGGATTCTTCGGGCGGC
Source organism: Chthoniobacteraceae bacterium (assembly GCA_049521415.1). Taxonomy (GTDB): domain Bacteria; phylum Verrucomicrobiota; class Verrucomicrobiia; order Chthoniobacterales; family Chthoniobacteraceae; genus DATAXI01. The sequence goes on from JBEKOV010000111.1 coordinate 11,223, forward strand.
GGCGGGATCGATTTTTTTCGACGGGGAGGAGATTACGCATTTGCCGCCGCACAAGATCGTGGAGCGTGGGCTCTCGCACGTGCCGGAGGGGCGGATGATTTTTCCGAATCTGACGGTGCGGGAGAATCTGGAGATGGGGGCTTACCGGCGGCGGGATCGGAAGGCGTTCGCGGCGGAT
>JBEKOV010000112.1:0-12768 GCA_049521415.1 Chthoniobacteraceae bacterium
GCGTAGCCGTCAAATCGAGGCAAAAGCACTCCAGGACTTTTTTGACCCGGTACTCGGACAATTTGCTCCACTTGAACATGTTGCGCTTGGTTTACCATAAATCTTCTGGTCTAGAGCCTTCATAATTTCGGACGATACGGGCTGGTTTTGCAAAAGCAAAGTGTTTTCCTGACAGCTTCACCTCTGCCGCGTCACTGTGATTTACTGAGGCCCATGTCGAGCCGCCGCACAACTGGTTCAACACTGTCCATTGCGATCCACCCTAGCGAAACTTTCGTCGCTTGGTCAATAGGTGAAACCACCCAGAAGGACGGCCCGCGGCTGCCTTCAGATTATTCCGGTGTCGGCATGTTTTCGCTGGGCAATAGGATTTTCCACAGTCCGCTATCGCCTCGATCCGCTACGGAAACGGAAATTTACCGGTGGCTGACCCATTACCGGGAATTCTGCGGAAATTCAGGCCGATCTGCGGTTAACTCTTAGCCGAGAAACGAGTGGAAGCGCCCCAACAACCGCGGGAAGTATCCGATGTAGTCGAGCATCTCTTTCGCCGTGAGGCGGGGAAGATGGTGGCCATATTGACGGGGATTTTTGGGGTGGAACATCTCACGCTGGCGGAGGACGTGGTGCAGGAGGCGCTGGCGCGGGCGTTGCAGACGTGGCCGTTCTATGGGGTGCCGCATAATCCCTCGGCGTGGATCATGCGGGCGTCGCGCAACCTGGCGCTGGACGTGGTGCGGCGGGAGCGGGTGTTTCGCGGGAAGGAGGCGGAGATCACGCGGCTGATCGAGGAGGGCAATGGGCCGAACGAGGGGGTGGTTTCGGAGAATGAGATCGCGGACGACCGGCTGCGGATGATGTTTGTCTGCTGCCACCCGGTGATTCCGCCGGAGGCGCAGGTGGCGCTGGCGCTGAAGACGCTTTGCGGATTCAGCCCGGGGGAAATCGGGGCGGCGTTCCTGACGACGGAGGCGGCGATCGCGAAGCGATTGACCCGGGCGAAGCAAAAAATCCGAGAGGCGCGGGTACCGTTTGAGATTCCCGTGGGGGAAGAGCTGGCGCGGCGGCTGGATGGGGTGTTGCAATCGCTCTATCTGCTCTTTAACGAGGGCTACAAGGCCTCGAGCGGCGACCGGTTGATCCGGGAGGATATTTGCGCGGAGGCGCTACGGCTGGCGGGGCTGCTGGCGGAGCATCCGGCAGGAAATCAGCCGAAGACGCATGCGCTGCTGGCGCTGATGATGCTGACGGGCGCGCGCTCGGCGGCCCGGCTCGATCCGGAGGGGAATTTGCTCCGGCTGGAGGATCAGGACCGGTCGCTGTGGGATCAGGGGATGATCGGGCGCGGCCTGAATCACCTGGCGCTCTCGGCGGCGGGCGGGGAACTGAGCATTTATCATCTGCAGGCGGGGATCGCGGCCTGCCATTGCACGGCGCGGGATTATCGATCGACTGATTGGCGGCAAATCCTGGCGTTTTACGACCGGCTGGCGCGATTCGACGATTCGCCGGTCGTGGCGCTGAACCGCGCGGTGGCTGTGGCCGAGGTGCACGGGGCGCAGGCTGGGCTGGATGCGGTGGGGGCGATTGCCGATCCGCGCTCGCTGGAGTCGTATTATCTGCTGCATTCCGTGCTGGGGGAGTTTGAGTCGCGGCTGGGGCATTGGGAGGAGGCGGCGGGGCATTACCGGAAATCGCTGGAACTGGCGCAAATCGAGTCGGAGCAGGCGTTTCTGACGAAACGGCTGCGGGCGTGCGAGGGGAAGATTTGCGGGCAGGAAAATTTTTGACAAAATTGTCCTGAGAGCGGCAAGCCGTTCGTCGTATCCATGAAACCAATTCACAAACCATGAATCCACCCACTGACAATCATACCATCCAACCTTACCTGTTCTTCGAAGGGCGCTGTGACGAGGCGCTCGCATTTTACAAGGGGGCCATCGGCGCGGAAGTCGTCATGATTATGCGCTTCAAGGACTGCCCGGAGCCTCGGGAGGGCTGTGAGCCCGTGGACGGCGAGAAGGTGATGCACGCGCGGCTGCGGATCGGCAATACCATCGTCATGGTCTCCGACGGGCGGTGCGGCGGGGAGCCGAGCTTTGGCGGCTTTGCCCTCACTTACAACTGCGCAAACGAAGCGGAGGCGGACCGGGTCTTTGCCGCGCTGACCGATGGCGGGAAGGCGATCATGCCGCTGGAGAAGACTTTCTTTTCGCCGCGATTCGGGATGGCGACCGACCGTTTCGGGGTGATGTGGATGGTCCTTGTGCCTTAGCGCGGCGACGATTTTCGAAACAAACCACGACCAACAACAAAACCAACAAACAAACAATGAGCACAAAAGACGAATATATACTGCTGTTCCGCGGCGACGATTGGCACAAGGGCCTGTCGGCCGAGGAAACTCAACAAGCCGCAACCCGGATGATGGACTGGTTCAAGAAGCTGACCTTCGACGGAACCGTCCTGGGCGGAAACCCGCTGGATAGGGAGGGCAAGATCGTCTCCGGCAAAGGAGGGCGCATCGTGTCCGACGGGCCGTTTGCCGAATCGAAGGAGGCCGTGGGCGGCTACTTCCTGGTGCGGGCGACCAGCCTGGATGAAGCGGTGGCCATCGCGCAGGATTGCCCGATCCTGGCGTACGGCGCGCAAGTGGAAGTGCGGCACATCGCCGAGACCTGCCCGCTCGCGGGCGCGGCCCCGGCCGAGGCGGAACTCGCGGGCGCAACCGCGTAACAACCGGCCAAGCATCCCGTCCCGCCGCGGCAAACGGACCGCGGCGGGACGAGTCTTTTTTGGGGGGGAATATTTCACGCTGGCGGTGCGGAATTTTCCGGCTAGCCTGCGGCCCCGATGAAACCCCGGGGCTTTTGCGCGCTGATATTTCTCGCCAGCCACGCCGCGGCCGCGATCAATCCGCAGGCGGAGAAGCTGATTGAGCAGGGGGATGCGGAGGTGAAGGCATTGCACGCGCCGGAAGCGCTGGCGCTCTTCGAACAGGCGGCGCAGGCGGACCCGAACAACATCGATATTCTGCTCCGCATCTCCCAGCAGTGCAGCAATATGATCGCGCAGGCGAAATCGCCCGCCGAGGCGCTGGCCTACGCGACGCGCTCGCTGAACGAGGCGAAAGAGGCGGTCGCGCTCGCGCCGGACAACGAGAAGGCGCACCTGGCGGTGGCCGTCGCTTATGGGCGGCTGACGGATCTGGTGGATGACCGGACAAAGGTCGAATACTCCCGGTATGTGAAGGCGGAGGCGGAGAAGGCGCTGGAATTGGACCCGAAGGATGACTTTGCCTGGCACGTGCTGGGGCGATGGAATTACAGCGTGGCGACGCTGAACCCGATCCTGAAACTGATCGCGAAGTACGTGTACGGCGGGATGCCGGAGGCGTCGCTGGAGGAAGCGGAAAGCGATTACCAAAAGGCGATCAAACTGGCGCCGCAACGGGTGATCCATCACCACGAGCTGGCGCGCGTTTACACTGCGCTGGGCCAGGTGGACGCGGCGCGCAAGGAGTGGGAGACGGAATTGACGCTGAAGCCCGAGGACAACGAAGGAGTGAACGACCAAAAGGAAGCCAGCGCGGCGCTCGCCAGGCCGTAACGGATTTTTTTAGCGCCCGAAGCCCCAGATCGCGAGGGAGAGCCAGCCGGCGAGGAGGCAAAGGCCGCCCAACGGGGTGACGGCGCCGAGCCATTTGACGCCGGTGCAGGCCAGTATATAGAGGCTGCCGCTGAATATGATGATGCCCACGAAAAAGAGGGTCCAGGGGAGCCGAGCGAAGGTGGGGCGGCTGGCGAGCAGGAGCATCACGACGGCGTGGACGAGATGATAGAGGACGGCTTTCTCCCAGACGCTGGTGAGTTGCAGGGCGGCCAGATGCTCCTTCAACGCGTGCGCGCCAAAGGCGCCCAGCGCAACGGCAAGAAAACCCATGATGGCGGAAATGCGGATCGCGAGGATGAAGTCCATGGGAGCAGATTAAATTCGAAATTCGAAATTCGAAATTCGAAAGTATGGGGATGAAACGTATTGTGATCCTGGGCTGCGGATTTGTGGGTGGGCGCGCGGCGCGGCTTTTTGCCGGCGAGGGGTGGGAGGTGATGGGGGTGACACACTCGGCGGAATCGGCGGAGCGGATGAAGGGAGAGGCGTTTCGGGTGATGGCTTGCGATATTGCGGATGGCACGGCTCTTTCGGCGGCGAAGGAATTGCACGGGGCGGATGCGGTGATCAGCGCGGTGAGTTCCGGACGCGGGGGAGAGGAGGCTTATCGGGCGGTTTATTTGCGCGGGATCCGGAATGTGATCGAGCGGCTGGAGGCGGGGCGTGTTCTTTTCGTGAGCAGCACGTCGGTCTATGCGCAGACCGATGGCGCGTGGGTGACGGAGGAGAGCGCGGCGGAGCCGATCTCGCCGACGAGCCGCATCCTGCGCGAGGCGGAGGAGGCCGCGCTGGAAGACGGCGGGATGGTGGCGCGGCTCGCGGGCATTTACGGGCCGGGACGGTCGGTGTTGCTGCGGAAGTTTCTCGACGGGACGGCCGCCATCGAGGAGGGCGGCGGGCGGCACATCAATCAAATCCACGCGGACGACGCGGCGGGGGCGCTGTTTCACATTACCGCGCGCGATTTGGGCGCGGGTATTTACAATGTGGCGGACGATCAGCCGCTTACGCAACTGGCGTGCTATGAGTTTCTCTCGGAGCGGCTGGGGCTGCCGCTGCCGCCGGGCGGACCGGTCGCAACCAATCGCAAACGCGGAGTCACGGACAAGCGGGTCAGCAATGCGAAGCTGCGGGCGCTCGGCTGGGGCCTCAATTACCCTTCTTTTCAGGCGGCGCTGGAGCGGGACGCGGCGCTGCTGGCAGCCGCGCGCGCGGGTGAAAGCGATGATGGACGGCCTTGAGCCGCTGTTGATCGACGTGGGTGTAAATCTGCGTCGTCGAAACATCGGCGTGCCCGAGCATCTCCTGGATGATGCGCAGGTCGGCGCCGTTGCCGAGCAGATGCGTCGCGAAGGAGTGCCGCAGCAAATGCGGGTAGACGTTCACGTCAATGCCGGCGTGCTTCGCGATGCGCTTGAGGATTTGCCAGATGCGGACGGTGGTGAGTTTCGTGCCGCGCACGGAAAGGAATAGCTCGCCGCCGGTGCGTTTCTTCACCAGCGCGGGCCGCTCTTTTTCGAGATAACTTGCGATGGCGGCGCATGCCTTGCTCCCCACCGGCACGATGCGCGTCTTGTTCCCCTTCCCTGTCACGCGGATGACGCGCTCGTCGAGCATCAGGTTCTCGATGCGCGCGTTGGCCAGCTCGGAAATGCGCAGGCCGCTGGCGTAAAGCAGCTCCACCATCGCGCGGTCGCGCAGGCCGAGCGGCTGATCGGTGGGAATGCTCTCGATCAGGCGCTCGACCTGCAATTCGTTGAGGGTCTCCGGCAGATAACGCTCGGCGCGCGGGAGCGGAATGTATTCGGCGGGGTCGGCCTTGATGAGGTCGCGCGCGATCAGGAAGCGGAAGAAAATCTTGATGGCCACGACCACGAGCCTGATGGAACTGGTGGAGAGGCCGCGCTTTTTGCAATCGGCAAGGTAATCGGTGATGAGCGGGAGCGTGACGGCGCGCGGCTCCGTGATTTTTTTGACGCGGGAGAGCCAGGCGGCGAATTCCTCGAGCGAGCGCCGGGTCGAGAGCTGGTAGTTATCCGAAAGACCGCGCTCGGTCGCGAGGTAGAGGATGAATTGCTCGATCGATTCCTCCATGGCCATTACGCTTTACGCTGACATCAGGCGCTTGGGTGCGGGAGCGATTCGCCGGTCAGGCGCTCGTAGGCCTCGCGGTATTTCCGCGCAGTCTGGCGGACGACCTCGGGCGGGAGCTTCGGCGCGGGCGGGCGCTTGTCCCAATCGAGCAGATCCAGGTAATCGCGCAGGTATTGCTTGTCGAAACTCGGCGGGCTGAAGCCGGGCTGATAACGGTCCGCGGGCCAGAAGCGGGAGGAATCTGGCGTAAGCACTTCGTCGATCAGGATGACGCGGCCATCGAGCAGGCCGAACTCGAATTTGGTATCCGCAACGATGATGCCGCGGTCGCGCGCGTAATCGCGCCCCGCCTCGTAGAGCCGGATGCTCAAGCCGCGCACTTGCTCCGCGACGGCGTCGCCCAGGATGCGGCGGCAATCGTCCCATGTGATATTTTCGTCGTGCCCGGCTTCGGCTTTGGTGGATGGGGTGAACATCGTGCGCGGCAGGGCGTCCGCCTGACGCAATCCGGGCGGCACCGGCTGGCCGCAGATGCTCTCGGACGCTACGTATTCCTTCCAGCCGGAGCCGGCAAGGAAGCCGCGCACGACGCACTCCACCGGCAGCGGCGCGGCTTTTTTGACGATCATTGAGCGGCCCTCGAGCTGCTCGCGGAAGGGGGCTAGGGATTTTGGGAAATCGTCGAAGCGCGTGGCCAGGACGTGATTTTCGACGAAATCGAGCCGCCGGAACCAAAACGCCGAAAGCCCGGTGAGGACCGCGCCCTTGCCGGGAATCGGGTCGGGCATGATGCAATCGAACGCCGAAATGCGGTCCGTGGCGACGAAGAGCAGGCAATCGCCGAGGTCAAAAATCTCCCGAACTTTTCCGCTCCGCAGTTTCGGGATGCCCGGCAGTTCACAACTTGAAATCTCCATGCGATCTGATGCTAGCGCGGGCCGCGGCGGGACGGAATAACTATCGCGGCGCGTTCACTCTTCCACCCGCCCGCGCATCTTTTTCGTCTTCCCGCGCCGTTTTTTTGAATCGAGCATTCGCTCCTTCAGCCCGCGCGGGCGTGGGGAGTTGCGGCGGCGCTGGAGCGCGGCTTCCGCGCGGCGGGCCTGGATCTTTTCGCAGCGGCGCCTCTCCAGTTCAGCCAGCAGCCGCTCGCGCGCGAGGCGGCGATTCATCGACTGCGAGCGCGAATCCTGCACGGTCACGGCGACGCCGCTCGGCACGTGGACGAGTGTCACGGCGGTCGAGACTTTATTCACGTGCTGGCCGCCGGGGCCGGACGAACGCGCGAAGGTCTCCCGCAGATCGGCCTCGCGCACGCCGAGCCGCCTCATGCGCTGTTCGATGGCGTTTCTGGCGGGTTGTATTGTCGGCGGCTGGTCCATAGCTTGGCGGCGTGGAAGTTATCATCACCTCTTCTCCCGGGGAAGCCTCCGGCTTCGCGGCGCGCATTGCCGCGGCGCTCATCCGCTCGAAACCCCGCGCCGTGCTGGGCCTTGCCACCGGCAGCACACCGCTCGGTTTTTACGACGAACTGGCGGCAATGCGGGCGCGTGGCGAAATCAATCTTTCCGAGATTGCGACCTTCAACCTGGACGAATATGTCGGCCTGGGGCCGGATCATCCGCAATCGTACGCGCGCTTCATGCACGAACATTTTTTCTCGCGCGTCAATATGGCGCCGTGGCGTGTCCACATGCCGGATGGGCTGGCGCCGGATATCGCCGCGCATTGCAAGGCGTACGAATTGGCAATCGTCGAGGCCGGCGGCATCGACCTGCAATTGCTGGGTCTCGGCTCGGACGGGCACATCGGGTTCAACGAGCCGGGCTCTTCGCTCGGGTCGCGCACACGCATCAAGACGCTGACCGAGCAAACCATCCGAGACAACGCGCGCTTTTTCGCCTCGCCCGCCGAGGTGCCGCGGCACGTGATCACGATGGGCGTGGGGACGATCCTCGAAGCGCGGCGCTGCCTGGTGCTCGCATTCGGCGAGCGAAAGGCCGCCGCGGTGGCCGCGATGGCGGAGGGTCCGGTCACGGCGGATGTGCCGGCATCGGCGTTGCAATTCCATCGCTCCTGCTCGCTGTTGGTCGATGAAGCTGCGGCGGCGAAGCTGAAGCGCGCCGATTATTACCGGTGGGTGTACGCGAATAAACCGGACTGGCAGCGGCCATGATCCTGGCCGGCGCGCACATTATCCTGCCGGACCGCATTCTGCGCGCGGGCCATCTGCGCATCGAGGAGGGCGTGATCGCGGAAGTATCGGCGCTGCCGATCGCACGGCGGGGCGACGAAGAAATCAAGGAGCTGGGCGGGTTGTATGTCGCGCCCGGCTTCATCGACCTGCACATTCACGGCGCGCTGGGGCGCGACACCATGGAGGCGGGCGCGGAGGCCTTTGACACCATCTGCCGCCATCACGCCACGGGCGGCACGACCGCGCTCTGCCTCACCACGATTGCGGCGCCGCTGAATCAAATATTGGCCGTGATCACCGCCGCGCGGCAGTATTGCCAGGCCGCGCCGCGCGGCGCCCGCGTGCTGGGCGTCCATATCGAAGGGCCTTATTTTTCACCCGAAAAAAAGGGCGCGCATCTCCCCTCGATGCTCCGCAACCCCGACCCGGCGGAATGGCGGCAATTGCTCGAGCACGCCGACATGATCACCCAGATGACGCTCGCTCCCGAACTGCCCGGCGCGCTGCCGCTCATCGAGGCGCTGGCGCAGCGCGGCATCATCGCCAGCGCGGGGCATAGCGACGCGTGGGACGAGGAGATTGCGGCGGCCTTCGCGCACGGTCTGCGGCATGCGACGCATACTTTCAATTGCATGTCCATGTCGCGCAGGCGCGGCCCGTATCGTGCGGCGGGCGTGCTCGAGTTCGTATTGAGCGAGCCGGAAATCCTCTGCGAGGTAATCGCCGATGGCCGGCATGTTTCGCCCACGCTCCTGCAGCTGCTCTGCCGCGCGAAGGGCGCGGATGGCATCGCGCTCATCACCGACGCGACCGCCGGCGCGGGCCTGCCGCCGGAGTCGCGTTTCAAGCTGGGCGAAATCGTGTGCGTGGCGCGGGACGGCGTCGCGCTGACCGAGGATGGGACGACGCTCGCGGGCAGCACCTCCAGCATGATCCGCGGCGTGCGGAACATGGTGGAATTGTGCGGTCTCTCGATGGTCGAGGCGGTGAAAATCGCCTCGCTCAATCCGGCGCGCGCGCTGGGGATCGATACCCGCAAGGGGAGCATCGCGCCGGGTATGGACGCCGACCTGGTGATCCTCTCGCCGGACATCGAGGTGAGCGAGACCTGGGTGGGGGGACAGCCTTGCCACACCGCACAGAAATCTGCCTAATTCCGCGCCATGAGCAGCAATTACGAATTGCGCAAAGAAGGGGACTTGCTGATCGACACTCTCACCGACGAAGGGGCCGGGCTGCGCATCCAGGTAAACCGGCATGGCGCGGAATTGGTCAGCCTCGCCCGCCGCGGGCCGGATGGGAAGTGGATCGGCTTCCTCTACCGCGACGGCGATACCGGCACGCCCGCCGAAGGCTGGAAAAACCACGCGACGGTGATGGGTTACTACATTCATCGCTTGAAGGATGAGCGCTCGGTCTATCGCGGGCATGAAATCAAGGGCGGCACGCATTCGTTCCTGCGGCACAAGGATTTCGGCGCTCCCGCGGTGGATACCGCAGCCGGCTCGCTGATTTACTCGATCGGCCCAGGCCAGATCGAGCCGGTGGAGTATCCCTTCAAGGTGGAAATGAACCTGATTTACAATCTCGCGACGGCCGGGAATAGATCGGAACTATTCGTAACGTTCGAGTTTCTCAATCACGAGCCGGAACTTTCCGCGCATGTTTCCTTCGGCTTGCACCCGGGCTTTGCGGTCAAGTCGCTGGCGGAGGCGCGCGTCATCCTCCCGCGCGGCACTTACATTCGGCACATGGCGCCAGGCAATTTTCTCTCCGGCGAAACGGTCGCAATCGATCACGCCGGCGGCCCGATGCCGTTCGACAAAGCCGGCCTGCCCGACTCCTTCCTACTCGAACTGGCCGACGTGCCCGAGCCGGTTTTCATTGTTGAGGACCCGTCCGGGCACCGCCGCACGGAACTCGATTACGACGAGGCGCCATACATCACGCTCTGGAGCGACGGGCACGATTTCATCTGCGTGGAGCCCTGCTGGGGCTTGCCCGATCACCAGCAGCAGCGCCCCTTTGAGCAAAAGGAGGGTATCCAGGAAATCCCCGCCGGCGGAACGCTGACGCGCACCTTTGCCATCCGACCGGAGGTGACCGGATAAACTTCCCTGTCTGATTTGCAATTCTTACCGGAATTTCTTATATTTGCGGTATGAAAGCTCTCGTCACCTCAAAGGGGCAAGTCACCATTCCCAAGAAGCTGCGGGAGAAATTCGGCATCCATCCAGGCGCCGAAATTGAATTCGCCGCTACTCCCGGGGGCGTCCGCCTCCGAAAAGTGGTCGATCGCAACGAGCGGATCGCCGCGCTGGGATGTCTGAGAGATGAATTGGCCGGGCGGAGCGTAAACGAACTGCTGGGCGAATTGCGCGGACCGGTCGAACTACCCAGGCGGCGCCGGCGAGCCAAACGCGCATGAGCACGGTTGCGGTGGATACTTCGGTCCTGCTGGCGATCTTCAAAGGCGAGCCGAAGGGCGAAATCTGGTTTGATTGTCTTCTGTCGGCGGCCGAGACCTCGCCTTTGGTCATTTCTTCCGTCGTGCTTGCGGAAGTCCGATCATACTTTTCGTCCGATGAAGAATGCGTGAAAACGGTGCGTCACCTCGAGCTGATCCACAGTCCCTTGAACGAGGAATCCTCGCTGCTCGCCGGGAAACTTTTTCGCAGGTACCGCAACGAAGGCGGCCCGCGCAAGACCATCCTTCCAGACTTCCTTGTCGCGGCGCATGCCGCCACTCAGGCGGATTGGCTGGCGAGCGAGGATCGAGGGTACCTTCGCCGTTACTTCCCGGCCATCCGGCTGCTCGTTCCATCGGCGAAAGCCTAGTGTATGGCAGACGACGAATCAGCAGAAGAAATTACCGCGGCGTCAGCGAACCGGCGCATGTCATGTCCTGAACCCTGCGGTATGGCCTGAATGTATTGAGCAATAGGCGCCGGGATTGGACGATCCGTAAAATCGAAATAGCCCCGAACAAATTCCTGAGACGCGTGATAATCCTCCGCCGATAAGTTTAAACCCTTCTGAAAATTCAGCGAAGTTAATAGCCCCGTTTCTATCAACCGTTCTTGGTTCGGGCCTTTCGCGACAGCGAACGCCATGCCACCCACCCCAATGGCAATGCCAATGAGCAGAGTGATGGCCGGAACAATTACAGGTTTAATCTTCATAGGCCTCTTTCTGAATTCTGCGACAATATGAGTGGGCCGCGGCAGGTTCCGCAATTAAATCAGACCGCATCGTCCGCGATGCAGCTTACCCCAAGCCCCATCCCCTCGCCCGGGATGAGCGTCCCCTGCTCCAGCTTCCAGCCCGATGCCGGATCGTCCGCGAGGAGCCATGCGCCGTCCAGGTCCGCGTAATCGGTGATCTGCGCCACCACCGCGCCGGCTGCAATCAGGATGCTGCTCTCCAGCATGCAACCGACCATCGTCCGCAGGCCGCGCTCGCGTCCGCGGCGCGCCATGCGCAGGGCCGGCGTCAGGCCGCCGCATTTTACCAGCTTGATGTTGAAACCGGTGAAATGTCCGGGCATCCGCTCAATATCCTCCAATGTCACACAGCTCTCATCGGCCATCGTGGGAACGGGGATGCGCGAGTGCAGCCACCCCATGTCCCCGTCGCGCGCCGGGGGGAATGGCTGCTCGACGAACTCGATCCACAGTTGCGCCAGATCCCGGCTGATCCTCGTCCATTCCACGTCCTCCCATGCGCAATTCGCATCCACCGCGATGCTCGCCCCGGGCATCGCGTCGCGCACCCGCGCGGCCAGCGACAGGTCGCCCGAGCCGTCCGATTTCACCTTCACGCTCGGGAAGCCCTCCAGTTCCGCCAGCTTTGCATCGAGCTCCCGCGGCTCGGAAATTCCAAGCGTCACAAAGCTCCCCACCGGGCGCGGCTGCTCCCCGAGCGCCAGTTCCGCAACCGTGCAATCCCTGCGTTTCGCCAGCCAGTCCCACAGCGCCACATCCAGCGCGCACTGCGCCGCGCGCGACGGCGTCAGCAGCGCCCACGCTTCCTCCCAGATCGCGGCAATGTCCGCGGGCGAATTCACCGGGCATCCCGCGAGGAACCCGGCCATCCCATCCAGCTTCGCCGCCACGCGCGCCGCATCCTCGCCGTAATAGGCATTGGCCGAGGCCTCGCCCATGCCCGCGATGCCGTCGCGCTCGATGCGCAGGAAGACGTTGGTGGTCTCGCGCCGTTCTGCGCGCGAGATGCGGAACACATTGCGAGGATGCAACGTCCGAAGCCCGGTGATAACCTTCACTCTTCCGATCCTAATGATACTGAACAGGATTTACCAGCACGGCATCGGCCAATCGGTCCAGGGCCGCGATGTCGTGGCAGAGTCGAATTTCGACCCCGCCGCGCCGATCCGGCCCGCCAATATCACGCTCATCATCGGCGGGCTGCACGGTGATGAGAAGGCCACGGTGGCGCTGGTGGCGACCTTCCGCGAGCGATGGGTCGCGACGGGCGAAATATCGTCGCCGGTGGTGATGATCCCGCTCGCGAACCCGGACGGCTTCGTCGCGAACTCCCGCTACAATGCCAATCGCGTGGACCTGAATCGCAATTGCGATCTCGCCTGGCAGGCTGATTCCATGGAGCCCTCCGGCCCGCACCCGTGGTCCGAGCCCGAGAGCCGCGCGATCCGCGATTTCATCGTCACCTTCCGGCCGGCAAAGATCGTCAGCCTCCATTGGGCTCTGGCCGAGATCGACGCCGACGGCCCCCAAAGCAGCGGGCTGGCGAATCGCATGTGGAATGCGATGACCCCAGAGCAGCGC
>JBEKOV010000113.1:0-10965 GCA_049521415.1 Chthoniobacteraceae bacterium
AACCGAGCGAAAGCGGTGGAGTTGTTCACAACGGGCGGTGGCTGGCGGGCCATTTAAGGGCCCGCTCCCGCCCGCCGATGAACAACTCCAGTCCAGCAATATTACGGGGTGTCCCCGTTAGAGCATTTTCAGTAAAACTGTAGCCACAATATAGGCCCGGAGGGCCTGCCAGAATGTAGCCGGGGGCGTAAGGCCCCGGAGGGGCGGAAGAAAATGGCTACACTTTTAGTTAAACCACTATAGATGGCGCCGCACGAAGTAGGCGCGCAGGGAAAGGCTTTTCCCGCTCGTGGCAAGTGGTTGTGCGTCTGTGAGGACGTGCATAACAGGGTAAGCATGCGTCATTCATGAAAACCGGCAACGTTCGCAGAACGAGCCGTTTTAGGTGCCGAACGTGCGCGGAGTTTTGGGAGGCATACCCGGGGCTGTCACCTAAGATTTGCCCTTGACAGAACCGAGAGCGGTGGGAGGTTCGCCGAACGATGAATTCCTTGTATTTCGTAATTGATAAAACGCTGAACTCTGTTCCCACGGGCGTTTCTGGGTACTGGGTGGAGCTACTGTTGGTGGTTCGTGAACCGCAGTTTCCTGCCAAGTTGAGAGGTCTGGACGTGTCGGGTCTTCCGCAGCGTGAGTTGTCAGATGCGTGCGGTCGTCTTTTGTTTAGGGCGGTGAAGGAGTTTGCAAAGGAGCGTTACGAATATGATCTCTGGCCGCAAGTGAACGCGGTGGCGGAGTTGCGTGGCGAGGAGCGGTTCGGTTCGGAATGGGGGCAGGTGAATGGGCGCATTCCGACGGATGCCCAGCGGTCGATAGAGAAGGAGCCTGTGCATTTTGTGAGTTCGGATGGAGTGGAAGTGTGGATGCTGAATGAGAAGCCGAAGGCGGACCTGGAGCGCGGGAAGCTGGCTTTGGGCGTGGAATAGCGCTGTGCGGGCTGGCTGGGTCGGCGTGTCGGTCGCCGCTCCTGTCTATTACCTTTTGGAGAGCCGGTGGACTCGCTACCGTGGAACGAAATGAAAAAAGCTAAACGGTGTTACTGGTGTGGCAAACCCGCCTCATCAAAAGACCATGTTCCCCCGAAAGGGCTTTTCCTGGAAAATAAGCGGGAGAATTTGAAAACGGTTCCGGCTTGCGAAAAGCATAACGAGGAGCATACCAAGCTTGAAGAGGCAATGCGTGCTCGGCTCATAATGATGAGTGATTCTAAGATAGCCTTGGAAGCATACGGTGAAGCTACAGAAAGAAGCCTTAATGATGAGAAATCTATGGGCCTAGCACATCGCCTATTTTCTGGAATGGATTCTAAGACGCTTGCCGTTGGTTTGGGTCCAACGCTCAAACTTCCGCCCGAAGATTATAGCCTCTACTTCGAAAAGATAGCTAGAGGCGTGTATTACCTCGTAAATAAAACGTGCTTCGACGGAGATTGCTTTGTCGCCTTCCGCCAATCTTTCCTCGCTCATAAGGGCTTCGCTGAAATTTTCCATCGGTTAGAACCCCACTTCGCAAACCCCGAGTTAGCAAAACCCGGCAAGGTATCCCACACGGATATTTTCCAATACAAATACATATCCTACATAACTCCGCTTTTGTTTGCTGTCGAAATGCTCTTTTATGAGAGCGTCCAAGTAATCGCTATACTAAGTGGCCCCGGCGTATTTGGAGGCGGGGCTGTTTCAACGTGAGCAATTTAACGGCTAGGAAGTGACATCAGAAAGACAAAAGGACGTCTAAAGGTGCTCTTGCTGGCGTTTGGAAGCTCGTAGAGTGGCCTTTCAGCCATTCCGGCTATCAGTTATCTGCGCCGGCGGGCGCGGGTGGTCGGGGCCAGAGGGGCGGTGAGTTTTTCGTAGAGGGCGAAAAGGTGTTCCACTCTGGCGCGGTCGCTTGGGAAGGGGTCGGTGCGATAGCACTTGTCGACTGCCTTATCCAGGGCGGCATGGGCCGCGGCGAGAGCGGGCGGCATTGCCAGCGGATCGTAAAGGTCTGCGAGCGAAGAGGCGGGGAACGCGGCTCGCGCGTCGATTACACGCTTAGCGTGCTTCTCTACAGCAATGCGTTGTGCCGATGTCGCGGCATTGGGCCACGGGAAGGTGTTGTAAACGAGGCTACCAGAGTAGCGGTAGTCTGATTTCAGCCTTCCGCCTATCTGGCGAACCCAGACCATATGCATCGCGGAAGTGAGTACGCCAAAAAGGAAAAAGTCAGCGGATGGAATGAGAAAATTTGTGTTCGCTGAAATGACCTCCTTCGATACGAATCCTATGGGAATGTAGTTTCTCCGCTCGGAAGAGACTTCGGGGACGAGTATATAATCGGTCGCAGGCTGCGATTCGAAAAAGAATCGCGTGGGCATCGCCGCCATTTTGCGGGTCGGGGCCGCGGTGCTTTTGAGCCGGAAATCGCGAACTGCTTCGACCCGCTTCATAACTGCGGGTATAGCGCGTATCTCCGAAGGGGTGGCGTCTTTAAGCCAGAGACACCAGCGTTGCCATCCGTTGATGAACTCTTCGGCTCCGATATAGGGCCGGAGAAACTTGGCTGCTGCGGGCTCCGTGGCTACGAAGGCGGTTTTTTCGAGTTCGGTAAGGATGAAGTTGCCGCCATCGCTCGGCTTGTTCCCGCAGCGCATCTCGGGCACGGCACCGATAGGGTTGCGCTCTTTACGTACGACGGTGTTGGAACCCTCAGTAAGGTACGGGCTGATATTACTAACGATGGCTACCGTCGGGTTATCCGGGTCGACGTCATAATCGGTAATGCGTTTGGTTGGAACGTCACGAAGCCCAAATCCAATGATTACAACATGAACGTGTGCCTTTCCCCGAGCTTCGCTTTCCCATGCAAACGTACGGTGGGCGAAATGGAGCGTGATGTGGTATCGGTCGAATAGTGCCGGCCAGAGGACGCTCACTTGTTCGCCTTGGGTGATGGAGTTGGTTGAAACAAGGCCGACTTTAATGTTAGTGGCTTGGATGTAATTGGCTGCCTTGAAATACCAGCCGCTCACGAAATCGAGGTCGCCAACATTTCCAAATTCCGGCAGCAGGGCGACCATATCCGCACGTTGCTCCTTGCTTTGGTAGTGCTTACCGACAAACGGCGGATTACCAAGAATGTAGCTGCATTCTTCGGGTGAAATGATCGTGCGCCAATCGGTCCGCAGCGCATTGGCAACGTGGATGTGGGGACTTTTGCGGAGGGGAATGCGCTTGTAGAACTGGCCAAACGCCTCGGAAAGCCGAACATTAGCCTGGTGATCGGTGAGCCAGAGTGCGACTTCGGCAATTCGAGCGGGGAACTCCTCGATTTCAATGCCGAACATTTGGTCCACGTCGATGAGAGAGAGATTGAAGACTTCGGCTTCGCCCATCTGCTGCTGGCCGGCGTGCAGCAAGAGAAGCATTTCCAACTCTAGGGCGCGCAACTCGCGGTAGGTGATGACGAGGAAATTGCCGCATCCGCACGCCGGGTCCAGGAACCGGAGAGAGGCGAGCTTTTTCTGTAGATCGGCGAGGCGCCCGCGGCCGCGTCCAGATTTGTCTTTCTTTGCCCCTTCAAATTCCGCGCGGAGATCGTCGAGGAAAAGGGAGCGGACAAGCTTGAGGATATTGCGTTCTGCGGTGTAGTGGGCGCCGATTTGGCGCCGCTCGCGCGGCTCCATGACGGCCTGGAAAAGGCTGCCGAAAACTGCGGGTGAAATTCGGGACCAATCGAAGGCGGCGCAGGCGAGGAGCTTGCCGCGCATTTCGCCGGTAAAGGCGGGGAGGCCGAGGCGTTCGGCGAATAGGTCGCCATTGATGTAGGCGAACTGGAGAAGGTCGGGATCGAGATTTTTCTGGCGGCGGTCTTCCGGGGTATTGAGTACGTCGAATAGTTGGCCGAGCTTGGGGCCGAGGTCTGAACCGTCATGGGCGGTATGGTCTTCGATGTAGAGTTGGAAGGCGCGTGTCGGGAAAATGCCGTTGTCTTCGGCGAAGAGAGAGAACAGCAGGCGAACTAAAAATTGCTTTAACTCATGGCCGGCGTGACCTTTCGTGTCGGTGCCATATTCCTCTTCCTCCAACGCATCGTGGAGGTCGCACATGAGCTGCGTTGCCTCTTCGTTAGCGGGGTCTTCGGGATTGAGCTTATGCTGTTTGTAACCCGCGATGAAAAAGAAGTGGCGGATGTGTTTGTGGAGATCCGCCAGGGAAAACTGGAATGATGGTGGAAGGCGCTGAAGGAGTGGCAGGTCCGGGTCTTGCTCGGGTTCAAGGTCGTGAATAGCTATGCGCTGAAAATCGGAAACGATGAGGTAGCGTGGGCAATCTTTGCCCTTCCCGGATTCTTGAAGGGCACGGATGTAGTCCATGGCCTGCGAGTGGGCTTTGCCGAGGTCTTCGCCGGCGCTCTTGTGCTCGACGAGCAGGGTGCCAGGCCAAAGGAGATCAATGCTGCCCCAATGGCCGGAAAGCTTTTTCACGGGTTCTTCGAAGCTGGCGACGACTCGGCGCTTAATGCCGAAAACGTTAAAAAAATCGTTCCAAAAGGACTGGCGCTCGGCTGCTTCGCGTGTCTCGCCCTTCCATTCCTTGGAAAAGGCAATGGCGCGGTGTTTGATTTCGTTCCACGAGAGGGGCATGGCGGGGCATCGTGCAACGGTGGCGGGAGGAAACACAAGGCACGATTCCGTGCTGGCCACTACTCTTTCGCGATGCTTGAAGGCGCTCGTAGTCGGGCCGGGATCAATCTATTATTGGCATCATGTCGCCAATGGGGGCCGATGCCTATGATTGTTAACCCTTATCATATTATGCCACGAGCGTGCATCCAATAGGGTCGCCGCCGCGAGCTCACGCCCCGGGCTGGGCTAAATCGCGTTTCGGGCCAACATGCCGCAAGAGAAGCCGAGCGATTTCGGCCTTCTTGTTGTCCAGTTCGCTGCCCGTAAGGGATCGCCCTTGGACACGCTCAATCATCCCCCCCAGCGACTCCCATGCGCTTCCCCTTTCAATTTTCGAAGTTTTCCGCCATAACCTCCCTCATCCCGCGCACACCATGATCTCAAAACTCCTTCCCTCGACCCTCCTTTGCCTCCTCCTCTTCACCGGATGCTCCATGTTCAAGAAAAACGGCGGCTCAGGCGGTGACGGCTCCGATAGCGACACCGTCGGCGGCACCCCCCTCCCCGAGCGCCAGGACGGCGTCTCCTTCATGAGCGACAACGTCGACAAAACACAATTCCCGCCCGTCCACTTCGCCTTCGATTCCTACGCCGTCGATCCCTCCGACGAAGGCACCCTCCAGTCCGTCGCCCAATTCCTCCAGGGCGGTTCCAACACCATCATCATCGCCGGCTTCACCGACGAGCGCGGCACCCCCGAGTACAACCGCGCCCTCGGCGAGAGCCGCGCCGAAGCCGTCCGCGACTACCTGCTCCAGCACGGCGTCGGCAACGACAAACTCCAGACCGTCAGCTTCGGTGCCGAGATGCCCACCGATGACGGCCACGACGAAGATGCGTGGGCCAAAAATCGCCGCGCCGAGTTCGGCGTCGTCAAATAGCCCGTTGCGGAAATATCCGCGAAAAAATCGGAACTTTCGCGCACCGTTTCCAGCCCTTTGCACCTTTAATTCCGCGAATTCCGCATAAATAATCCGGACCCATTTTTGTAGCTAGTCCAATGTCCGAACCGATTCGCCCCTGCGTTTCCGCCGTCATGCCCGTCTATAACGAGGCCGCCACCGTCGCCGAAATTATTCGTGTTGTCCTAGCGCAACCCGTTGTAGCCGAGCTGATTATAGTAGACGATTGCTCCACCGACGCCACCTGGGACACCCTCAAAAAACTCCCCGCCGACCCCCGCCTAAAGACCATCCGCCACGACTTCAACCAGGGCAAAGGCGCCGCCCTCCGCACCGGCATCGCCAGGGCCACCGCCAGCATCGTCCTTATACAAGATGCTGATCTTGAGTATGATCCGTCCGAATACCCCCATCTTATCCAGCCAATACTTTCCAATCGTGCCGACGTCGTCTTCGGCTCCCGTTTCAACGGCGCCGGCGCCCATCGCGTCCTCTATTACTGGCACGCCGTCGGCAACCGGCTCCTCACCACTCTGTCCAACATGGCCACGAACCTAAACCTCTCGGACATGGAGACTTGCTACAAAGTCTTCCGCCGCGAAATCATCCAGGCGATCCGAATCGAGGAAAACCGCTTCGGCTTCGAGCCCGAGATCACCGCCAAGGTCGCCCGCGTCGGCGTCCGCATCTACGAAGTCCCAATCTCCTATTACGGAAGGACTTACGCCGAGGGCAAAAAGGTCAACTGGCGCGACGGCTTCCGCGCCCTCGTTTGCATCTTCAAGTATAACTTTTTATGACTTCCGAAGCGCCCAACGCCGGCGCAGCCACTGCCGATTTCGAATTCTCCGCCCTTCAGGAGGCCCGCCATTATCGCGAAGCCCTCATCCAGGAATTTCGGAAGTCGCTCGGCGGCAGCGTCATCGAGATCGGCGCGGGCATCGGCCAAATGACCGCGCTGCTGCGGCGTTTGCCCCAAATCTCGCGGCTGGTTTCCATCGAGCCCGACGCGGCATTCGCGGCTCGTTTGCATCAGACTCATCCGGATGTCGAATTGATCGAAGGCACCATCGAGCAAGCGCCCGCCGGCGTCGATTGGGACGCGATCCTCAGCATCAATGTGCTCGAGCACATCCAGGACGACGAGGCCGAGCTGGCCCGCTACGCAAAGCTGCTCGCCGCGCGCCGCGGCGCCCTCTGCCTCTTCGTTCCGGCGCGCCCGGAGCTTTACGCGCCCATCGACAAGGACTTCGGCCACTTCCGCCGCTACACGCGCCCGGAATTGCGTCAAAAGCTCCTGGCGGCCGGCTTCGCCATCGAGCGCCTGAATTATTACAACTGCATCGGCTACTTCGCGTGGTGGCTGAATTTCTGCGTGCTCAAAAAACGCGAATTCGATGTAGCTAAGGTATGGGCGCTCGACCGGCTCATTTTCCCGATCTGCCACGCCATCGAGTCCTCGATCGTGCGCCCCCCCTTCGGCCAAAGCCTGCTCGCGATCGCCCGGCATCAAAACTTTTGACTCCACAGGGCAAAAACCCGTTGACACCCTCCGCGCTGACCACTAGTTTACTCGCCCTTTTTCGAAATGAAGACTTTCTCAGCCAAAGCCAGCGAAGTGGAGCGCCAATGGTGGGTCATTGACGCCAAAGACCAAGTGCTCGGGCGCGTGGCGGAAAAAGCCGCCAACCTCCTGCGCGGCAAACATAAACCCATCTTTACCCCGCACGTCGATACCGGCGATTTTGTGGTCGTGATCAATGCGAAAAAGGTGCGCGTGACCGGCAAGAAAGAGGTCAACAAGACCTACACGAGCTTTTCCGGGTACGTCGGCGGTCATCATTCGGAGACCTTCAAGGCGCGCCGTGCGCGTCATCCGGAGTTGATTGTCGAACGCGCCGTTCGCGGCATGATCCCGCACAACCGCCTTGGGCGGTCCGTTTATACCAAACTCAAGGTCTACAAGGGCGAGACCCATCCACACGAGAGCCAGAATCCGCAGCCCGTCACCATCTCCTGACTGAATTTTTTACCATGGCAACACAGGAATACATCGCCACCGGACGCCGCAAGGAAGCGGTTGCCCGCATCCGGATGGGCCCCGGCACCGGCAAGATCGAGGTCAACGGTCGCTCCTTTGAGGAGTATTTCCCGAGCTCCAATCTTCAGAACGCAATTCTCGCCCCGCTGCGAATCGCCAAGAGCACGAACGCCTTTGACGTGGTGGTCAACGCGCACGGCGGCGGCCCGACCGGCCAGGCCGGCGCGGTCCGTCTCGCCATTGCGCGCGCGCTCATTATCAGCGACGCCAATCTGCGCGCCTCGCTGAAGGAAGAAGGCTTTCTGACGCGCGACCCGCGGATGAAAGAGCGGAAAAAGGCCGGCCAGCCCGGCGCCCGCAAGCGCTTCCAGTTCTCGAAGCGGTAATCTGCCGCAAATCGTTCCGCGGGGGAGGCGCCTGCCATCGAGTTTGCAAAAACGATTGCTCTCATGAAAGTCACATCAATTACGGGGAGTTTAAGGCAATTATTCTCTCTCTCTCTGGGCATATTCTTATTAGGGAGTTCATTTCTCCATGCTACGCCTGGCCCTGTAGCCCATAGCCCCAGCGAGGTCCTGCTGGTTTATAACTCAAACAGCCCGATTTCCACGGCCATAGCCAATTATTATAAGGCAAAGCGGGGTGTGACCAACGTTCTCGCGATTACTTGTGAGGATTCGGCGTTGAGCAGTCCTCAGGGAGCTTCAAACGGCTTCTGCGGTAATAACGAAATCATCCCGTTAGCCGGTTACACGTCGCAAATTGAGACTCCCATCAGCAACTATCTTGCGAGCCATAGCGGCATTAATTTTATTGTGCTGACCAAGGGCATACCTATACGTATCGGGGAACAGGATGTGGGTCATATCAACAGCGGCTCCTGGACGGAATATGATAACGTCAATCTAAGCGGGGTGACGAGTTTCACCGCCAGGGTGGCAAGCGACGACTCCGGGGGTAAAATTCAAGTTTGCCTCGACAGCCCCACCGGAACGGTGATTGGAACCTGCCCGGCTCCGGGGACCGGGGGCTGGCAGAAGTGGACAACCGTGAATTGCGATCTTACCGACACAACTGGAACCCATAAGCTCTATCTGGTCTACAGTGGAGGCTTCAACATCGAATGGTTCACCGTGGGAAGCACCAACATCCCGGCTGCCAGTTACAATAACTCCGCCGGGGGAGTGTCGGTGGAGGGGTGCGGTGAAGGCGGCGGCACCGCCACAGGTTCTGAAACACAAGGTATATCTCCTATAAACTATACTCCGTCGGTGGACGGTTACCTGGCGGCGCTGGGTTATTCCACCGCCAACGGCAATGTGCAAGCCACTATCGTGGGGTCAGGCTGCCAAGGCGTCGGCTGGGTCAACAAATATTATAATTCGACGGTGCCTTTCACGCATGCGCAATTTGGCGGCTATCTGGTAACCCGGCTGGATGGTTTTACCCAGGCTGACGCCATGGCTTTGGTCGATCGCTCCCTGGCGGCCATGCAGAATCCCCAGACGGGTCCCATCCTGCTCGATGTGCCGTCTGATTTTGGCTCAGGTGACAAGACCACGATGCCTCCAACCACTCCAAGCACAAACGTCACCAGGGAAGAGTCGTATGACCACGGAAACGCGGACTTATTGCACGCCGATGAAATCCTTGAGGCGAGCGGGATACCCCATGACACGGTTATCACCAAAACGTTTGTCGGCAACCGGAGCAACCTGCTGGGTTATTTTTCCTGGGGAAGCAATGATGACCATTACAACCCCAGTGCCTACGACTCGCTCTCTTTCGCTCCCGGAGCCATTTCCAATACGTACGTATCGACGGACGAGGACACCTTCCTCCCCCAGTGTATAGGCTTCAACGGGATTAATCTGACCGGGATGACTACCATGCAGGCGAGAGTCGCCAACGGAAATACGGATACCAATCGTTATATTTTTGAAGTCCACATCGACAGTCCCAGCGGGCCGATGATCGGAACCTGCACAGTTCCTGAGACCGGCGGCTGGCAGAAGTGGACGACGGTGACGTGCAACCTCACCACCGCCGTGAGCGGGATCCACAACGTCTATCTGATGTTTATAGCCAATCAGAATTGGGATGGCCTCTACAGCATCGAATGGATTTCCTTTCGGGAAGGAACCAGCGGGAAAGGAGCCAGCGTCATCAAAGTCTCAAGCTACAGCACTCTTTTGGGAGAGGCATCTCTCGAAACTTGCAGCGAAGGCGGAAAGGACTTGGGTAAAATCCCCGATGGACAGTCTCTCATGTGCGATTTGATCGCCAACGGGTTAACCGGGGCGGAGGGCTCCGTTGGTGAACCAACCTTGGATGGGATCGTCGGTATCACGTATCAAATCAGCAACTATGAGGCGGGCTATAATCTGGCGGAAAGTTTTTATGCGGGCACCCCCTATCTCGGCTGGGAAGAGGTCGTGGTGGGCGATCCGCTTTGCGCTCCTTATTTTAGCGCGCACAACAATATCATCACGCCCACTCAGGCCTCCAGCTACGATGGCTCATCGGGAGGATTGGGTATCGAAGGTTGCAGCGAAGGGGGCCGGGATGTGGGGAGCATCGCCAATGGCAATTATACGCGCTACAACAAGGTCGATCTCAACGGCATCACGAATTTCGTCGCGAGGGTGGCCAGCAATGGGTCTGGAGGCAATATCGAAATTCATCTCGACAGCCCCACCGGAACGGCGATTGGAACCTGCACGGTTCCCGTGACGGGTGACTGGCAGAAGTGGACCACTGAGACATGCGCTATTACCCCCACAACCGGAACCCATAATATTTACCTGGTCTATACCGGAAGCGGTGGATATCTATTCAATATCGAATGGTTTGCATTTAGAGCGAAGAAATCCAAATAACATTATATCTGGTTGCTTCTATGAATAAAATGGTTGTCTCTTTCCTTGCTTTCCTAAGTCTTATTTGTCAGATGCCGGTTCGAGCCGACGATGCAGAATCCTCCCAAGACGCAGGGCTGGTTGGCTATGTCAACATCCTCCAGGGGACAGATTCCATGATGCTGTTGTCGCACGGCAACACGCTGCCACTTATGGGCATGCCCTGGGGAATGCTCGATTGGGCGATTGAAAATGCAGACAGCGCCTGGTTCTTTCACCCGAATGGAAAGATCGACGGGATCCGGGCCACGCATCAGGCCAGCCCCTGGGAGAATGACTATGGCCAATTCGTCTTGATGCCTCAGGTCGGCGATTTGAAATGGACCGCGAGGGACCGCATGTCCGACTACGACACAACGACTGCCGTTTTGCGGCCCGATTACGAGAAGCTCGATCTCCAAAAGGGTCAAATCACCTCTGAACTCACCGCGACGG
>JBEKOV010000114.1:0-10678 GCA_049521415.1 Chthoniobacteraceae bacterium
CCTCACATTGCCGCGCTGGCGCGGCAGGCAATCGGCAATGCGAAGAAGTTGGCTCTCGGTGATTTCCACCCGCTCATTTTGCCAAATTCACACCCAATGTCAATTAGTGTTAACAGGCCCTAACCCGGCTTATCGGGCGCCTTGGTCGCCGCGCTTCACGCGCGGGCGGCACGTTGCCGCCTGGCGCGCGGCTTCAAGAGGCGGCCTTTCTTTCCAGGATGATATAGGAGCTGAATCGGGCGATCGGCTTGTAATAATCGAGCACTCGCCTGGCGTACACCGAATCGGGAAGGTAGGGGCGATTCTTGATCGTGCAGTCGACCGGAAAGAGAAACAGCTTCGAAAGAAACGAGTCCTCGCCCCGCTTGTAAGCGTCCAGATCGATATTCCCCATGCCGTCCATTACCCCTTGCGGGACAATGAGAAACTCGTACGCTCGATCTTCGCGAACCTTTTGGTCAATCTGCGCGGGCGTCGCCGCTCCCTGGGTGTAGGCGTCAAAGTATTCGCGTGATGGCGGATTCTGGAGCAGCAGAAACCTGGCCAGCCACAAGTTCCCCTCGTTGCCGCTCGTTAGCAGTACACCGCCCTTTGACGTTAGTGCCTCCAATTCCTGTGGGTACATCAAAACCTTGCTCCAGTGCAAATTTGATCCATGCGGCATCGACAGGCGCAGAGCGTCCCATTTCGCCTTCCACCCGGCGACCATGTCCGGATGCTGTTCGTAAAAGTCATGCATCGCAATTCCGTAACGGAAATTCGGAACATATTGATTCCAGTACGAGATTTGCGAAAGGATCACGAAGAGAACCGCGTAAACGCCCGTCCAGATCCGGAAGGCAATCTTGCCGGCTGCGGCTGTGGCTGCAAACATCAGCAACGCCACATTGAACGTGTTGCTCGTGACGTGACCCGGGTCGCAACGTCCGAACGCGGCCGGCAAAAGCATTCCGACGGCCACGGCGAAGGCCAGCGCAAATGGCGCTTTCTCTTCCCGCGGGTTCGCCAGCGCGGCGGCAATCAGCGGCGGCAGCGTAATGAGGCTTGCCCCTATCAGGCACAGGTTGTGCATATCCGGATAGATCGGAAAATTGTCGGTCCCGGAGCCGAAGGCGAACACACTGTAAAGGTAGCCGGGGAATGCCATCATTATCAGAGCGAAGGGAATGCCGGCCCCCAACCAGCATGCCAGCGCCGCGGGAATCGTACGCCGCAATAGAAGGATAAACCCGTAGGCGCACACGCCCGCGCAGCCGGTGATTGCCATCTCCGGCGATAGCGAAAGGCACATCGTGGTCGCGATCGCCGCTCCCATTCCGGGCCAGAGCAAGGCGCCCGCTCCGCTCCCCTTCTGGGCAAACCGATGGAGAACTATCAACGCCACGGGAACGACGACGAACCGGAACGGCGCATATTGAAGCCCCAGCGTTTCGGTGGTCCAGCAAACTACGCCGAGGGCAAGGACGACCGCGCGCGTCGATTTCGGGAGCTCCAGGCAGCGAATAATGACAAAGATGCAAACGAATCCCGCAATCGTAAACAGGACCAGGATGATAGCGTAAGCCTGTTCGGTGGAGATCAGCCCGCCGGAGAAGTGGGAGAGCCAAAAAGGCAGATAAAGCGTCGCCGGACCATAATTGAATTGAAAATCCCTGTACGGCACCAGGCCCAGGGCTATGAGATCCATCCCATAAATGAAGAACCGGGACTCACACCAGGCTGGGTCGGCCAGATATCCGGTCCAGAATATCAGGAACGAGCAAATGAGCGTGCAGATGCAAATCAAGATGCAGTACTCGACAGGCGCTTCGCTCCATGCGGGGAATATCCGCGCGGCAGGCTGGATCCAGTTGAACGCGGTGGTGCCGCGGCCGCCAAAGTAACAGCCTGCGATCGCAAGAAGGATGGAGAACGCCAGCGCCAGCATTGCCACGCGGTTGTTGAAACCAAACGTGTACGACTCGCTGGCCGTGGGCATTGTCGAACTGAAATACCAGGGAATCCAGAAGACACCCGCGGCCGCCACGGCCGCCGAGACGATCCGCAGGACAGGTCCCGCCTTCTGAACCGGCGTGGCGGTGTTTTTCTTTTTCTTTCTCTTCATTCAGGACACGGCGGGGGTGGGATGCTCGGGCCGGCGGAGAATCATGCAAAGTCAGGAGGGTATCCCGTCGTGTTGCAAGCGCTAGTGGAATTCACTTCCCTTGCCGGGCAGGATGCGCTTCGCCGCGAAGAGGATATTCGAGAACATGGAGGAACCGCATGCACCCAATGAAATAGCGCCCATTTCTTTCGACAAGGTCCCCGCTCCCACGAGAATACCCGGAGTTGGGCCGTATCGGGGCGGAGCGGGGAGATGTGGTCCCGTACCATATTTGGGGTCGGGCTTGGATCAAGGATTCTTGCTGGGCGGGTCAGCCACCCTCCTCTACCCTTGAAAAACAGGCCGCCATAGGTCCCATTCGTCCCATTCCTCCCCCCTCATGAATACCTCGGACTTTCTCGTTATTGGCGGCGGCATCGTCGGCGTCAGCGTGGCCCGAGCCTTGAAAGCGCGCTTCCCGGGCGCCACCGTCCGCCTGATCGAGAAGGAGAGCGGCTGCGGCCTCCATGCCAGCGGGCGCAATAGCGGCGTCATCCACGCCGGCTTCTACTACTCCGCGGACAGCCTCAAGGCGAAGCTCGCCCGCGCCGGCAACATCTCCCTCACCGCCTACTGCGAGGCCCGCCGGATCCCCCTCAACAAATGCGGAAAGCTCGTCGTCGCCCAGGATGAGCGCGATTGGCCTCAACTCGACGAATTGCTCCGCAGGGGCAAGGTCAACGGCGTCCCGCTCGAGAGCATCACAGAGGACGAGGCCCGCAAAATCGAGCCTCGCGTCAAGACCCGCGGTCGCGCCATATTCTCCCCCAGCACCTCCTCCGCCGACCCCGCCCGCGTCATCGCCGCCATGCAGGAAGACGCTCGCCGCGAGGGCGTCGAGATCGTCACCCGCGCCGCCTATTTGCGCTTGGAAAACGGCGTCGTCGTCACGGAAGCCGGCTCATTCGAGGCAGGCCACATCGTCAATTCCGCCGGCCTCTACGCCGACCAGGTCGCCCTCGATTTCGGCTTCTCGGACAAATACAGGATTCTCCCCTTCAAGGGCTTGTATCTTTACTCGGACGAGCCCCCCGGTGCCTTCCGCACCAACATCTATCCCGTCCCCGATTTGCGGAATCCCTTCCTTGGCGTCCACTTCACCGTCAAGGCCGATGGCGCCGCCAAGATCGGCCCGACCGCCATACCTGCCTTCTGGCGCGAGCAATACCGCGGCTTCGACAATTTCAAGTTCGGCGAATTCATCGAAGTCCTCTTCCGCGAAGCCGGCCTCATGCTCTCGGCAAACTTCGATTTCCGGAGCCTGGCCGTCGAGGAACTGCGCAAATACTCGCGCCCGCACCTGGTCGCCCTCGCATCGCGCCTCGCCCACGGAGTCCGCTCGCGGGATTACCGCCATTGGGGCGAGCCCGGCATCCGCGTGCAATTGCTCAACATCAAGGAGCGCAAACTCGAGATGGACTTCGTCGTCGAAGGCGACTCCCGCTCCACCCACATCCTCAACGCCGTCTCCCCCGGATGGACCTGCGCCATCCCCTTCGCCGAGTACATCGTCGACCGGATCGCTACTCCTGCTGCGGCGAGTCGCTCATCGTAAAATTCACGATATAAAAGCTGATCGGCCCTTGCGCCTGCGGTGTCGCCGGCGCATCCGTGGTTAAGTAAATCCGGCTCTCGCCGGGCGGCAGCGTCAGGTGCAGGTTGGTCACCTTCGCGGGCTGCTTGGAGTCCGCGTGCCAGCTCTGGTACGCGCCGTCGCCCTGCGCCGTCACATTCCGCGGCGCCAGCGTCGCGATGTAAAACGTCGCGTACTTGTCGATCGGGTAGCTTTCCGGATTGGTCAGCAGGATGTTCGCATTGCCGCTCGCCAGGTTCAGCCGTTCCCCGGTCGGGTTGTCCTGCTCGGTGTACCATCCGTCGGCAAAGAGCGGCGCCGGCGGCGGCAGCACCGGATTGGGTGAGGGATGCAGCACCACGCAATACAGATCGTGCAATTGGCTCGTGATCACATCGGGACAACCGGCCGCCTTGTATTCGGAGAGCAGCAGTTCGACCCCGTCCGGGAATCCGCGCGGATCGATATAAATCCCGCTAAAGCCATACCTCTCCAGCGCCGCGACCTGCATCGCCGGCGTCATTCCCGGGATCGTGCGCTGCCATGCGCTCTCCGGGCGCCCCTTGTCCGTCCCGTACGAGTAACGCAGATCATGCGTGTAAAGATAGGGCCGGTAATGCTCATACGCCGAGACTCCCGGCGCCGGGCTCTCCGGAAAATCCATCACCGGCAACTGAAACACCATCCCCCCCTTCGGCAGCGTCGCCTCCATCTCCTGCGCGAATAGCCGGTCGGAATTCACCTGCTCCGACACATAATCGATATTCTCACCCGCCGTTGGCGGCAGCACCTCCCACAATCCGACGATCGCGATCAGTACCGGCGCCAGCATTGGCCATGGCGTAGGCCAGCGTTTCGAGATCAGCGTCAGCCGTCGCGCCGCGAACAGCAGCGTGATCGCGAAGATCACAATCGTAAAACGCGTCGTCGAACGAAACATCTGGAACTTCATCACCCCCAGAAACGCATTCACCCCGCCCACCGTCGCGTAAAAGAAGCACCACAGCACCTGCACCGGCTCGATCGGCATCTTCCGCATCGGGCGCGCGATCGCGCGCTGCACCGTATGAACGCCCAGCCAGAGGAACGCCGCAATGCCCGCAAGCCCGAAGTAACACGCCGGCGGAGTCTCCGCTGGTAGAATGGTCCACAGCTCATACCGCTTGCCCACTGCCGCAAACGCCGGGATCCGGTGCGTGGGGAAGGGGATGAAGAAATCCACCAGCTTTAGCCCATAGAACTCCATCTGCGCATAATTCCTTAGCGTCGCCGACGAATTGTGCCCGTGGAAGAGCGCGTATAACGGAACCCGCGCCATCAGCACGAAAAAGACCCCGAATGCCACCGTCCCAATGCTCAGCGGCGGAAGAATCACCCGCCAATTGCTCCACCCCGCTCGCATCCAGCGGATGATCAGGCTGATCCCCAGCAACTGCAGGAACGCATTGATATAATAAACATTCTGGAGCCCGAAACAGACCGCCACCCCGACCGCGATCCAATAATCCCGGCTCCGGAACTTGAGCCCGTCGCCGTTGGCCGCCCAAAAACAAACCAGCAACCCCAGCGGAATATGCCAGTAGGCCGTGATATCCACGTGATGCAGCGAATGCGCGAACCCGTACGGCGCCATCCCAAAGAACAGCGCCCCCGCGAAACTCCATTTCCACCCGCACTTCATCCTCCGTGCCGCGTAATAGAACGCAAGCGCCGCCAGCACCTGGCAGGCAAGCACCAGGAAATTCGCCGCCGCGAAGATGCCGATCGCCCGCGCCACAACCCCGGTGAACCAAAACATAACATCCTCGTTGACCGGAACGTCGTTCCAATTCGCGCCGTAGGGAGCGTTCAATTGCGGCACAGAATGGAAGACGCCGGGAAAAAGGTAGCCGTCCTCCGCGGCCTTTAAGCCGCCCAACACGTCCTTCACATCCATCGCCGCCGGGTCCAGCCCGTATTCGAGCGGCACTCCCCAGTTTGCCGCGCTCCACCGGTTATAAATCGTGCACCAGATCGAGACGCAGATGATCGCCAGCGCCGCCATTCGCAGCAGGTCGATTCCGCGCCCCGAAATCTCCGCCGCGGAGGCCGCGCGCCGGGCCGATTTCCTGCGGACGGGGGCGGCTTTCGCGGCTGGCCTCGGGCTCGCTGATGAAGTCAATTTACGTGCTTTCGCCACGGCCCCGCGGAGTATGCTGATGGCCTTATCGCGAGGCAACGGAATAAATCGCGCTTCCCCGGCCTGAAACGGATTTGCGTGGCAGGGAGCGGGGAATCAGAAATTGATCCGCTCCTTCTCGATCACCAGCGGTCGATGAAGCACCTGAGTGTGAATGGCCGCGATGTATTCGCCCAGCACGCCGGTAAAGAACAGTTGCACGGAAGAGAAAAGAAACAGACCGATGACCACCGGCGCCTGTCCCACGGGAAACCTGCTCCAAAAAACCAACTTATAGATGAAATAGACAATGGCGATAACAAGACTGACCGACGCCAGAAAAAAGCCGATCAATGTCGCCAGGCGAAGCGGCACCTTTGAATGGCTGGTGATGCCGAGCATCGCAAGGTCATACAGGGAGTAAAAGTTGTTCTTCGTGAGGCCGCGCTTGCGCTCGGGCTGGCGGTAGGGGATGCGGGCGATATCATAACCGAGATCGGAGATGAGGCCGCGGCCATAGGGATAGGGATCGTCTATCTTGCGGAAGACTTCGATGACCTTGCGATCATAGATGCCGAATCCGGTGACATGATCGATGAGCTCGACATCGGAGAGGCGGCGGACGAGCTCGTAATAAGCCGTGCGCAGAAGGTAAAGGAGGCGCGATTCATCGCTGGAGATTTTCTGGCCGAGGGCGATGAGATATCCGGCCTCCCATTTCTCGATAAAGGCGGTCATGAGCGACGGTGGATCCTGGAGATCGGCGACCATGGTGACGACGGCGTCGCCGGTCGCCTGAAAGATGGCGTGAAAAGGAGAGCGAACCTGGCCGAAGTTTCGGGTATTGATGATGACCTTTACGCGCGGGTCGGCGGCGGCCAGCTTGCGGAGGATTGGGACGGTGCCATCGGTCGAGGCGTTGTCGATGAAGATATGCTCCCACTCGTATTGGGGCATGGTTTCAGTTACCGCGCAGACTTGGCGGTATAGCTCTTCAACGTTTTCCTCCTCGTTGAAACAGGGCGTGATGATGCTGATGCGTTTCACGGTGCAATTGACCGGTGCGGAGGGATAGCATAACAGATTTGCTCCCAGCAATCATTTGAATATCGGCGAAGATAAAGGCGGTAGGCGGGAAGCAAATCCTTGATCAGAAGCGGAATCTCCCAAAGGTGCCGGGTGGCGTGATACAGGCACACGGCCAGGATGGGCTGGTGACGGCGGATAATCTCGGAAGCGCCGCGAATGGCCTCAGGCTCGCTGCCCTCGATGTCCATCTTGATGAAGGTGGGAGCGAAGGCGCCGGCGGTTTGGTCGAGCGTCACGACCTCAACCCAGCCCTCGCCCGACCCAAGGGTGGAACCGACAGTGCCCGTAAAATCGAAGCGGGTGCGGCCCGGGGCGGAACCGAGGGCGTTCTGGAATAGATGGACGGTGGCTGGCTGCCCGCCGGGCAGATCGGCGGCGAGTTTTTCGAGCCTGGCAAAGTTCAAGGCATCGGGCTCGAAGGCGGCGATGGATTTGAAGCGGCCTTTGGTCCGGGCGAGGAACTGGGCCAGCGTATCGCCATCGAACGCGCCGCAATCGACGAAAGATTCATGATCAGTCAGGGAGATGAGATCGGGGGCGAAGAGAGTATCGGCGGGCGGGCATTGTCCGCCGAGGACCTCGGGGTCAAGGGTCGTACGCCACTGCAACTGTGCGAGATACTCCGCGCGCGAGGCGTCGTCGGTCCAGAATCCGAAGAGACGCCTGATTTCGACGGCATTCCGTGGGATGATTTGAGG
The DNA here is from genome assembly GCA_049521415.1 of Chthoniobacteraceae bacterium. Taxonomy (GTDB): domain Bacteria; phylum Verrucomicrobiota; class Verrucomicrobiia; order Chthoniobacterales; family Chthoniobacteraceae; genus DATAXI01. The sequence goes on from JBEKOV010000114.1 coordinate 7,662, forward strand.
ATCATCGACGGAGTAATACGGCATGAAGGAGGCGGGGAAGGTCCATGCCAGGCGGGCGAAGGAGATTGGCTCGACGCCAAGTCCGCGGAATTGGGTCCAAAGGGATCCCGACGTGTAAACAGTGATCGCGAAGAGCGAGGTACCCTGGAATCGCCGGACGGCTTCGACCGGCGTCATGACGGGGACGCCGGAGACCTCGGTGCCTGATTTCTCGGCGTTGTTATCGGTGAAGGCGACGGGGTTCAGGCCGGCTTGGCGGACGGCTTTGAGGGTCGCCCGGCCCAATTCTCCGGAGCCCGCGAGAACGAGGTTGCCGCCGACGGCATCGAGCCGCCGGTGGAGATCGGAGGCGATGGCCTGCACAGCGGGAGCGGGGTCGGCCGAAAGGAGAGTGTCGAGGGATTGGGAGTGCGACATCGGTGAAGGGGATCAGGTGGCGGCCCTTGGCGGTTTGTTGCCGGGCCGCTGGGCGGGAGAGCATTTACGGGCTTTGGCCACGCGAGCGATTCTCCGGGTGGATCACTGACCCGCCTTTTCGACGGTCAGGTAGATTGGATAGTGCGCTTGCAACATGATGAAAAGATTTGCCGCGAGGCTGCCGAAGTTCAAACGCTGGAGCGAGCCGATAACAGGGCCGATGATCTTTTGAACCGCCTTATGCTGGAAGTCGAACGGGGACTTGAGCCTCTCCCGGAACACTTCCTCTCCCAACGAAACGATTTTTGCCGGCTGCTCCCGGGCGATCACGGCAATCGTCTTGCGCAGCCACATGGGATTGATCTCGGTGCGCAGCGTCCGCGCAAATGCCGGGTCTCGCCCAAAGACACTTTTTACCCACCATGGCAGCAGCCCGCCGAAGAGGAGCGGTGGCATGGGCACATAATAATGCCCCTCGAAATAAGAAGTGAAGTTCGGGGTCTCGAAATGGAGAATTCCGCCCGGCTTCAGCACGCGCATCGCCTCCCTCAGGAACTTCGCCGCGTCATTGCAATGGTCGATGACGTTGCAGGAGTAAACAATGTCGAATGAAGCATCGGCAAACGGCAGCCTCTCTCCTTGTGAAACAACGATTCGTTCGGGCGGGACGCTGTTGATCTCGCAGAGACGGCGGGAAACCCCAATCGTGTCCGCGAACCCTTCGCCTTCAGGCTCGGCGCCGGTGACATCGAGTCCGAATTGCTTCGTCCACGTGATGAGTGTGATCCCGTAGCCCGAGCCGATCTCGAGAATCCGCTTTCCCTGCGGATTGACGTATCGGCAGAGCACTTCGTGCGCCCGGACGGCCTTTGAGGGATTCAGCATATCCCCGGTCAATGTTTCCGGAGAGGCGCCATTGATCTTCGAGAAATACTGGCCCATGGCCTCGCCAACTTGGGCCGCCACTTCTTCGGGAATGAAAACCGGGTCAGAAAGCATGGACCGAAATAATTAAGTGACGGTCCAGCCGCCGTCCACCGCGATGGCCTGGCCCGTCAGATAGCTCGAGGCATCCGAGGCCAGGAAAAGCAGCGCGCCGACCAGTTCATGCGGCTTGCCGATGCGGCCCAGGCAGGTCCGCTCCTTCAGACGCGTCAGAAAAAAGTCGTCCGAGCGCACCGCATTCGGACCGGCGTCCTCAACATTCGAGAATGGACCGGGAAGGATGGCGTTCGAGCGGATGCCGTATTTCCCCCAAAACGAAGCCGCGTAACGCGTGAATGCGAGCAGCGCCGCCTTCGATGCCGAGTAGCCTGGCGGATTCATGAAATCCGTGCCTTCGTACAGCGCCGGCGAGGGTGCGACCATCGCGTACATCGTCGAGATATTGATGATGCTGCCCGCGCCCGCCGCCTTCATCTTTACCCCCGCCTTTTGGATGGCAAGCGCCGGCCAGATGACGCCGCCCGTCAGGTTGCGCTGCCAGACATCGAGCGTGAACTCGTCCATCGCGCCGGCGGGGACATTGAAGCCGGTCGCCGGCCCAAGCTCATGGGCATTATTGACCAGGACATCCAGCCGCGCCTCCGCGGCGTTGATCCTGTCGAGCAGCGCCGCCAGCGCATCGAGGTCGTACATATCGATCTGGTGCGCCTCCGCGCTTTGCGCGCCAAACTCATCGCGCCACTGCCGCACGGACTCCTGCAGCCGCTCGCTCCGCCCCAGCGCGATCACCCGCGCCCCATTACTCAGGAAACCGCGGACCATCGTCCGCCCCAGGTACCCGGACGCCCCGGTGAGCAGGACAGTTTTGCCCGCAAGGGAAAAGAGATCGGAGGCCCCGAGCTTCACCACGTCGTCCTCCCGCCATCGATCACGAGATTCGCCCCGGTCATATAAGAGGAAGCATCCGAGCACAGAAAGAGAATGGCCGCCTGGTACTCATCCATGTTGGCCATCCGTCCCATCGGGATCAGTTGCGAGAGGCGCGCCACAAAATCCTCCGGCTGATTGGTAAACACCCCGCCGGGAGAGATCGCGTTCACCCGCACGCCCGCCTCCGCCCAATAAGTGGCCAGATAACGGGTCAGGCCGATGAGCCCCGTCTTGACCACGGAATAAGTCACCGGCTTGACCGGTTGCGCCTCGGCGCCCAGGCCGGGCTTGCTGTAAAGACGCTGATCGGGCGAGATCAGGCCCAGGTCCGACGAGACATTGACGATCACACCGCCGCCGCGCGCCGCCATCTCCGAGCCGAAGACCCTGCTGCACAGGAACGCGCCGGTCAGCCCCACCGCCAGATCCGCGTCCCATGTCTCCATCGGGAAAAACTCCACCCGGCTGAAATCGCGCGATTCCCCACTCTCCATCTTCGGATTATTCGCCGCGTTATTGATCAGGATATCCACGCGCCCAAGGTCGCCGAGCAGCCGGTCCTTCAATTCCGTGAGCGCGGAAAGCTGGGTGATATCCGCAACATAACCATGGCAGCGCGACCCAAATTCCTTCGTCAGCTTCGCCGCGACCGTGCCGGGATCGGCCCGCTCGATATCCAGCAGCACGGGAATGCCGCCCGCGGAAGCGATCGCCGCGGCGTGCTG
>JBEKOV010000115.1:0-10676 GCA_049521415.1 Chthoniobacteraceae bacterium
AGAAGTTTCCACGCATCGTCGGTTAAATCATGGCGTCGATGGGCTGGCTTCTCCAGAGAGTATTGCATGGTTTTTCCCTTTTTACCATGCCTGTCAATCTCGTGACGACACTATCTAGAGCCAATTGGGGTTGTGGATTTGCTCCCATATCCCGATGAATTCGAGGGTGTTCCGGTTGCGCATCCAACTGTAGATCAAGGAGTCGTCCCTGAGCTTCCGGGTCATATCGGTCAGGGAAATGTAATCCTCTTGGTTCTGCGAGAGGACGCTGATGGCCGTCCCTTGGACCTCGATGGTGGATTTCTTATCTTTGCTCATGCAGCCGTGAAGGCGGGAGCATGGTTAGGCCGCCACTGTCTCAAACGCAACGACGATCATGAACGGCGAAAAGCGGCGAGGGCGGCGCTGTCCTCAAGCGCATCCTCGACGCTGTAGTGCGGCCCGATTTGCCTGGCCGCAAAAGAGCGCGAAGATCATGAAACAGAAGGATTGCGGGAGCGAAGCCGGGCATGGAATTCAGCCGCGGTAGATCGCGTGTGTGCCGATGTCCACGCTCCACACGGTATCGCCTTCGATGTAAAAGACGGCGCGCAGGTCGGATTCGATGCACACGGCGTGAACTGTCTTGCCATACGCGGCGGAGAGTTTGTGGATTTTGTGCGCGCGGAGCCGTGGATCGAACGGGTCTTTTTTGAAGATTTTGAACGCCGCTTTGGCGGCCTGCTTCTGCGGAGCGGAAAGGTTTGCCAACGCGCGGCGGAAGGATCGCGCGGCTCGGAACCGGTAGTTCACTCGGGCGGGTCGAGTTCCTTGAGCGCTTCGTCCAGTTCGATGACCTCGCCGCGCTTGATCTCCGCCATCGCCAGCTTAAAGCTCTCCGGGATTTCCTGCTCCAGCAAATGCCGGGTGTGCTCCAGCACTTTCCAGCGTTCCTCGGCCGGCAGCGTTTCGATCTCGTGAAGGATTTCAGCGACACCCATGACAGCAGGCACTATAGCGGGTTTACGTCGAGTGACAATGTTGAATTGGATCACGAAGCGCCGGGCTGATCTTCAATGGCTCAGCGCCTCGCGTCACGAACGCCGTCCATCCACTCCACTGCTTTTCCGGCATCGAGCTTAAGGTGCTTTTGCAACGCATCCAGGGCTTGCAGCGGGGAGAGCCGGGGCTGGCCGTTCTCGCCGGACTGAAGAATCGTGAGCAGACCACTACCTTTTTCCGGGAGCCGACCGGGTTCTTTGGCCACCACGCGGCTGCGATGAATCTCAACCTCCAGAGCAAGGTAGCTCATGCGCGCAAATTACGCCGCCGCCGTCTGAAACGCAACGACGTTCCCCGGCTTGGCTGAGCGGGGCGGGACTATGCGCCAGCCGCCGCGGTAGGGCTCTCCGGTTGGCGCGAATCCGCATTTTTCGTAGAAGGACTGGGGCGCCTCCCTCGGCCTGCGATACGGCGAGGTCGACCATTTCGGCGCCCGAGTGCGAAGGCGATAGCCTGAATCCGCCCGGCTATTGGAAGGAGAGAGGGCCTTCGTGGCTGAGCATCTGCCAGCGGCCGGTTCCGACGTAGATGAGCTCGATGCTGGAGAGTTGCGGGCCGATGACGGCGGTGAAGGTGTTGCCGGATTTGCCGTCCGGGTTCGGGAATGGTTCGACGGTAATCTGGTTGCCGTTTCCAACGATGAGTTTGGATCCATCCGGCGTGCAACGGACGACGCCGCCAAGGATGCCGGTGGGCGCCCAGGTAACGCCGGAGTCGCAGGAGACGTAGACCAGATTGGCGGCGGCGGCGGCGAGCTCGGTGCCATCGGTCGAGCAGGTGACCGAGGTCCAATTGGCGGATGATTGATGGGTGGTCCAGGTATTGCCGGAATCCGGCGAGGTGTAGATCGGCCCGCTTGCGCCGACGGCGGCGAGTTTTGTGCCATCGGCGGAGATGGCGACGGAGGTCCAGTTTTGATTCGGACCATGCGCGGTCCAGGTGGCGCCGTAATCTGATGTGGTATAGATTTGGCCGATGGCGGATCCGGTAATGACCGAGGTGCCACTTACTATGCCAAGCGGGGTCATTAGGCGTTCCCCCGCGATGAGGCTGGCCCCGCTTGTGGAGGAGGCGAGGCACGTCCAAAAACCGGCCGGGCTCGACCCGCCGGAAGCGGTCACTGCCGCCAGATAGCCGCCGGTGGTTGGCACGGGGATGCCGCCGTATACCTGCGCGGTTTTCAATCCGTCCGATGAACATGCGACCGGTCCGCCGACGGTTGCGAGACCGGCATTTGTGTTCCATGTGGCTCCCGAGTTGGTGGAGGTGTACATTCCGCCAATGGCGGGGTTGGCGAAGAGAAAGGTTCCGTCCCAAGATGAGGCGATGTAGGGGGGGCCACCATCCGAGCCCAGATTGAGGGTCACCTGCCAAGTGGCGCCGCCATCGGAGGAGATGTACAGCGTTCCATTTCCCACCGATACGAGGAGCTTTGAACCGTCACGGGAAGCAGCGATCGCGACAACGGGAGAAATGGTGCCGGAGCCGAGTAGCGCGGGGCCGTAGGTGCCGATGAGATTGGCCTGGATGGATTGGCCCGCGTTTGCGACGGCGCTCCAGTTGCCGGCTCCGACGCCGGCGAGGCGCACGATGGCTCCCACCTTGGGGCTGGCCGGAAGTGTGATCGTGGTATTGGAATCGCTCATCAAAAGATAGCCCACGTCTTCGGAGGCGGCTTCCGAAGTGCCCGAGATGCCAATCCAGCGGAGCGGCCCGGCGGCGGGCGCCTGGATTCCAATGAATGCAGCGAAAAGGAACAGGGGGGTTGTCCGCATTGCGCGTATCAGGGGGTTCATCCGGCCATTGTATCCCCTTTTGACGCCGAGCGCCAATTCATCTCGTTTCCGCCGCCAAGGCGCCTGGTTCTTTCATGGACCGATTTGCGCATTGTGTCGTTTTCTGAGCAGAAATCGGGGGGCTAAGGCAGGGTTGTATAGTATGCTGTATTAGGCATAATACAGGGTATTATCGGAATAAAACTATGTAGTATTCCGCGCTACACGTGGTTTTTCGGCGCGATGGCATAGGGGGTGCTAAGGCGGGCGCGTCGTACCAAACCAGAACCTCAAACCAAAAAAACCATGCTGTATGTCCAATAATCCACAAGAACCACCAAAAACAGGCACCCTCGGTCTCACCGGGTTGACCGTGAACGCGATGGCGCTGATTGCGCCCGGAGCGTTCCTCTGGTTGACCTTCGAAGAACAATCACTATATGGAGCGCCGATGGCCGGCTGCGCCATGTGGTTCGGAATCCTCACGGCGCTGATGCTCTGCTATGCCACGGCGATCAGCTACTCGGAGCTTTCGAAGATATATCCCGGTGCGGGCTCGTCTTATCTTTACGCGGAACAGGCGTTCCTCTCGAAGACCAAGACGATCAAGTTCGCGCGTATCTTCAAGTTCGTCGTCGGCTGGGCGAGCCATCTCTACTACTGGGTGTACCCGGGAGTGATGGTGGGCGTGACCGCGATTTTCTGCGGATACATGGCGAACCAGTTTTGGCCCGCGACGTTCAGCTCGGCCATCAACAGTCCGCTGTTCATGATCCTGGTCTGCATCGTATTCTCATTGCTGGTCGGGTGGATTGCCTCCAAGGGTGTGGTCGGATCCACGGGCGTGAACACGGCGGTCAACATCATCCAGATCACGGCGTTGATCATCTTCACCTGCATGGCGATCTCCTATCGCGTGCAGCACAAGCAGGGTGACGTCGCCTGGCATCTGTCCAATGGCACGCCGATCACCTATCAGGTCGCCCAGACCAACCAGTTGGACTCGAATAACAAGCCCATTCAGGCCAAATGGGCGGATGGCACTGCGGAGGTGGACTCCAGTAACAAGCCGGTTTACCTGACGCAGGATCAACAGGTAGCCGCAGCCGACCTCACGAGCAAGACGTTCCCGCTGCCCGACAGCTTCTCCCTGGGGGATCCTTTCCCGGTGGTTCAGACGGACGCCAAGGGTAACCCGGTGCTCGACAAGAATGGCAAGGTCCAGCCCCTGCCGTTCACGATCGATTATACGATGGGCAGCGCATATAGCGGCGGCGGAGCTCCACATAGCGCCGCTGACGGCCCGCTGACGTTCAACTTCCACCCGACCGCCGCATCCGTCATCGCTCCGCACTCGATCAATTACCTGATCGTCCAGGCTTGTATCGCGATTCTGCTCATCGTCGGTTTCGAGTCGGTGACCGCCATGGGTGAGGAGGCGAAAAATCCCCAAAGGGACATCGGGCGCGCGGTGATCCTCTCGCTGACCATCCAGGCCGGCTTCTGTTATATGTTCGAGTACTTCGGCGCGAATTACTTCATGAACAACGGGTACACGATCGGCAACGCCGGCGCCTCGAGCGCCCCGATTGGCGATATGATGACGCTCGTTGGCGCGTGGATGTTTGGCAGCGCGAAGGCCGGCACTTACTTCATGTGGACTGAGGCTCTGACCGTCTTCCTGGCCCTCATCGGCACCACGCTCGCCTGTATCAATACCGGCGCCCGCGTGACTTACGCCATGGGCAAGGACAAGGAAGTGGGTGAGTTCTTTGGCGATCTGCACGCCAAGTCTGGCGCACCGACCAAGGGGATCTGGATTCTGACCTTCATCTCGATCGTCCTGGGCATCCTTACAGTGGCGATGTATCTGGGCGGCTCTACTCAGACGCCGCTGGATCCCTCGTACCTGAAAAACATCTGGTACAGTTTCGGTCTCTTCCCCGCCGCCTCTTACGCGACGGCGGTGAACTCGCTGCTCATCATGACGCTGATCAGTAACTTCGGCACATTCCTGCTGTACGGGATGACCTGCTTCATGGCCATCGTTGCATTCCGGGAGCATCACAGCTTCCACGGGTTCAAACACGTGGTCGTTCCGGTGTTCGGCCTGCTGGCGAACCTGGGTTGCATGAGCTTCTACATCATCGGCCCGTTCTCCGTGGCCGGCATGAGCTGGAGAGAACCGTTCATCGCCTTGGGCGCAGTTGTCGTATGGGCTATCTACGGCGCCATCCACTTCGTCACGCACAGCAAGAAGAAGGAGAAGCCGATATTTGTGCAGTCGCCTGCTGCCGCGTAGACCGCACGACCTTCCCATATAGCATGGGGGTTCAAATCAAACGGTCACATCCCTAGCGGGGTGTGGCCGTTTGTTTGTTTTCCTGAACTTACACCGGAATCTTCACCGGCCGGTCGATTGACTCGCCTCGCGGAGCGGCGGACACTGGCGGCATGCTGAAAGCCATGGTCGCCAGATCGAACAAGTTCGGACATGATCTCAAGTACGAGGTATTTGCCGGCGACTCGCTTCTTGCCACGCTGAACGAAACCAGGCTGACGTTCGAACTGGGCGGCGCCGAGTACGCGTTGTTACGAAAGGGAGGCGTTTTCCCGTCGTACGATTTGAAATGCGGCGAATCGGTTCTCGCGGAGATTACCCAGAAACCGCTCTTCAACGATTACACGCTCCACAGCGATGGGAAGGAATGGCGCCTCAAAGCCATCGGGTTGACGGCTCAAAAATTCGGCCTTTATCAGGAAGAAAAGCAACTCGGCCTCATTTCAAACAGAACATGGCGGTCCAAGGAGATGACCGTCGACTTGCCGGACGATCTGCCGCAAGCGGTGCAATTATTCATGTTCCTCCTACTCATTCGCAAATGGAGCACATCGAGCAACTGAGTCGCGAAGCGGCCCAACGTAGTTGAATTTTTGCTGGCCGCGAACGTGCGCCGGCGTGTGCCGGAGCGCCATGCCTGGCATTGCTCGAACATCGGAGCCATCCAATCCGGCGTGGCATTCCGAAATACGAGTCAGACACCGTGAAGCATCTCCCTGCCGCCCTACTCGCAAGCGCCCTCATTCTCATGGGCGCTATTCCCGCCAAGGCCGACCATGCCCTCGCCCGCGAAGACATCGCACAGGGCGAGGAGCCTCGGGTTTTTGACGTAGCCCAGCATGATTCCCGGATGCGCGCTGCCGTGCACGAGGCGCAGCGGACGGTGGGAGTGTTCATTCTGGCCCTGCGCCATCCCGCGGCGGGAGAGTCTGATTTTGAAGTGAAAAAGCCCTTCCGGCAGGGTGACGTCGTCGAGCATATCTGGCTTGCGGATGTTACTTTTTCCGGCAATCGCTTTACCGGTTACATAGATAACAAGCCGCGGAAGATCAAGGGCTTGAAACTGGGCGACCGCGTTTCGGTAAATGCCAACGAGATCTCCGATTGGGCCTTTCTCGATAATGGCCGGCTGATCGGCGGATATACCATCCGCGTCCTTTACATGGAATTATCGGCGGCGGACAAGGCCGCGCTCGCAAAGGAAGCGCGTTTCCGCATCGGCGCGGCGAATCAGGGTAAGTGATATGTGTAAGTTCATCCTTTCCAAAATCAGCAAGAGGGCGCTCGCTCCGGCCTTGGTGGCAATCGCGGGCGCATTGTTGCTGAGCGGCTGCGCCGGGCCGGCCTATCTTAATGGCGGCTATGTTGGTTATAGCGGCCCATATTATGACGGCGGATATCCCGGACCATATACAGGTCCATATTACGGCGACTTTGGACCTTACCCCGACGTAGTCGTCGGCGGCGGTTATTACGGCGGACATCATTTCTACGGGCACTCATTCGGCCATGGGGGCGGTTACCACGGCGGCTTCCATGGGGGATCCCATGGTGGTGGAGGTCGCAGATAGAATCTTATGAAACGACTTATTCGGAATATTCCCATTATAGTGGCAATTCTCGCCCTCGCCGCGCTTGCCGCCTGCGGCGGCAGTCTCACGACGAAACTTACCCAGGCGAATTTCGATCAACTCCAGAACGGTATGAGTACCGCGGCGGTCAAGTCCATCCTGGGCGACCCTACTCAGTCGGACTCGGAACCGATCCCGATCGTCGGTGGCACGAAGACGACCTATACTTATACTCACGGTCAGGACAGCGCGGTAATCGTCTTCAAGAATGACAACATGGAGACCAAGGAAGGGCATTTCGCGACTCAGCAGTAATGCCGATCGGGCGCCCCTGCGCTTCGCCATGCCCTTGGAGGCTTGATGCCGGCCCGCCGTCGGCGCCATTCCTTCGTTTGTTAAATCACCACGCGGCGGCTGCCTTGCGCAACCGACGCATAGACGGCTTCCAGGATGCGGAGGTCCCGCAGGCCCATCTCTCCGGGACAGGCAAAAGGTTGTCCGCTCCGGATGGCCTCCGCAAATCGATCATGAAGCACGGCCAGTTGAAGAGTGTCCGCGGCCTTGAATGATTTGCCGTCCGGCAAAAGGATTTCCTTGGGGTTCGGCTGGCCATTGGCGCTCTGCGCAAAAGAGTCGCGGATGCAGGAAAAGACGCCCCTTTCAGCCGAGACGGAGAACGTCTCCCGCCCATATTCGTAGCTGGCGCGTCCTTCCATCATCACCCCGCCCGGATATTCGACCAGGACATTCATCGCCTCCTCGATTCCCGGCGGGTACCCCGGATCGGCCGTCGTGGCGACGGCCGTGACCGCGATCGGGGAAGCCCCGGTAATGTAGCATCCGGCCTGGAGGCTATAGACGCCGGTGTCGTACATCGCTCCGCCTCCCGCCATGTGCTTATCGAGCAACCACGGTTTGGCCCCGCCCCGCTGCCAGGAGAATTCGGCGCTGATGGCCCTCACATCGCCGTAAACCTTTTCCGTCGCCAGGCGGATCATTTCCAAATGATGGGGTTCAAAATGAAGACGGTAGTCGACGCCCAGCCGAACGCCGGCCCGCTTCGCCGCATCGATTATCGCCTGGCAATCGGCGGAAGTGGTCGCCATCGGTTTCTCACACATCACATGCTTGCCCGCCCTGGCGGCGGCAATGGCATGGGCGGCGTGCAGGCCATTGGGCGTGACCACGTGGACGATATCGATGTCTGGGTTGTCCGCCAGCCGCGGCATCCCGGCATAGGTATAAATATTCTTTTCCGGAAAGCCATATTGGGCCGCAAATTTCCGCCCTTTGCCCAGAGGATCCCCTGTAATGACTCCGGCAAAATAGACGTTCCGGGCGGATGGCAGTTCGGGGGCGATGCTGGCAGTGGAAAATCCGCCCAGCCCGGCCAGGGCGACCCCAAGCTTTCCTTTTTCGCGTTCCGCGCGAAAATCGGTGCTGGCGCGGCCGCGAATCCCCAATAATGCCGGAACCCCGAATGCCAGGGCACTGGTCAAAAAAGAGCGTCGGGTCGTACGAAGCCCGCGGGTTCGATTCACGGATTGGCAGCCTAGCAGGTCACAAGAATATTGAGAAGGGATGTTTCTGATTCAAGGCTTGTCTGGAATTCGCCCGCGTGAACCGACCGATCATGATCAGGCGCGCCCTGTTTTGCGCTTTCAGAAAGAGGCGCCATGGCTAATCCAACCATGGCATCGCTCCTGCTATCCAATCTGGCCACACCATGAAGAGAACGCCCAGAGCAAAGGTAAAACTGCCAAAACTGCGGTGGCTGCTCAGCCGCGAAGGCCGGCGCGTCGGATTGATTCTTCCGGCCTGATTGGCCTTGCGCCGCCCCCCGCTGCGCGCGGCGGGCAACTCGCGTCCTCCGGCGGTGTTCAAGTGTGCAATGATGTGCTTTTTGACTCGACCCGCACCGGCGATTGGAGTGTACACTCCCGCAAGAGAGATCGCCGGCCGACAGGCTCCCGCTCTCCGGCGGGAGGTTACGCAGCCCTTATTCGGAACGGCACAAAATGCAAATCTACATCTACCGGGGTAAGGAAGAGTTCGGCCCATACTCGGTGGAAGCTGTTGTCGAGTACGTGAGGCAGGGCGTCTTCCAGCTCCAGGATTTTGCCTGTTATGCCGGCATGGCGGAGTGGAAGACCGTTCGGGACCTGCTCGGCATCATGAGTGTCTCCGAATCGCCCCGCAGAACCACCATCCAGGAGTTCCTGCCGATGAGCGAATCGGGCCGGATTCGCGCCTCCACCACGATGCTCAACGATCTTCCGCCACTGCCCGTCCGCGCAAGGAGAAGGAAGAGGCGGATCGGCATGATCGTGATGAGTATTATCGTCGTCCTGATTATCCTGATCGTGCTGGGCTGCATTTATGTGCGGCGCAATAGCGCGGGCGATATCGGCGGGCGATACCCCGTAATTGTATCGAGCGTCCTGGGCAAACCGGCCAACGAAGCCGCCCCTGCTACTTCCTCGTCCTCACCCGCTCCAGCCGTGGCGAGCGCACCGGCAATTGCCAAGGAGAGCGCCGCACCCGCCGCACCCGCCTTGGCCGCTCCCTCGGCTGTTGCTTTAGCGGAGTCGAGCGCCGCCCCCGCCACCACCGTGCCTGGAATCGCTAAAGTGACCCTGCCGATCCCTTCACACGCTCCGGTGGCTGCGTCCAGCCCGGCGCCTGCTGCTGCGGCTCAAACACCTGCCGCCCTGACGGCTGCCCTGCCGACGCACGGCGCATCCACTCCTGCGACCAAAATTCCGGCCTCCGGGCAGGGAACCGCCGCGGTGTCCACCCCGCCGCCGCTGGCATCCGCGCCCGCGCCACCGGCGGCGCCCAAGCCGTTCAGCATCGCCGACCTGGCCGGCAATCAGGCCGCATGGCCAAAGATCATCAAGCTGAAGCAGAGCGTCATGTTCCCCGCGGTATTCGATTCGCAAAACGTCGGCAGCGTTTCGGTGCCCGCCGGCACCCAGGTGAGATTGACCGCCATCCAGGGCGACCAGGTGACCGTTGAGTTTCAGGGCGGCACCCAGAATCTCGACTGGCGGCTGACCGACATCGACGAGGAGTCCGCCAGGGTCGCCGCAGCTCCGCCATCCGCTCCGCCAGCAGCCTCTCTGCCTGTCGCCACGCCACCGCCCTCCGCGCCGGTCGCCACACCGCCTCCGGATGCGGGAGGCACCCCGCCTTCCAACGACAATTGACCCTGCGGGGCGCATTGTGTAACGCTCCGCCCTCCCGCGTGAACGCCCAATCTCCGCCCGCTTCCCCCGCCAAGCGGCTTGCCCGTGTCGTCTTTACCACGTTTCTGCTCACGTTCATCGCGTCGCGAGTCCTCGTCATCCTCATCATGGCGCAGAAAGTGCCCGACTTATTCCTGCACATGGGCGGCACGCACGTACACCACCTCAATTACGGCATCTTTCTCCTATCGGCGGTAGGGGCGATTCTGCTCTTCGCTCCCCTGAATGACAAAGGACGCTGGTGGGTCGCGCTCGCCTATGGGTTCGGCATGGCGCTTACCTTTGATGAATTCGGGATGTGGCTGCACCTCGGGGGCAGTTACTGGCAGCGCGCATCCTTCGATGCGGTCATCGTCATACTAAGTCTGCTCGGGGTCATCGCATTCAGGCCGCCGCTCAACAGGATGCGTTCCCATCACTGGGCCGTGGGCGGAGTGACATTGGTCTCCGTGGCGGTCTTCTATTGGATGCTCTTCAAATCCCTGCACCTGGCCGAAGCGAAGGTAGGTCCGAAACTCCACTCCATCGAAGAGTCGGGTCCGCAATAGCGCGCATCGCGCGTGACTCTTCGATTTTCGAAGGCTCTAGACCAGAAGATTTGAAGAAGTCTTGATGAGAGATAGCAGATTTGAGCGGAGTTTGGAAGGGGATTGGCTGTAGCGCCACTCGCATTCCTTGAGATGAAGATCGAAATTGACCT
>JBEKOV010000116.1:0-10568 GCA_049521415.1 Chthoniobacteraceae bacterium
GAACGTCGCGACGGCCGAAGGAGACACCCCCGGGAAGACAGTGCAGGAGTGGCCCATCTCCAACCAGCTCAGCTTCACGACTACCTGGACCGGCGACGGCTTGCGCCCGAAGGTGGGGCAGACCGCCTGCTTCCGCGTCGTGGCCTACGACAACTTTGCCGGCGACCAGCCGCACCGTTCCGTCTCCGACACAATCGTGTTCCTGACGCTCGATCCCAGGGACCTATCCGCCGCCGCCGTGAAAATGGCCGCCGAAACGCAGGCCACGCTGGACGGCCTCGTCGCGCTCCAGACCCAGAATCTGGCCCGCACCAGGAATTTCTCCGGTCGGGAACCGGACGTGACGCCGGACCAGTGGTCGGGCGCGGTCTCCGCGCAGAAGCGGGTATGGGAAATCACCGGCACGCTGCTCGCCGATGAGCGCAAGCCGCTCGGCATGCTCCAGGAGAAAGTGCAGTTGCTCTACACGCAGCAGATGCTCGATGCCATCAACCTGCTCCAAAATGCCTCGACCGCGGCGCCGGCCGGCAAGCCGGCGCTGGTGCGGCAGGCCATCGCGGGCGAGGATTTCATCCTGCACATCCTTTCCGGGGTCGACGGCGCTTTCGGCGACGTAGACCGCAACCGGCGCATTTCGGACATCCTGGCGCTCATGGACGCGCTGGTCCACAACCAGACAGTACTCAATGCCTCCACCAAAGCCGCGGCGGACGGTTCTTCCGGCGGGGTCACGCTCGCCTCCATGACAAAGACGCAGGACCGGCTTTCGGGCGATGCCGACGCCTTCGCTGCCACGGCCTCCGCGGAAGCGGCGAACATGAAAGGCTCGGATGCGGCTTTTGCGGAAGTCCTCGGAAAAGTGGCGTCCGAATTTGGGACCCGAAGCATTCCGCCGGATATGCTCCGAGCCTCCGAGCAGCTCGACGACAAGGCGCCCGCCAAGGCGCAGCCGATCCAGGAGGGGGTCTTGAAAAACCTGCAGGACCTCGAAACCATGCTCAACAGTTGGCGCGCCGACAGTGCCAGCGCCCGCGCCGCCGCCATGTCCGACGCCTTCCAGAAGGCCGCCAGCAAGATGAACCGGCTGGCGGAGTTGCAAGCGAAGGTGGTCGCTTCCATCAGACAATGGAAAGCCATGGGCGACGCGACGACAAAGAAGGAAAGCGACCTCCATGGCGAGCTGGAGAAAAAGGAGGAGGCGATGCAGGAAGCGATGATGCAGATCGCCGCCGACCTGCAGATTTTCCCGGAGGCGCAATTGGGAAACGACGTCGTCAAGGACATCTCCACGGAAGTGGCCAAGGTCAAGCAGGACGCCGGCAGCGAGCATGACCCGGGGGTCGAGCGCGACCTGCAGAAGGAGGACTGGGTGCTGGCCGACGTCGAAAAGATGGCCGCTCGCATCAAGGATGGCCTCCCAACACTGGCCACCAACCCGAACGGGTCCAATTTCAAGGCGGAAGATTTCGACAAACAGGAATTCCCCGGGCCCGTCGCGGCCATCCCGCTCGCGGACAAATTCCAGGATCTGATCGGCGACCTGCTGAAACAGGACAAGGACATCGAAAACAACATCAAGAGCTCCGCCACCAACCAGGCGGTAAAGGATCTGTACATGGAAGGGGCGGTGGCGGAAGGCGAGTGGGCGAGCTACTCGGCCAAGGGCGTCTCCGGGAACCAGCGGCCCAAGAACACCGAGCAATCCGGGCGCTCCAACATAGGCCGCCAGGGAATGTCCGACGGCGAATCCGCGGCCGCCTCCGGCAAAATCAACGAGGGCGACAACAACATCAAAAAACGGATGACGCAGGACGCCGCGCAGTCCGGCGATATGGGCAAGATAGACGACAGCGGCGCCAAAACCGTGGCCACGGGCGGGGGCAAACTCTCCGGCAGCGCGGATCAATTCGGCATGGCCGGCAACGGCCCGCGCCGGGATTCCAAGAGCGGCGGCGGCAACGGCATGCTGGCGTTGCTCCAGAAGCGCGCCGACGCCCTCTACGCAGCCGCCTCCCTCGAGCATGTCCGCTCCGAATCGCTCCAGGATGCGGTGGTGCATCTGCGCGACGCGCAGGACGCGGAGGAGGAGGGAAAACCGATGGAGGAAGTGCGCGAATATTTGCGCATGGCGCGTGAAGCCCTGCAAAAATCGCAGGTCGATCTCCAGGGCGGCATCACCACCGAGGCCGCCGGCGCCCAGCAAGCCCCGCCTGCCAATCCCGGCGAAGTGGCCGGCGCGGCCGACGAAGCCCCGGTTGCGTATCGCGACCTGGTCTCGGATTATTACAAGTCGATCAACGATGCGCCGCAGCATTAAGCCCGCCTCGCGACGCATTCCGCGCGGCCTTTGCTGAGCAGCCGCTCCAGACCGGTCTATTTCCTCTCATGTCTCCGTTCCGCCGCAGATTTCCAGGCCATGCATGGCTCCTGGCCGCGCTGGCGGCGGCGATCGGCCCCCGCGTTCGCGCGCAGGACACCTGGGCTGTGCCGGGCGCGGAGTTGCGCATCAAGGTCGAGGATGAAATGCCGCCGACCAGTCCGGACGCCGGCCGGATCGTGTTTCTGCCCAATGCCGGCGCCCTCCCCGGGCCGTTTCCGAACGCAACCGTCCTGGATGCGTCCGGCCATGTCGTTCACAGCGAGTGCCTCTGGAACAACCCGGATGAAGGTTGCGCGTTCATTATTCCCGATGGGCCGGGGCCATTCTGGATCTATCTTTCCGGCGCCAGCAGCCCATCCGGCGGCTGGACGCCGGATTCGCCGCTGCATCCCAGCCTGCTGCTCTACACGCGCGTCGGCGATGCCAGCCTGGAAGAGGCCCGCAATCTCGCGGAGGAGAGTCCGCCGGCCCAGGCAGTCCGCATGGGCCAGGTGCCGATGATCGCGGATGAGCAGAACCGATTCGGCTCCAGCGATGACTTCGTTTCCTATTATACTGGCTGGATTAACGTTCCCGCATCGGGCGACATCTTCATCGGCACCATTTCGCAGGACGGCTCGACGGTGTTGATCGATGGCGCCACCACCACGAGCTGGCCGGGCGTCCACTCCTTCCAGGACGGTCTTACCGGCAAACGCGGCAACACCGTCAAGCTCACCGCGGGCTCCCATCACATCGAGTATTTTCAATTCGCCTCGGGTGACGGCAGCATGGCGGAGCTGATCTGGCGGCTTCCTGGTGCGAATAAGGAATTGCCGGAGGTCCCGGCCGAGAATGACTTCGTCCATTCCGGCACCCTCCAGATTACCTCCATCGAATCGCACAACGGAGTACCACCCGCGTTGTTTGAGCGGACGGCGCTCTCCTATATGAATTTTGCAAACCAGTTCGTGGACCTTTACGAACTGAGGGTGCCCCTTTCCGATCAATACACCGGGGCGTCGCTGGACTGGAGTTTCTCGGACGGCGCCCAGGCGCACGGGCCGGACGTGTTCTGGCCGCACGTGCGCGGCACGCCGCTTTCGGTCACACTCACGGCGGGCAATACCCGCGGCTCTTCCTCCGGCACCCGCCGCATCGAGCCCGACACGCTGCCCGAAGGGGCGAAGGTGGACGATCCTGCCGCGGATAGCCAATACACCCAGGCGCTCCTGAACACCCTGCGCGGCGCGCCGACCGGCGTCGATGCGGCACGGAACTGGCCCCCGGCTTTCTGGGAGATGCTGCCACAGATCGTGCAGGACAACAACGAAACGAAGGACCTGCTTGCATTTCTTTTTCAGAATTGCCAGGACGATCTCGACGCCGCCCTGTCCGCGGACGACCGCGAGCACCTTGCCGACCTCTATTACGGCACTTTGGCGAAAGATACCGGCACGGCGCTGCCCATCCTGCAAAAGATTATCGCCAGCGAAAAAGACCTATCCGCCCGTTTTCAATGGCAGTTGAAAGAGATCGATTTCCTCCTCTATGAAACGGGCGATATCGCCGCGGCGCGGCAGACGGCCACCGCGCTCACGGTCGACGTGCAAAGCAGCGGCCAGCAGGATGCGGAACTGCGGCTGATAGCCCTGGGCGACGTCGAGCGGATGGCCGGGAACGGCGACGCGGCCACCAAGTATTACACTGACGCCCAAAACCTGCTGCGAAATGCGGCGGACAACCCGATGGCCGCGTTTGCCGGGTTTGAAACCACCGGCGGGCCGCAGCCGGCGTCCACGCCACAGGATGGCATCGTCATCGGGGCGGCGGCCAATAGCGACGCGGACTGGCGGAAGCGAATCGTCGAGCAAAACTCCTATTACACCGAAGTCAAGAACCTGGTCGATCAGGATGCGCTGACCGATGCCAGGGACAAGCTCCAGGCCTGGGCGCTCGATTTTCCCCTGGCAAAGCTCGGTGGCGATTACGCCCTGGCCGAAGCCGAAATCGCGGAGAAGGTCGAGGATTACGCGCGAGCCCGGCGGATTCTCAAAGCGTATCGGCAGCGGGTGGATATTTCCTCGGAGATGGCGGAGGTCATGCAGGAGGAATGGCAGTGCGTTGCCGAATTGCAGCAGCCGGACGAGATCAAGGAACTGGCGGCGGACATCGTGAAGCGCTTTCCCGATCTGCCGCTCGCGAAAGAGGCCCAGAAGGCGCTGCAAGGCGATCTGCCGAAGCCGCTGGTCGGCCAGAGCAGGCCGCTATACGATGACATGAATCAAGCGCCTTCCCCTTCCGCGGAGGGCGGCGCAAACTCCCCCCCGCCGCAATGATCCGGTCCCTTGCCGCCCTCCTCTTGCTGGCAGTCCCGCTCCAGGCCGGCCTGCCAGCCGGTCCCAGGGCCACCCCGAGCACCGTGGGCGGCGAGTACAAGAGCACGCTGCTCTACACGCCGCCCGATCCATCGGCCACGGGCGGGCTGCGCTTTGTCTCGTCCCAGCCGCTCGAGTTTGCGTTTGCCGTGCCGGAGAATAACCAGGAGCACGTGTACAAGGGGGCCATCGACGCCGCGAAGACAGGGGTCTCGTTTTCCAATTTGCCGGTTGCCATGTATGACCTGGTGCTGGCCGCCACCGGGCAGTTTTACGAGGGTGTTTCGCTCAATCGCGACGAGAACTCGCTCGCGCCGGGCGATCTTGCCGCCATCGAGGAGATTTTTTCCCGCTCCGTTCCCTTCTTTAACGTCAAGCGGACAGTCGTGGTCAAAGGCACCCCGGGCGATCAGGGCCAGGCGGCCGCCATCGTGCAATGGATGCGCATCGGCGGCAACCTCATGAATCAGAACGCCGATTTGATGGTCGGCCACCAGATTCGCAGCCTGCGCATGGCCTTCCTGGCCGACGTTGGCGTCGGCTGGCAGGTCACCGCCACGCGGGAGATCATTCGCACCGATGTCTTTCCCAAAGACATGAACAAGGGCATGCTGCCGGTAAGTTATGTGGACGCGCTCAACGGCGTGCGCGTGGTCGATTCGGTGAAGGATGTGGGGGCGATTGATCTTTCGGCTGGCGTCCCGGTAGACTCTTCGTCTCCGGCGGATTCTTCGTCTCCTTAGCCTGCATATTTCACACTCCCGTGTGAAATATGCACCCGCAGGGCAGCACATTCTTTGGAATGTGCTGGGCGGATATGAAATATCCGGGTTAAGCGCGCGAGCGCATTTCGCCACGTTTCAGAAACCAATTGTCGGAACCGGGGTTCGATGATATAGCATTTTACCTATATGAGCGTGAATAAGACAGCCTTCCTCGCCACCATCCTCGCAGCCACGCTCCCGCTTGCCGTGCTGGGGTCCATCCTTGGCCCGGGGGATGGTTCCGATGAGCCCGGCTTCGTCCCGCCGCCTGCGTCTGCCATGCAGCCTCCGGCGCCCCCGGCCACCGTCGCCTCCGGAGAGACGCTGGTGCCCTATCCTGGCCCGCCTCCCTTCCCTCAGTCGCGCACGGAAAAGAAAATGCCGCCGACACCGCCGGTGATGTTCATAAAGATCAGGTCCGACCGGGGCCCGCTGGACTGGAACACGCGGCCGAACGACTTGAACAACCTGCTCAAGAGCATGAAGCAGTTGATCAACGTCGATTACAGCATGGAAGTGAAGTCGATCGACGAGATCAGCACCGATCCGGAGAAAAACCCGATCCTCTACCGCAGCGGTCATTTCCATTTCGCATTCTCGCCGGAGGAGCGGCAGAACCTGCGCACCTACCTGCTGAACGGTGGCATGATCATCTTCAATCCCGGCTCCGGCTCCAAGCCCTTCTACGACTCCGCAATCCAGGAGATGAAAGCGATCTTCCCGGAGCTGACTGTCAAGCGCCTGGGCCCGAACCACCCGATCTTTCACTCCTATTACGACCTGGCCAATGTGAACTACCGCCCCGGTGTGCGCGCCGCCGGCTACACGGGCAACGAGCCCGATTTCATGGGCGTGGAAGTCAATTGCCGCGTGGTGGCCGTCGTCTCGCGCTGGGGCATGGACATTGGCTGGGATGCGACCAATGACGATTCGTTGCTCGGCTATGACATCACCTCCGCGCAGCAGCTCGGCGTCAATCTTCTCTCCTACGCAACCTCCGAGCGCGCCTGGGCCAAGAACGCCACGCGATCCATGCAGTTCGTGGACCAGGAAAATACGACCGGCGGCAAAATCTATCTCACCCAGGTCATCTACACCGGCGAATGGAAGACGCGCGACCTCGGCCTCTCCGTGCTCCTGCGGCAGTTCAATCAACGCACTGGAGTGCCGGTGAAATTCGAGCGGCGGGAATTGCGCCTGACCGACCCCAAACTCGCGGACTCGCCCGTCCTCTACATGCACGGTCACGAGGATTTCGTGCTCTCCGACGACGAGGTCGTCCATCTGCGCGATTACCTCAACAACGGCGGCCTGCTGATCGCGGAGGCGTGCTGCGGCCGCCAGGATTTTGCAAACGCCTTCGTGCGCGAGATGAAGAAGGTATTCCCGGATCAGCCGCTGCAGGCGATCTCGCCGGAATCGCCGATATTTTCGACGCCCAACAAGATTACACAGGTGGGCGTGACACCGGCGCTCCAGGCGCGGATTGGCCAGTCGGCGATGCCGCCCCAACTCCTGGGCATTCAGCAGGATGGACATTACTCCATCATCTTCAGCCCTTATGGATTGATCGCCGGCTGGGAGATGTCCCCGGATCCCTATTCGCTGGGATTGGACACTCCTGGAGCGCTGGCGCTTGGCGAAAATCTGCTTATGTATGCGGTTACGCAATAGCGCCGCGGTACTCGCATTTCTTCTCACCTGCGCTCCATCACTCCGCGCCCAGAAGCCGGACGAAGCGGAATTGCAAGGTCTCTGGACGGAACAGGCGCAGAATCCCTCCGGGCATGCCACCCTGGCGCGGGAGGCAGCGGCCTTCGAGCAGCGCTTTCCCGCCTCGCCGCTCGTACCCGTGGCGCGCGGGCTCGGCGCCTGGAATTTGCTGGAAGCTGGAAATGCGGACGAGGCAAGGCAACTCTTTGAGAAAATGACTGCCGATACCAGTCCCACCGGTGCGATCGGCGCGGAGATGGCCCGGCATTGGCTCACGCGGCTCGACCGCGATCAAGTGGTCGCCGCGTTGCAACAGATATACGGGCAGGATCTCGAATACCCGGAGACCCTGGCGCCGGTCTCGGGTCTGCCGGCGCCCCAGCGCCCGCCGATGGCCGACCGCTGGGGCGTGGCATGGGCTTACACACCGGCGGCGTTCAAGGTGCTCCAGACAGGCGACCGCCAGACCTATGTACTGGAGAGCACGAATCTGGCCGCGAATAGCGATCTCACAACCGCGCTGGCGCAGCCCTACGGCAACGGCTTCACCTTCAAGGCCGCGCAGGTCATGCCTCCCATCGCCGGCAAGACGGTCGTCATGTTCCGCGATGCCACCGGCAGGACGATGGCCATTTCCGAAGGGGACGCCAGCAGCGATCTTGGCTTCGCCTATGCGGGCGAGACTTTCCTTGTGCTGAGCAATGGGGATTACTGGTCTCTCCAGCCCCGGCCCTCGCCTTGAGGCGCAAAACATCGATTCATTATTATGGCTGAACTCATCATCATCGCCGGACCTGCCGCGGGGCGGCGCGTCGAACTTGATCCCGCCGGCGTCCAGTTGGGCCGGCATCCGGATTGCGCGGTGACAATCCCGGACACGCAGGTCTCAAACGTCCACTGCGAGATTCACCCCAATGGAAACGGATGGGTCGTTTCCGATTTGAACAGTTCCAACGGCACCTTCGTCAACGAAACCAAAATCGACTCCGCCCTGCTCCAGAACGGCGATATCCTCCGCGTGGGCGACACCACGCAAATGCAATTCGTGGCCCACTCGGCGGCGGAACATGAAGCCGGGCCCGGCGAGCCGCCGGCGGAAGCGGTGGGACATTATACCGCCCCATCTCTCATCACCGCCGCGGAACCGCTCCCCGCCTCGCGGGACGATCTCGTCCTGGTCCAGCAGATGGGCCAGCGCGCCGCCCTCATCCGCGGGGAGATCGGCAAGGTCATCGTCGGGCAATACCATGTGGTCGAAGAAATCCTGATGGCCATGATCGGGGGTGGGCATGCGCTGCTCATCGGCATGCCCGGCATGGCAAAGACCCTCATGGTCAGCACCATCGCCAAGGTATTCGACCTCGATTTTCGGCGCGTCCAGTTCACTCCCGACCTGATGCCTTCCGACATTACCGGCACGGAGATCCTCGAGACCAATCGCGGCACTGGCGAGCGCGAATTCCGCTTCTTGCGCGGGCCGCTCTTCTGCAATCTGCTGCTGGCCGACGAGATCAACCGGACTCCGCCCAAGACACAGGCGGCGTTGCTCGAGGCGATGCAGGAGCACCGCGTGACCGTTGGCAATCAGACCTACGCCCTTGGCGAGCCCTTCTTCGTGCTGGCGACGCAAAACCCGATCGAGCAGGAAGGCACCTATCCGCTGCCCGAGGCGCAGCTCGACCGCTTTATGTTCAATATCTGGGTCGATTACCCCAGCGCGGAGGAGGAAGAGATCATCGTCGAGGCGACCACGAGGGCCACGCGCGTGACAGCGCAGCCGGTGCTGTCGAAGGCCGAGGTCCTGCAGCTCCAGGAAGTGGTGCGAAAAATCCCCGTCTCCAAACACGTCATCAAATATGCGACGCGGCTGGTCCGCTCCACCCGGCCGGCCGGCCCCGAAGCGCCGCCTTTCGTGAAGGAATACATCTCCACCGGAGCCGGCCCGCGCGCCAGCCAGGTGATGATCATGGCTGCCAAAGCACGCGCCGTGATGGAAGGGCGCATTCACGTAAGCTGCAACGACATCCGCAAGGCGGCGCTCCCGGTGCTGCGGCATCGCATCCTCACGAACTTCGCCGCCGATTCCGAGGGGCTCACCTCCGTGCATCTCATCCACCGGCTGCTCAAGCAGGTGCCTGAGCCGCAGGAGGCGGATTACGCACCCCCCCAGCCGGGGAAGTGAAACTGCCAGCCTCTCTTTCGCCGGAAGGAGCTCTTACGGCGCGGAAAATTGTGCATTCCTCACCGGCTGAACAGCTTGCCGCCTGCGCAGACGCCCCTCCTCGGGCGACGGACCTCCTCTTGACAAGAGCCTGTGATAAATTTTTTCAAAAATAAGGGTTGACGATAGTTGAAGCTCTTGGCATGATCTCCTCACAAAGTATGAAACCTCTCCAGAAAATCGCATTTATTGTGTTCCTAATAGGTGTTGGCGCCCTGACTCAGGGCCACGCTCAAACCGTAATCCCACTCACGAGCGGCGATCCCGGCGGCGGATTGACTCTTCTTGCCAACGAGGCTGGCGGCGCAAATTTCGAAGATGATGCGCCGGGATCGCTGACGATTCAAGGCATCGTTTTCACCCCCGCCAATCCAACGGGCTCTAACGAAGGCAACTACAATGGTGGCTACAACGGCACCAGTCTCGGCGGCGATGCAAACGATACAGCCCTGACAACACTTTTGGGTGGTGCCGCATATTCGGGAAACACCTACAACAGCGAGACCGACGGTTCCGCCACGTATCAGTTTACAGGTCTGACCTTGGGCCAGACATATCAACTCGACCTATTCACCACAGCCTCCGATAGTGTCCCCCGGAATGATACTATTGATGTCGTCGGTTCTACGGATACGGGAGTCCAAACCGTAGACATTAATTCACTCAACGCGCAAGTAGTCCAGTATGACCTGACACCCGATGCAAGTGGTGATATCACGATCAACTGGGGCTTTAATGGTGATGTCACTGGCGGCCCGCAGTCGAATTCGGGCATCATTAACGGAGCGGCCCTCACCTATACGACCGTGCCCGAGCCTTCGTCAGTCCTTTCGATGGGAGCCGGTCTCTGTGTCCTTCTGGGCGTGGGCCACCTGAAACGCCGCCTGAAACCCCGCTGGGTTGCTTAATTCCTAACCGCGCTCAAGCGATTTTTTAACCTCCGCTTTCGAAAGAAAGCGGAGGTTTTTTTACCCCTGGCTTGTCCGCCAGCCCAAAGCGATTCCCCCCCGCCCCCCTTGGGAACCCTGCTGATTAGATAGTGTCGTCACGAGATAGCCAGCCATAGGACAATGCAGCGGATTTGGACGAGTGAGAGGAAG
Source organism: Chthoniobacteraceae bacterium (assembly GCA_049521415.1). Lineage (GTDB taxonomy): Bacteria > Verrucomicrobiota > Verrucomicrobiia > Chthoniobacterales > Chthoniobacteraceae > DATAXI01. The sequence continues at coordinate 10,536 of JBEKOV010000116.1, forward strand.
GAAGAGGCTCTTTTTGCGTATCTGGTTGCAATG
>JBEKOV010000117.1:0-10535 GCA_049521415.1 Chthoniobacteraceae bacterium
AGAACCTTCGATGACCTCGTCAAGGCAATCGCCCACGCCCTCAACTGCTTCTCAGCCTCCGAATGCCTCCACTTCCTTCATCATGCCCAATATGCTTCAGATTAAATAGAAAATGCTCTAGGCCTTGCTCTGGCGCTTCCGCGGCGTCGGTTCGGAGCGGATTCAGCCCGCACACCCGCGCTCTTGCACAAATCCCCTTACGAGGACAGCATCGCTCCGGTTCGTCAATCGTACGTTCCCGGTCGCCAGCACATGCCGGTGTGGCGAAATGGCAGACGCAACGGACTTAAAATCCGTTGGGGCTAATCACCCCGTGCGGGTTCGAGTCCCGCCACCGGCACCTCTGAAAATGCGTTTTACCCCATGAATACAGTGGAAATCAGCATTCCCATCTCCGCCCATCCAGCAGGCAAACTGGCCAGGAACTACTTCTGCATCATTCGGCTGCAGTTGGCTTCGATGAGCCTTGAGACTCCGATTGCTGTGGAATGATCCATTGCCACGGTCGGAAATTTGGAGAGCACGAGTTCTGACAGTTCCAGCACACGGCGGCGGACCATGGGCTTGGCAAGCCCGGATTCCTCAGCCATGCGCTCAAAATCCTGCGGTCGAACTTTCTTTGCGTCAAACTCGCCGCCGATCTTCATCGCCATCTTGGATGAAAGTTCAGGATAGTACACGGTGCTGAGCAAGTCGTAGAGTAGCGCAAGCCGCGTTTGCCCTCCGTTGTATAGCAGCGAGAAGTTCTTTCCGTGAGCGTCGTTATTACCGATCAGGAGATTAAAGATCACCGCATCGAGCAACGCGTTCAAATCCAGTACAGGAGCCGACGACACTTCGCGGACGAGGGCAAAGCAGTCTTTGAGGGCTGGGCCTCCCTCGATCTGGTATTTCTTTTCGGGGACGATACCCGCGGCTTGGCAAAAATCCTCCTGATGTAAGCGCGTCAGTATTTCCGCGCCGGTTTTCTCATCCCGCTTGAATGTGCGGTCATAACGCTCGACCAGGAGAAAGTCGATGTCCGCAACCTTGCGCGTTTCAACATGCGCGGCGTTTATTCCCACGGCGCGGGCCAACCGCATGCAGAACGCCTCGTTAAAAACGACACCTTCAAAGCGTTCAATGGAAGGTTTAAGTATGTGGGTGCTGGGCGCTCCGGCGAGCGGAATAGAAATACCGTCGCCCGATACATGCACCGCAACCTTGTCCTGCGCGCCTGCCAGTGAAAGCCGCACGCCCTCCTCTCCCGCCAGGAGCGGTCGGCGCGGAAGAGTTCGCAAAATCTCGCCAAGCGCTGCCGGCAAAAGCAGTCTATAGGAATCCTCCCGTTTCGGCAGCGCCTCTCCTTCCGGCAAGAAGGTGACCGCTCCGGCGCATTCGCCGCCGATCTTATCTAGCATCGCGAAATCATTCTTGGCGCTGATGCCAAGGTTTTTGGCGATGACCTCCCTTTGATGTTGCTCCGGGAGGACTCCCGCAAAGAATGCGCGAGCTTCATTGCGCCCAAATCGTTTCTCGGTGAGCGGCAGAGAGTGCGAGAGAGGAATTGCTCCCGGATGATGCAGCCACTCGGGGACATAGGCGAAGCGCATGACGCCTTGCTCGTCCTGGACGAGTTTGCCGACCAAATCCCTGTGCAGATATACGTCGAGGGTGCGTTTCATTCGCCGAGGCTCCTGCCGGTCGCTGCTTTCAACTCCATTACAACGCCTAGCGTGTTCAGGACCGTGAGGACCTTACCCATCTGGCAAGTCGGTTTTCCCTTTTCGAGGTCGATGATGAACCGCAAACCCGTCCCGGACGTTAGCGCCAAGTCACGCTGGGTCACGCCCAGCTTCTTGCGGGCGCTCTTCACCGCTTCGCCGATTTTTTCGGGAGTGTATTTCATGGTTCTCCGTAATGTTACCGCTCGGTAACAATACCCGAGAAATGGGACAGAATCAACAAAAAGTTCCCGAGCAGGAATTATTGTGAGTTTTTAGCGGTCGACCGACCAGACGATTCCCGCTCGGGAATGTTTTGGGCTCGAATCGCCGCTTCAAACTCCTCCGTAGCCTAAGAAGTCGCTGGGTGCCGAATTGTTACGAGAATTTGCGGGCCACTGGATACCGATATTTGGCATGGCGCCAAATTTTAATCGGTGCCTATTTTCCTATTCCGTCTCTATTTTTCCGCTAAAAACCATGGCGAGGGCAGGTCCGCAGTCCCCCAAACTGAGTCGGAATCCCGGCAACCAACCGAGATTTCGAACCCTTCCCACGGTCAAAGTGCGTCTCGGCCTTTCAGGCGTTCATCTATTTTCTCGCGCTTCGGGCGCCAATTTGCTGATCGAGGAGATCGTGCCGCCAGAACCAATGTGGGCCACCGCCCCGCGCCAAGTGTCAATAGCGCCTGCCCCAGAGCCGCATTCATCCGCAGACACGGTAACGCGTTGCCCGGCCCTGCCCCAATTGCTTCAGCTTTTTCATGTCGAGCAGCTTCTTGATAATCTGCTCAACCGTTTTCGGCGCAATGCCAAGCGCTTCTATCGCGTCGCCGCGGCTGAATTCTCCTCCCGCCAACCCCCGCGCCCAATTCCAGAGGGCCAGTTGCTTCTCCGAAAGAAGATATTCAAACTGATCGCTTTCCAGGATCGCTTGCGCCGCTCTGGCCTGCCTCCGGAAAATATCGAAGATGTACATCAGCCAGGGCGTCATGTCCTCGGCTTCCGTTTTCCACGTCCTTTGGCTCTTGCTGAGCGCCAGATAGTAGTCGGCCTTGGTCTCTTCGATAAGCTTCTCATGCGACACCAGCGCGGAAAATACGTAGCCGTTCTGGAGCAGCATGAGGTTTGTCAGCAAGCGGCTGGTACGCCCATTGCCGTCCTGAAACGGGTGAATGGCCAGATATTCGAAAACGAAGTTAGCGATGAGAATCAGCGGATGCCGGAAACGCTCCGCCTGCGCCCAGCCGTACCACCCGATCAAATCCTCCATCTCCTTTTTCGTGAGATGCGGCGGTGTCGGATCAAAAATAATACCGACGACGTTGCCGGACTGATCCTTGGCTTCCACGCGGTTGGGACCGAACTTATACTGTCCCTTGTGGCCCTCGTCCTTATCGCTATAGGCCAGCATATCCCTGTGCAGTTGCAGGATGTGGTTCTCCGTGATCGGAATGTCCCGGTGATGCTCGAACACGCGCTCCAGCATTTCGATATAACCGGCCACCTCCTGTTCATCCCGCGTCCTCAAAGACTTGATCCGCATCTTGCGGTAGAGGGCCTCAACCTCGGCGTCGCTGAACCGGTTGCCCTCAATACGGTTCGACGCGCCGGTCGAGGTCACAATCACCGAATGAGTCAGGCGTTCAATCGTCTGCGGCAGCAGTTTGTTGGCGAGGGCATAGGTATTCTTCACCGTGTCGATTTCCGCGATTACGCTATAGATGGCTTCGGTTGCCGCTACGGGCAGCAACAGCCTTTTGCTCAATCTGAAATCCTGCCAGTTCATACGGGAGATTATAGGAGATTATGGGAGAAAAAGCAAGTGCCATGAATGGGAGTTTACAGGAGATTATGGGAGCAATCACCATGCGGCGATTGTAGCCTCTATTCTCCGCAAATAGGTGGGGTGTCTCCGTCTCGCTTAAAATGCGCCCTCCATAAATTGTTCGCATTCTGATCAATAGAAGCTGGATTTATAGCTCATAATATGCCATAATAGTGAGGCATAAATGGAGACGTTATAGCTCATGCCCAATCGAAAAATCTGGAACTGGCAGCAGGAAGATTGGCAAAAATTCCGCTACGACGTCTCAAAACTGGAGGCGTTCGAAGCGGAATTTTTGCGCCAGTCGGGTGTGTTTTCCGGCGCGGTGAAGCATGTGGGCGATGAAGACAGGCAGCAACTCACCGTTGAACTCATCAGCGACGAAGCATTGAAGACCTCGGAAATTGAAGGCGAAATCCTCAATCGCGACAGCCTTCAATCCTCGATCCGGCGCAATTTCGGCCTCACGTCCGACAACCGGAAGGTTCCGCCCGCCGAGCAGGGCATCGCCCGGATAATGGTGGATTTGTACCGCCATTTCGACGCGCCCCTCACGGACGAGATTCTCTTTCGCTGGCATGAACTGCTCATGAGCGGTCGGCAGGACGTGAAGGACATCGGCAGATACCGAAGAGACGAAAGCCCCATGCAGGTCGTCTCAGGCCCGCTTCACGCCCCCAAGGTTCATTTTGAAGCACCGCCCTCGCACTCCCTGCCCAAGGAAATGAAGCGATTCATCGGGTGGTTCAATCACACCGCACCCAAAGGGAAAACGCCCATGCGCGTCCTCGCCCGTGCCGGAATCGCGCACCTGTATTTTGTCTGCATCCACCCGTTTGAAGACGGCAACGGACGCATAAGCCGCGCCGTCGCCGAAAAAGCGGTGTCACAAGGGCTGGGCCAATCCACGCTGATCGCGCTCTCCCACACCATTAACAGCAAGCGCAAGGCCTATTACGACATGCTGGAACGCAGCAACAAGCGGAACGAGGTAACCGAGTGGCTGGTTTATTTCGCGAAGACTGTTCTGGAGGCGCAAGAATACGCCCAGCGGATGCTTGATTTTCTCATCGCCAAAACCAAGTTCTTCGACCGGTTTCGCGGGCAGTTCAATGAGCGTCAGGAAAAGGTCGTCGCGCGAATGTTTCGTGAAGGGCCAAACGGTTTCACGGGCGGCTTGAGCGCCGAAAATTATATCCGCATCACCGGCACTTCGCGCGCCACCGCCACCCGCGACCTGCAAGACTTGGTGGACAAGCAAGCGCTCACTCGCACGGGCTCGCTCAAGAGCACACGCTACCACCTCCCAATCGAGTTGCGCGACGGCGCGAAGGGAACGGGCGAATGATCTGTCGCAAGGTCACGCGACGGATCGTTATCCGTCGTAAAAACACGGCAACAAAACGGCAACAGAGGCCATATCCAGAGTAAAACAGCGGACTTAAAATCCGTTGGAGTGAAAACTCCGTGTGGGTTCGAGTCCCGCCACCGGCGCCTCTCCGCTCCCGATGTTCATTGACCGTCGATTATTCCTCCGCTTTCCTCCTCTCCATGCGCATCCTCCTGAATATCACCCTCCCTACCGATCAATTCAACGAAGCCGTCAAAGACGGCTCCGCAGGTAAAAAACTCAAGAAGATCCTCGAAGAAACCAAACCCGAGGCCATCTATTTCACCACCCACCATGGCAAGCGCGGCGCCATCATGGTCGTGGACCTTCCCAACGCCTCCAAAATCCCCGCCCTCGCCGAGCCCTGGTTCCTCACCTTCAATGCCAGCGTCGAATTTCACATCGCCATGACCCCCGCCGACCTCAAAAAAGCCGGCCTCCACAAATTGGGCGAGACCTGGTCCTAAGACTCTCTAGCCTCCCCGTTCGCGATCAAAGGTCGATGATCGGCGTCTCATCGGGTGTTAAATCCTTGTAGGGATTATCAGCCTCGGTGCCCGTCGCCAGCGTATAGGCCGCCGTCACGCTGCCGCTCACCGCGGCATAGGCTGCCGCCTTGGTGCTGGTGTCGGTCAGCGCCTCCAGGTCGTTCAGGTTCGTGGCCTCGGCATAAGCGATCACATCCGCTTTGAGGGCCAATGCAGTCACCGTCGCATTGCCCGGCAGCGTCGCGATTACCGCGCCGAGAATGTTAGGCGCATCCCCAGGGAAGTAATAGGTGAGCAATTCCACAAGCGTCGCTACGTAGCTGGAGCTGCCCATCTGCGAGGTGAAGGCGCTGACGATGGCCGCCGGGATCGCATCGTTCTCCTCAGGCGCATGCGTGGCGCTGTATCCGGTCGCGGCGCCAGCCAGGGCATTGGCCACAAGGTAGATATTCGTGTTACTGCCCAGTTGGGAGCTGACAGCTGCAAAAGCCTCCGCCGTGTCATAAAGGCTGTCGTTCAGATCCTCCCCGTTCGGCAATGCCGCGGCTTCCGCCACCGCCACCGCGATCTCGCCCCCCGTCCCATACTTTGGAACCGCGCCGGCGATCGCCGCCGCCGCGCCAATCGAGCCGGACAGTTCCGGCGACTGGCCCATGGCCGCCGTGCTCGCCGAGACAACCGCCTCATACGGGACATTCGAGGCGAATGTCGCCGCTATCACCTTGCGGCTGGAGCCGCTCTCCGCAATGGCACTCTCCTCCACGGTCTCGACAGTCGTTGCCGAGGTCGCCGGATATTCCTTGTAGGTGAGGTAGGCAACATCATCCGTGATCAAAGCCTGATCCGAGAGACTCTCTGCCGTGCTGCTCGTAGCCACGTCATCGGCGATCGAGGGGAACAACTCCTGGATCAGCGTCGACGACGTACTGCTCTTCGAGATAAAGAACGGGAGACAGGCATCATACGCGATCACACTCGTCACCGTTCCATAAGTGCTTTCGCTTGGATTGACCTGCGCGGCGATGGCGGCAGCCGCGGGCCCCACGTGGCTGGGCTGATTCAGCGAGGCGCCGTCAATCGTGTCGCTGGTGTACTGCCCCAGGTCCTGATCGGAAATCAGATAGGCAAGAGTTGCCTTGTCCTTGTCACTCAGATGTGGAGCGACCGCTCCGCCCACGGCGGCATCCTGGCTCGGCTGCGCCGCTATAACGTACTCCGCGACGTATTCCCGAACGCTGTCACTCGATGCGCCCGACGCCCCGGCGATGGCCCCCGCGACAGTAGCCGCATTGCTCGTCCCGGTAGCCAGCGCGATCTGGTAGGCCGTCGCATAGACGAACTTGGGCGCGCCATCCACGGTCGCGACCGATACCGCCGCGATATTCGCCCCGGCCTGCTTCGCCGCGAGCGCGCCGAGATATGGCGGTAGTGCCAGTTCCTGCAATACGAGGTTGCTCGAGAAGGTTCCTGCCACCGTCGCGTCCTGCGACGTGCCCTGCGCCGTAAGAACAGTCTGCTCCACCGTCGTGGCCGTATCGATGGCCGTGCCTTGGGCCGTGCTTAGGGCCGCGGTGGGATTCAATCTTATCATCAGGAGTTCGCCGATTTCCCCGATTTCGGCGACATCTCCCGCGATTGCGGCCTGCGTCGCAACAGTCAGCGACGTGCTGCTGGTGGCCACGTCATTGGCAACAATCGCATAGTAATTGATATACGAAAACGGCCCCCCCGGCAAGATCCCCACCGGCTCGGGCTCCCCCGGCGGCCAGGGCACGGGCACCGGAGTGCTATTCTCAAGCGGGATCGCCGCTTCTTCCGCGACCAGGGGCGCATCGTGCGCCAGATCGCTCGGCGAGAGCGAGGCTGCGACCGCAGCCGCCATCGGCCCAATGGCGCCGTAGAAAAAGCTGTTCCCGTCGGCTTTATTCCCGCCCGTCACATCATCGGCGGCAAGCGTCTCGGCGAGGGCAGGTTTGCTGGCATCGGAGACAAAGTTGGCAAAAACCGTCGCGAGCGTCCCCGAGTCCGCGGCGACCGCGGAGTAATACATGAGCGGGATCGAATCGCCGGCCAGTTGAGAGAGGTACGCCGAGGTGAAGCCGGTCGTGCTGTAGGAGCCCCCGGGCGAGTTCAGGTAATACTCCAGGTAATTGATATCCGACGCGATGTCCGTCACGGCGGCTGGATTAGTCCCTGTCTCCTCAGCCTCAGCCTCCAGCGCCGTCTCCACAGTACTTAAACCATTTCTGCCATAAAGCACATTGCCCGTGCTCGACCCCAACAAGGTCAAGAGAATGGGCGATGCGCTTGGAGCAGCCGCCTGCGACAGGCTGACGACGCTCAAGCTCCCCAGCACGAACGCCAGAGTTACGAAAATTCGCCATTTCCTGCGGACGATTGCCGTTTGGATGGAAGAATTCATAAACGCCAAGGGTACGGAGTTTTCCACGAAAGGCCTGCGCGCAGACCTGATGTTCGCGATTAAAAATTAAAGGTCGATGATCGGCGTCTCGTCCGGCGTCAGGCCGATGTAGGGATCGGAGGTGCCAGTCGCGAGGGTGTAGGCCGCACCGACGCTGCCGCTGACCGCAGCGAAGGCGGCCGGCTTGGTGCCGGTTCCGGTCAACCCCTCGAGGCCGAGGAGATTCGTGGCCTCAGCGAAGGCAATGACATCGGCTTTCAGTGTCGCGGGGGTCACCGACGCATTGCCCGGCAGGGTCGCAAGTACGGCGCCCAGAATATCACACGCATCACCCGGGTAGTAATAGACTATCAATTCCACCAGCGTCGCAATATAGCTGGAACTGCCCATCTGCGAGGTGAAGGCACTGACGATGGCCGGGATCGCATCGTTCTCCTCAGGCGCGTGAGTGGCGCTGTATCCAGTCGTGGCTCCAGCCAGCGCCTTGGCTACCAGGAAGATATTCGTGTTACCACCCAGTTGGGAGCTAACCGCGCCGAATGCTTCTGCCGTGTCATACAGAGCGTCATTCAGATCCTCGCCATTCGGCAATGTCGCTGCTTCCGCCACCGCCAAGGCGATGGCCCCCTGCGCGCCATACTTCGGAACCGTGCCCGCGATCGCCACCGCGGCGCCAATCGACCCGGACAGTTCAGGCGACTGGCCCATGGCCGCATTGCTGGCCGAGACGACTGCCTCCAACGGGATAGCCGCGGCGTAAGTGGCCGCGACGATCGGGCGGTGGGGGGGACCGCCGCCCGAGAGCGAGCAATCCTCAACGGTCTTCACTATGGTCGCTACGAGGGTTGGGTCGCTTCTCAGGACGAGGAGCGCAACATCCGTGGCGATCAAGGCTTGATCCGCGAGGGTCTCATTAGTGCTGCTCATGGCCACGTCATAGGCGAGGCCCGGTAAGTACTCCTGCTCCAGCGTCGAGGCGGAAGTGTCCTTCAGAAATGGGATGGCGGCATATTCAGCGATCAAGGCGGATACAGAGCCGTAAGTGCTTTCGGTTGAGCTGACCTGAACGGCGATGGCCGCAGCCGCAGGCCCGATGTCGCCGGGCTGATTGAGCGTGGTGCTCTCCACGTTGTAGAGCCCCAAGTCCTGATCGGAAATCAAGTATGCGAGGATCTCCTTGTCGGTGTCGCTCAGATGAGGAGCGACTGCGGCGGCCACGGCGGCATCCTCGCTGGGCTGGGCCGCTATGACAGTATTGGCAACGTATTCCCGAGCGCCATCGCTCGACGCAGCAGTCGAGCCGGCGACGGCGCCTGCGACCGTGGCCGCATTAGCCGTGCCGGTGGCCAGTGCAATCTGGTAGGCAATCCCACTGTAGAACTTCGGCGAGGCGTCGGCTGTCGAGCCCGAGACCGCCGCAATATCCGCCCCGGGCTGTGCTGCGGCGAGTGCGCCGAGATACGGAGCCAGGGAGAGCAAGTAGGGGTTGCTCGAGAAAATGCCTGCTACCGTGGCATCCTGCGAAGGTCCCTCAGCCGTAAGAACGGTCTGTTCCACCGTAGTGGCCGTCGTGATCGCCACGGCAAGCGCACTCTTCTCGACAAGCACGGCAACATAGCCGGCGATGCCGGCCTGCTCCGTAACAGTCAGCGCCGTGCTGCTGGTTGCAATGTCATTGGCGATGCTCGGGAAGTATTCTGCTTCCAGCGTCGAGGCCGACGAATTCTTTATGATCGGATAGGTAGCAAGCTCGCCGATCAAGGGCGCGTAGGTAGCCAGATCGCTCCGCGAGAGCGTGGCTGCGACCGCAGCCGCCATCGGCCCGATGGCGCTGTAGAAGTCGCTGTTGCCGCCCGTCAAATCCGCGCCGGTAAGGAAATAGGCAAGGTCGGCTTTGGTGCTGTCGGGCATGAAGTTGGAGAACACCGTGGAGATCGTCCCGGAGTCCACAAGGGCGGCGCTGCCACTCATGAGCGGGATCACATCGGGGACAATCACGGCGTAGTACTTCGAAGCGGCTCCTGTGATGCTGTAAGAGCCACCGGGTGAATTCAGGTAGTACTCCGCGTAACTGATGTCCGAGGGAAGGTCCGCGACCGCTGCGGGATTGGTCCCGGTCTCTTCGGCTTCGGCCTCCAGCGCCGCTAGGACGGTGGAAATCTTGCCATAAATTTTGGCGCCCGTGCCCGACCCCAGCAAGCCCGAGAGAATGGGGGACGGGAGCGGTTGAGCTTGGGACACGCTGACAATGCTCAAGCTCCCCACCAGCAACGCCAGAACTACGAAAATCCGCGATTTCCCGCGGACGATTGCTCTTTGGATAGGAGGGTTCATAAGTCGCTAAGGGTACGGAGTTTCTATAAAGGGCCTGCGGGCAGAGTTTAGCTCCCGCGACGATACAAATTTGGGGCGCCAAGTCAATAATTTTTGTATCAGAGCAGCCGTCCCCTATATTTCATCCCCTCTCCACCCGCACATGCCGCGGCACCCGGAAGACTGAGTCCCCAGGCCAAATCAAATTCGATCTTCGAATCCCCCCACCCCGCCAAGGCCGGGCGGCCAAATCTCTTCAATTAGCAATCACAGATTAGAGCATTTTCTATTTAATCTGAGGCAAAGAGTGGTATGGTAGGTGGATGCGAACCTACAGTCTTGATCTGCGGGAGCGGATCATAGCGGCGAGAGAAAAGGGGCACACGACTGCG
>JBEKOV010000118.1:0-10466 GCA_049521415.1 Chthoniobacteraceae bacterium
GCCGTGAGGCGCGCATTTCCTTCATTTTCCGTGATCGAGATCATCCCCGTCTCCGCGACGGCAAAGTTCGCCCCGGTGATCCCGACGTCGGCCGTGATGTATTTGTCGCGCAGCACCGCGCGGGCGATCATCGTCAGGTCCTCGGGATTGTCCGTGGGAGCGCTGCCGAGCTTCTCCGCGAAAAGGCTGCTGATCTCGCCGCGCGTGAGATGCATCGCGGGAAAGACGATGTGGTACGGCGCCTCGTTGCGAAGCTGGACGATGTACTCGCCCAGGTCGCTCTCGACCACGCTGTAGCCGGCATGGTCCAGCGCTTCGTTGAGGTGAATCTCCTCCGCGGTCATCGCCTTGGACTTGATGATCGAGCGCGCCTTTTTCTCGCGCAGGATATCCATGAAAATTTGCCGCGCCTGCTCGCCATTGCTCGCCCAATGGACCTTCGTCCCGCGCGCCTCGAGCTTAGCGGATAATTCCGCTAAAAAATCATTTAGATGATTGATCGCCTCCCACTTCCGCTCGGCGGCCGCCTGCCGCGCCCCCTGCCAATCCTGGTACGACGACTTTTGCAAGTCCCTCGCCGCCTCGTACTTGGTGAGCGCCGTTTTGATCAGCCCCCGATGGCGCAGGTCGCCGGCGACGTGCTTCGCGTCGGTCTTGAATTGCCGGGAAAAAGCGGTCGCCATCCTCGTGTATCCTATTGGCTCGCAAGCACTTCTGCCAGATGGAGCGTTTTGACCGGCTTCTTCTGCCGGTCGAGCAGACCCTGGATTTGCATCAGGCAACTCGAATCATTTGAGACGATGTAAGCCGCCCCGGTCGCAACCGCCGAGGCGCACTTCACCTCGCCCATGGCGGTCGAGATCGCGGGGAATTTTGCCGAAAAACTCCCGCCGAATCCGCAGCAGGTCTCCGCGTCGGGCATCTCGACCAACTCCAGCCCTTTCACATGCTCAAGGAGCCGGCGCGGTTGCGATTTGACCTTCAATTCCCGCAGCCCATGGCAGCCGTCGTGAAATGTCACCTTGGCCGGGAAGGATGCGCCCACGTCGGTGACGCCCAGTTTCGTCACCAGAAAATCGGAAAACTCCCATGTGCGCTCGCCGACTGCCGCCGCATCGGCCGCCAGGGCGGTATTGGCGAAGAGATCGCGGTAGAAAACCTTCAGCATGGCCCCGCACGAGCCCGAGCCGATGACGATGGCATCCGACTCGATGGCCGTGAGTTTTTCCACCACCGGCCCGGCCACCTTGCGCGCCTCGTCCCAATAGCCGGCGTTAAAGGCCGGTTGCCCGCAGCAGAAGAGATCCTCGTGATAATCGACCGTATGCCCCAGGCGCTCGAGGACCGTGGCGATGCTCATGGCCGCCTTCGGGAACATGGCGTTCATGAAGCAGGGGACGAAGAGGGTAATTCTCATTTGCCGGGCGGCCCGACGGGCGCAATGGACGCCAGGGAGGAATCTCATCCAGCCGAGACCAATATAAAACGCGGCCCGCGCGGCGGCGTCAACGACTGACTCCGGGAGAAGCCGTCCAGCGGTCTGGGAAATCGGAGAAAATGCCGTCCACTCCCATCCGCTGGAGCCGGTCCATCCCGGCCCGGTCGTTTACGGTAAAGACGAAGATTTTTCGGCCATCAGCATGGACCCGTGTGACCAGCCGCTCATTGACTTGGGAGAGCGGGACGTGAATGGACCACGCATCGAGCGCGCGCGCCATGGGACGGAATGAGCGCGCCGATCGCGCAAACAGAATGCCGATCCGGAGGCCCGATCCGCGCAATTGGCGCAGCTCTGCCCGGCGGAAGGATGAGACGATGAAATCGGCGGCCGTCCATCCGCGGTGGATATGCTCGCGCAACAGTTCCATGACCGGTCCGGCGGTGCCGTGGCCTTTGAGTTCGATATTGACCAAGGCGCGACGATGGACCGTCTCAAGCACTTCGCGCAGCAGCGGAATGCGTTCGCCTTTGCCGGCGTCGAGGCTGCGCAGTTGGGCCAGGGTGTGGCGGCGGAGGGAGCCCTTGCCGTTGGTGGTGCGGTTAAGGGTTGCGTCGTGAATGACGATCAATTCGCCCTCGATGCAGTAAACGTCGATTTCGATTCCGTCCACGCCCATCTCGAGGGCGCGGCGTACGGAACGCAAAGTATTCTCCGGTTCATGACCGGCAGCACCCCGATGGCCGATGCAGAGCACGGCCTATTAGTTATTGGCCGTCGTCCGAGGCAAGGCGATTCTGGGTGTAGTAATCGTCGAACGCGTAACGCTGCGGCTCGTTCATGCCGGCGACGGCGAATCTGAGCGGCTCCTCCGTGACCACGACCCGTCCGCCCAGGGGCATCATATCGTAGAGCCGTACCACGTCCCTCGAACGCATGCGGATGCAGCCGAAGCTGGCAGGCCGCCCGATCAACCGCTCGACCGGCGTGCCGTGGATGTAAATGTTGCGGCCAAAGGCGTTGGCGTTGCAGTTCTCGAGGCCGCGCAGCCAGAGAATGCGGGTCACAATCGGGTCCCGCCCGGGGGAATTGGGCCGGAGGACTTCGCCGGTCCAGCGGCGATGGTGAAAGACGGCTCCCAGCGGGGCGCCATCGCCGATCTTGCCGGCGATCTCCATTTCACCCAGCGGCGTGGCGTAGCTGTTGAACCCATCGCCCACGCCGTACCGCGAGGTCGATACGGGGTAGCGGGCGATCACACATCCGTTATCCACAATGGCGATTTCCTGATCCGTCACGCTCACGATGGCACGACGGTCAAACTCTCCGCCGAACGAGCGCACGGCGGGAAGGAACAGGCAAAACAGAGTGGCAATTACAAGGGAACGCATCACGCACGATTGATAAAGCATGACATGTGCCGACCCTTGATCGGCGGCCCGAAAATGCCGGGAAACAGCGCCAATTTGTCCCTATTCCCCCTCGGGCAATCTCGGTAGAAACCCGCCCATTTAGTCCACGCGCACGAACTGCGTATAGAGGTCGTGGTACGCCCCGTTCATGGCGAGCAGTTCGGCATGGGTGCCGCGCTCGATAATCCTCCCGTTCGCCATCACCAGAATGAGGTCCGCCTGCCGGATGGTGCTCAGGCGATGGGCGATGACGAAACTGGTGCGGCCCCGCAGCAGGAGGGCGAGGGATTTTTGCAGGCGCGACTCGGTGATGGCGTCGATGGAGCTGGTGGCCTCGTCGAGGATGAAGACGCGGGGATCGGCCAGGAGGGCGCGGGCGAAACAGACCAACTGGCGCTGGCCGAGCGAGAGGGCATTGCCGGCCTCGCCGACCTGTGTGTTCCAGCCGTCGGGCAGTGTCTCGAAGAGGTCCAGGCAATCGAGCTTGCGGGCGGTGTCCATGACTTCGGCCAGCGTTGCCTCGGGGCGTGAGAACCGGATGTTGTCGAGGATGGTGCCTTCGAAGAGGAAATTGGACTGCTGCACGACGCCGAGGTGCTTGCGGAGGCTGGGCGTGGTGATTTGCAGGATATCCCGGCCATCGATGAGCAAGGCGCCGGAGGTGGGCAGCCATGCTTTCGTGATGAGGTTGGTGACCGATGTCTTGCCGCTGCCGGTATGGCCCACAAGCGCGATGGTCTGACCGGGGAGTGCCTCGAAGGATACATCATGGAGGATGAGCCGATTCGGATCGTAGCCAAAGTTGACGTCGCGGAATTCCACGTGGCCACGGACATCGCGGATCGGCTTGGCCGAGGGGGGATCGGTCCAATCGGGCGGAGTATCGAGCAGGCGGAAGACCCGCTCAGCGCCGACGAGCGCGGTAAAGGCCTGCGTGTACTGGGTCGAGAGGTTGCGGATCGGATCGAAGAACATGTTCGACTGGAAGAAGAACTCGACGATCGCGCCGAGCGAGGTCTGGTGATGGAGCACCCGCCAGCCGCCGAGCAGCAGGAGCAGGCCGATGAAAACCTGGCTGTTTAACTCGAGGATCGGCAGGAACATCGCCCCGGTGCGGGCGGCGTTGAGACTGTAGCGGGAATGGTCCTGAAGGAGGTCGCGAAAGAGGAGGGAGTTTGTTTCCTCCCGTACGAAGCCTTGCGTCACGCGGATGCCGGTGACCGATTCGGCAAGCGTGGCGGTGACACGGGAAAAGCTCTCCTGTGCCTCGCGCTGGGCATGGATGAGGTGCCGGCTGAAGTGGCGATTGAAGGCCCAGATGATGGGCCCCATGACGAGAATGAGGCAGAAGAGGACCTTGTCCGTGCGGAACATGAGGATGGCGGCGAAGAGCGCCTGGCCGAAGCCGACGATGCTCATGAAAACAATGTCCTGGACGCCCAGCCGGATGGCCTCGAGGTCCGACGACATGCGGCTGATGATGCGTCCGACCTTCATCTTGCCGAAGAAGGAGGCGGTGAGTCCCTGCAAATGCTCGAAGATGGCATTGCGCATATCGCGTACGACCAACTCGCCAATCTCCAGCGCGTAAAGGACGCGAAAGCCGAGGGTCACTTGCGTGAATATGGCCAACGCCCCGAAGGCGCCGGCGCCGACGATGATGCCATGGAAATCCTTGTGGGCGATGGGCCCGTTGATGACCGCGCTCAGCAGATGGGCGACGAGCGGCAGTTGAATGCTGCGGATCGTGGTGAGAAAGCCGAGCAGGATGATGATCCGCCGGTGCGGCATCGCATAGCTGAAAATACGGCGCATGATCCGGAGGAACTGCATCGGCCGGAGCTCGACGTCGCGTTCCTCGTCGCGGGTGACATGGGTAAGGGTGTGGACCGTTTGGGCCATTCGAGGAGCGTCATTTGTTGCACTGAATGGAGCGGGGGGCAAGAGGGCCGCGGGGGCTTCGCGCATTCTCCCACGGTGAAAAATGGACTGTGCTTGGCAAGCGGTCTTTGAATAGGCTTCGGGCTTCCCTCTTCAACCCCCCACCCACATCCCCCATGCACGAACAAACGGCAAAAAAGAGCATTTTTACAACACCCGACGGCAAACGGCTGGCCTTTACCTTCCTTCTCGTCAGTTCCCTCTTTCTCCTATGGGGATTCTGCAACGGGATGATCGATGTGATGGACAAGCACTTCCAGGAGGTGCTGCACCTGACCCTTGCACAATCGGCCTGGGTGCAATTCGCGCATTATCTCGGCTATACGCTCATGTCGCTGCCGGCCGGCATTTTGGCGACGAGGCTGGGATATCGAGGCGGCATCATCGCCGGCCTTCTATTGGTGGCCGTGGGAGGCTATTGGTTTCTCGCCGCGACCCATATCGCCCAGTTCTGGGCGTTCTTGCTGGGCGTATGCGTCATCGCATCGGGACTGACCTTTCTGGAAACCGTCGCCAATCCCTACACCACCGTCCTTGGCGACCAGCAATACGCCGCTACGCGGATCAACCTCGCCCAGTCCTGCAATGGAATAGGCTGGGTATACGGGCCGCTCGCCGGAGCCGCTTATTTTTATAGCAAGGACGCCTCCGGCCATAGCACGGGCTCTGCGACCCTTTGGATTCCCTACGTGAGCGTGGCGGTCGTGGTTACCGTGCTCGCCGTCGTATTCAGTTTTGCACACATGCCCGACATCAAGGTCGAGGACGATTATCATCTGGATGAGGGCGACCCGAATGTCTCGCACTCGATCTGGTCCCACCCGCACTTTGTCATGGCCGTCGTCGCGCAGTTTCTCTATGTCGCCGCGCAGGCCGGGATATTCAGTTTCTTCATCAATTACATGACTTCGCAGACGCCGGGATTCCCCGCGTCGATTACCACGGTCTATCCGCACAACTGGCTCGCGGACGCAGTGGTCATTCACACATTTATCTGGGGTGTCCTGCTTGCCGCGCTGGGTATCATATTCCTCCCGAGCGCAACCCAGAAGCCGGGGTGGCTGGCGCTGTCGGCGGTTGGTGTGCTGCTGGTGATTTTTAGTATTTACCGCTATAACTCTCCGGTGTCAGCGGGCATTCGCGCGGACAGCACCGGCTTGTTCAGCACATGGTTTACCCCGAAGAACGGCGCCCTGACGCTGACTGACAACGGCGCAGCGAATCTCGCTTCGCTCGCCTTCGTTTGTTTCCTGGCCGGACGCTTCTCCGGCGCCGCCATCCTGAGGACTTTCAAGGCCCACAAGGTCCTGGGCCTTTACGGCTTCATCAACGCCATCATCTGCGGGCTGATCTTCCTGAAGCTCGGCTGGTTCTCGGTCGTTTGCATCTTCCTGAGCTACTTCTTCATGTCGATCATGTTTCCCACCATCTTCGCGCTCGGCATTCACGGGCTCGGCACGCGCGCGAAGAAAGCTTCCGCGTTCATTGTCATGGCAATCATGGGTGGCGCGATCCTGCCGAAGCTGATGGGTTACGTGGGGGATAAATTCGATATGTCCCGCGCCTTCATCGTGCCGCTTGGGTGTTTCGCATTCGTGGCGTTCTACGGTTTCAATTGGGCGCGCCTGGCGAAATCGGAAGGGGTGCGGGGAATGTCACCGTTGTCGGAGCATTGAGCCCCCGCGGTTAAGGGGATTCTATTGTGCCGGGATCGCGGCCGTCGCGGGCTTCGTGATTTCCGGCGGGACGGACGGCGCGGGTGAAGGAACTTTCACGGGCAATTTTGACCGGAGGCGTGCAATTAGCGTGTCGCGTGTTTTGATCGGCGTTGCCTCGGTGATGATGCCGCGCATTCGCGGGCTGGGGTCGAGGCCGTAACGCGGATCGGTCCGCAACTTCAGGAATAATTCGTCGTACGCCAGATCGCAGACGCGGCGGGGCAGCGGGCCATGGGCTGCGAAGGGGACGGGGCGTTTGTCGCCGAGGCAGCCTTCGAGCGCACCATCAATGTCCGGGCCGGCGCAATGGCGCAATGCGACGATCAGCTTGCCTTTGGCTACCGCGTCGTCCGTGTTTTGCAGGCGGTCGAGGATCGCATTGCAGCCATCGGGTTTGAAAACTTCGATAAGATCGTTGTAAAGCGTGGCCTCGATGCCATTGCCGGAGGCGATGATGTGGTCGATGAGTGCGGCGGCCATCTGCTTGCGGTCGAGCTGCCGGAGGTATTCGATGATCGCGGCGCGCTGGTCGCCGGTCTTCGCCTCGGCGTAATTGTCGAGGGCGGTCTCGATCTCGCGCCGGCGATCCCCGGTGGTCTGAGCCCGGGCGGGTATTGCCAAGGGTATTGCCAATATCGTGGCCGTGACGATTGCCGCCAGTAACCAATGCCCCGCCTGCCAGGAGTTCGCTCTCACGCGCGAGACCGTGGGTCTGGCGGGCCTTTGAGGTCAAACAGATTTGTGGATTCCCATCCGCGCGGGGAGGCGCTATAAACGGCGCCAGCGAACCGGCGACTCTCCCTCGCGTCGGAGCGCACATTGATTGTACTTATGACGCGAGGAAATTACCGGCATACCAAAATTATAGCCACGCTCGGCCCGGCGACGGAGAGCCCCGAGCAGCTCGAAAAGCTCATCCTGTCGGGCGTGGATGTGATCCGCCTGAACATGGCGCACGCGACGGAGGATTGGGTGATCGAGCGGGTGGGACGCATCCGGGAGGTTTCCGGGCGCATCGGGCGGCACGTGGCGGTGATGATGGACGTAAAGGGGCCGGAAATTCGGACCGGCGCAATTGCCGAGTCCATCGACCTGGCCATCGGGGAATCGTTTGCCTTTTATACGCAGCCTCCGGCGGAGGCGATCCATGGGGTGGGAGTCAATTACGCCGGTCTGGCCGCCGACGTTCAGGTCGGCGCGGTGATGCTGGTGGATAGCGGATTAATTCGCTTTGAAGTCGTTTCGAAGGATGAGACGATGGTGCACTGCCGGGTCCTGACGCCCGGACGGCTCGGGTCGCGGCGGCATATTAATCTGCCTGGAGTGGATGTAAATTTGCCGGCGCTGACGGAGAAGGACCGCCGCGACGTGCGGGCGGGCGTCTCGGCAGGCGTGGATTTCTATGCGCTCTCCTTCGTGCGCAAGGGAGAGGACGTGCTGGAGTTGAGGTTGCTGCTGAAGGAATTGAAATCCGAGGCGCGGATCATTGCGAAAATCGAGGATCAGGCGGGTGTGCGCAACCTGGAGCACATCGTGCGGGAGGCCGATTCGGTCATGGTGGCGCGGGGCGACCTCGGGATTGAGATCGATTACCACCGGCTGCCGCAGGTCCAGACACAGATCGTCGATGCCTGCCTTGCGCAGGGGAAGCCGGTCATTGTGGCGACACACCTGCTCGAATCGATGATCTCCGCGCCGATGCCGACCCGGGCGGAAATCTCGGACATCGCAAATGCGGTGCGCGAGCGGGCTGATGCGGTGATGCTCTCCGGCGAGACGACCACCGGTCTGTATCCGCTGGAGTGCGTCGAGGTGATGAAGCAGATCATCGGCAGTACCGAGCCGTACGATAAGCGTCCGATGAATGAAGGGATTCGGCTCGAGGAACCGAAGGCGAAGATGCTGCGATCGGCAGCCGTGCTGGCGCAGCAGCTCGACCGCTCGGGGATCGTGGTGTTTACGCGGAGCGGCTTCCTCGGGTATACGCTCGGGGCGCTGAGGCCGCGCGGGATTCCCATTTACGCGTTCACGGACCGGGAGGCGACGTTTCGGCAATTGCTGCTGCCGTGGGGCGTGGAGCCTTTCCTGATGAACTTCAGCGAGGATCCGGAGGAGACGATTCTGAATGCGACCGCCTACCTGAAGCGCAGCGAATGGTGCTCCGCCGGCTCATGGCTGGTGGTGATTACCAACGTGCTTGCGGGCAAGAAGATCATCGACACGATCCAGTTGCGGCAGGTGGAGTAATGGCGGGACGGGGCGCTTAGCTATTATTGCCGCTCAACAGGCTGCCGACGATCGAGCCGACTACGGCGCCGGCGCCCACGGACTGCGTCCGCTCTCCGCCGGTCGGCAGATAAGGGGCGAGGGCATGGGCCAGATTGCTGAGGGTCAGGGTCTGGAGCCAGACCTTTCCGGGGCCGGTAAGCTGGGCCAGGAAAATGCCGTCGCCGCCGAAGAACATATTGCGGATGCCCTTGATGCGGGTGATGTCGAAACCGACGCCGGCCTCGAACATCCCGACGTGGCCGGGATGAACGCGCAGGGTCTCGCCCGGCGCCAGCTCGTAGGTGATGATTTCGCCGCCCAACTCGACCCACGCCTGGGCCGAACCGCTCAACCGCTGGAGCAGGAAGCCATCGCCACCGAAGATGCCCGCGCCGAGGCTCTGCTGGAAACCGACGGTCAGGACGGCATCGGGAGTGCCGCACAGGAAGCCGTGGCGATGGATCATGTACTCCTGCCCCGGAGCGACCGTCACCGGAAGGATGTGGCCCGGCACTTTCGCCGCAAAGGCCACCGTGCCCGCCGTGCCGCGGGCCTCATATTGCGTCATGAAGAAGGAGCCGCCTGCAGCGGCCCGCTTGAACGCGCCAAAGAGCCCGCCTCCGCCGGCGTGCTGGGTGTGGGTCTCCAGTTCAATGGAGGAGGTCATCCAGGAGAGCTCGCCGGAGACGGCGATGACTTTTTCGCCCGGGTCGAGGTGGATTTCGAGGACGGGAAGGATCGAACCAACGACTTCGTGTTGCATATACGCGGTGTTATCCCCTGGCGCGGGGAGGGTCAAGAGCAAGGGGAACGACTGATCAGGGGCTCGGAGGGCTAACTTTCAGTTGGCTGCGCAGCAAAAAAAGAGTGATAATTCAACCCGGCACCAGTCCGATCATGGCTGTCGAGCACGCGCGATTCCCGACTCCGGAGCATCCCTGCGCCTACCTGGCGGGGAGGCCGGCGATGCTGGACGTCCGTCTCCTGACCGATGTCTCGCCGCAGGAGACAGAGCACCTGGTCGAGCGCGGCTGGCGGCGCTTCGGCCCCGAGTATTTCCGGCCCATCTGCCATGGCTGCGGCGAGTGCATCTCGCTGCGCGTGCCGGTGGGAGAATTCCGGATCGGCAAGAGCCAGCGGCGCGTGGTGCGGAGGTGCGGCGCGGTGCGCGTGGAGATCGGGACGCCGCGCGCGGACGCGGGGCGCGTGGAGCTTTATCGCAAATGGCACGTAGCACGGGAGCAGGCCTCCGGCTGGCAGGAGAACCCGCTGGATGAGGAGGGATACCGGCGGCAATTCTGCTTTCCGCACCCGTGCGGACGGGAGATGAGTTACTGGATGGGCGAGCGGCTGGTGGGAGTGGGATTGGTGGATGAGATGCCGCGGTCCATCTCGTCGACTTACTTTTATTTCGATCCGGATTTCGGAAAGTTATCCCTCGGAGTGTACAGCGCGCTGTGCGAGATATCGCTGGCGCTGCAATTGGGGAAGGAATTCGTGTACTTCGGTTACCGCGTCAGCGGCTGCAAGAGCTTGAATTACAAATCGGGATTCCGCCCGCATGAGCTGCTAGAGCATTTTCTATTTAATCTGAAGCATATTGGGCATGATGAAGGAAGTGGAGGCATTCGGAGGCTGAGAAGCAGTTGAGGGCGTGGGCGATTGCCTTGACGAGGTCATCGAAGGTTC
>JBEKOV010000119.1:0-10417 GCA_049521415.1 Chthoniobacteraceae bacterium
CCGCAGTCGTGTGCCCCTTTTCTCTCGCCGCTATGATCCGCTCCCGCAGATCAAGACTGTAGGTTCGCATCCACCTACCATACCACTCTTTGCCTCAGATTAAATAGAAAATGCTCTAGTCCGACTCGAGTATTTTAGAGCATCGGCTCCCAGACAATTTTGGACGGGAAAAACAGGAAGAACCACGGGCAGCGGATGTTTTCGGCCAGATTGGGTAGAATCTGACAGGGGTGGGCCCATGGGGCATGTTCCGGGGTGGCGAGTTAAGTTTCTGGAGAATAGCGACTTGCGAACGGAGGGTAAACCGTGCGCGAGGACTGGCACAGGCCATGCTGATGGCCCGCCCGTGAGGTTTCGTAAAGAGATTCCAGCCATGCGAGTGAGTGACGATTGCTCGCACCTGCCCCGGGTGACTTTGATTTACCTTTGCTGCGGGCCACCGATCCATGCCGGCACTTCCCTTCACGGCGGAGTTCTCTGACTCTTCGCCGGAAGGGGCTGTATCACGTCGGAGAATCCCAGTTGCGCTCGGGATGGAGAAATTGAGCGCGGGCTACGCCGGCAAGGCAGCCATCACCACCCCACTCGCGGCCCCAATTCTTGACACTTTCCATCCAGACCAGCTTTGAGTCCATGACCGCACCCGCGCCTGATTCTCTCAATGGGATGGCACGCACGTGGAGCCCGGGGCGCCTCTGGCAGGACGCTCACGGACCGGTCATGATCGATATCCCGCCCGGGTGGTTCACGATGGGGGAGACCGCCGGCGACGATCTGGCCAACGAGGCGGAGCGGCCGGCGCACGAGGTTTCGATACTCCCGGGGCTCGCGCTTTCAGTGGCGCCGGTAACCGTCCTGGAATTCCGCAAATTTCGTCCCGATTATCTTTCCGGCGAAGCGCCGGAACTGCCGGTGGTCTTCATAAGCTGGGTGGATGCGATCGAGTATTGCGCGTGGCTCTCGCTGGAGACGGGCCGGCCCTATCGGCTGCCAAGCGAGTCCGAGTGGGAGTTTGCATGCCGCGCCGGGTCGATCTCGCGGTTCGCCTTCGGCGAAAATCTGACCCCGATGATGGCAAATTATCTATATGCCGACGATGGCGCGCGCGTGGGCCGCGGGCGCAGGACGCCGGCGGGGACTTATCCGCCGAATGTCTTCGGCCTTCACGATGTCCATGGGAATGTTTGCGAATGGGTGGCCGATGTCTGGCATCCCACTTACCAGGGGGCTCCGGCCGAGGGCTCCGCGTGGAATGGCGGGGGAGAGCTGCGCACGCTGCGCGGCGGCGCATGGGACCATGCCCCGCGTCTGCTGCGCAGCTCCCAGCGCGATTGCCTCTCGCGCCATAGCCGCCGGGATAATGTCGGCTTCCGCATCGCGGTAAGCCTTGAGGCGCCGGAGTGAGCGCGCCGGAGTAACTTTGCTATTCCCCACGGTCCCGCCTTTGCGCATGCTCGATCCCAGCCATGCACCTGACGCCGCGTGAACAAGAGAAGCTGCTCGTCGTGGTAGCCGCGGATCTGGCGCGCCGGCGGCAGAGCCGCGGACTGAAGCTCAATTATCCCGAGGCCGTGGCGATCGTCACTTACGAGATTTTGGAGGGGGCGCGGGAGGGAAAATCGGTCGCGGCGCTGATGGGCTACGGCGCGACCATCCTCAAGCGCGACGATGTGATGGAAGGGGTCGCCGAAATGATCCACGAGGTGCAGGTCGAAGCTACTTTTCCCGACGGCACGAAACTGGTAACCGTTCACCATCCCGTCCGATGATCCCCGGAGAAATCATTCCCGCCGATGCGCCGGCGCTGGAGGCCAATGCCGGGCTCGAAACCGTGGTCATCCGCGTGGCCAATACGGGTGACCGCCCGATTCAGGTGGGGAGTCATTTCCATTTTTTCGAAGTGAACACGGCACTCCATTTCGATCGCGCCGCCGCGCGCGGATTCCGCCTGAATATCGCCGCCGGCACGGCGGTGCGCTTCGAGCCGGGCGACACGCGGGAGGTCGAGTTGGTGGCCCTGGCGGGCAGCCGCCATGTTTACGGCCTGAATAACAAAGTAGACGGTCCGTTGTAAGTCCATGCCTCTCCACTTAAGCCGCCGCCAATACGCCGAAATGTTCGGACCGACCGTGGGGGACCGGGTTCGCCTGGCGGATACCGACTTGTTCATCGAGGTGGAGCGCGATCTGATTGCGGAATTCGGCGGGTACGGAAATGAAGTCAAATTCGGGGGCGGCAAGGTCATTCGCGACGGCATGGCGCAATCGCCGCTGGCGCTGGATGCGGATAGCCTGGACCTCGTCATCACCAACGCGCTGATCCTCGATCCCGTGGCGGGCGTGATCAAGGCGGACGTCGGGGTCAAGGGCGGGCGGATTGCGGGAATCGGCCACGCCGGCAATCACCATATCCAGAACGGCATTACCATGACCATCGGCGCGGCCACGGAGGTGATCGCGGGCGAAGGGTGCATCCTGACTGCCGGCGGGATCGATACGCACATTCATTTTATTTGTCCGCAGCAGATCGAGCACGCGCTGGCGAGCGGAATCACGACGATGCTCGGCGGCGGCACCGGTCCCGCGACGGGCACCAATGCGACGACCTGCACACCGGGGATCTGGAATCTGCACCGGATGCTGGAGGCGGCGGAACATTACCCGATGAATCTCGGGTTCATGGGCAAGGGCAATTGCTCGACCCATGAGCCGCTGCGCGAGCAGGTGCTGGCCGGCGCGATCGCGCTGAAGCTGCACGAGGACTGGGGCACGACGCCGGCGGCCATCTCGACCTGCCTGGATGTCGCGGACGAGCTGGATGTGCAGGTGACCATTCATACGGATACGCTCAACGAGTCCGGCTTCGTCGAGGATTCGATCCGCGCTTTCAAGGGGCGCGCGATTCATACCTTCCATAGCGAGGGCGCGGGCGGCGGGCATGCGCCGGACATCATTAAGGTCTGCGGGCAGGCGAACGTGCTGCCCTCCTCGACCAATCCCACGCGGCCTTTCACGGTCAATACCATCGACGAGCATCTGGATATGCTGATGGTGTGCCATCATCTCGATTCGAAGATTCCCGAGGATGTTGCTTTCGCCGAGTCGCGCATCCGGCCGGAGACCATCGCCGCCGAGGATTTGCTGCACGACATGGGGGCGTTCTCGATGATGTCGAGCGACTCGCAGGCGATGGGGCGCGTGGGCGAGGTCATCATCCGCACATGGCAGACCGCGCATAAGATGAAGACGCAATTCGGCGCGCTGGCCTCGGAGACGCATCCGGCGGCGGATAATTTTCGGGCGCTGCGGTATATCGCCAAATACACGATCAACCCCGCGATCACGCATGGCATCGCGCACGAGGTGGGCTCGATCCAGGTGGGCAAGCTGGCGGACCTGGTGCTGTGGCAGCCGCGGTTCTTCGGGGTAAAGCCGGATCTGGTGCTGAAGGGGGGGCTCATCGCCTCGGCGAACATGGGCGATCCGAATGCTTCGATTCCGACGCCGCAGCCGACGTTTTACCGCGACCAATTCGCCGCGCACGGCCGGGCGCGCTACTCAACCTCGGTGACTTTTGTAAGCAAGGCATCGATCGATTATGGATTGATCTCGAAGCTGCATCTCCAGAAGCGCCTGGTCCCGGTCCACAGCACGCGCAACATTACCAAGCGCGACCTGCTCTGGAATGATGCGCTCCCCGCGATCTCGGTCGATCCGGAGACTTATACGGTCACGGCGGACGGGCGCGAACTCCGCTGCGAGCCGGCGGCCGTCCTGCCTCTCGCGCAACGGTACTTTCTGTTTTGATCCGCGGGATGCCGCGTTGATCCCGTGATTAAATCCGTATGGAAATCATCCGCGGTCCTCTGGCCAATCATGAGCACGATGTCACCGCGATACCCCTTTCCGTGGACCGCCTGACTCTCGCGAAACGCCGATGGCGCGGCGTCGCCGAGGACGGGCGCGAATTTGGGTTCGATCTCGCCGAGCCGCTTCGTGACGGCGTCGCGTTCTTTCAAATCGACGGCGCCACTTACCAGATCGCGCAACGAGCCGAGCCTGTATTCGAGATAGCGCTCGCCACGCCCGGCGAGGGGGCGCGAATCGGCTGGTTGATCGGCAATCTTCATTTCTCCCTCGATCTCGATGGCAATGTGATTTACGCGCCCAACGATTCGGCAGTCCGGCAAATGCTGGAGCGCGAGCAGATCCATTTCTCCGAGGTTTCCCGCGTCTTTCACCCCGCGCGCCATGGGCATGTCCATTGACTGGCTTCCGTTTGTGCTGCGGACGAGCGACCCGCTCTTTCCAACCGGTTCCTACGCGCACTCGTTCGGCTTCGAGGAATTCGTGCGCCTGACGGATCTCTCGGGCGAGGAAGCGCTGCGCACCTTTCTCGAACTGCATGTGCTTCCCGCGCTCGCTCTGCAGGAACTTCCGTATCTTCGATTCGCCCATGCCAGTTCCGGCGCGTCCGACTTCGCCGGCGTGGCTGAGTTGGACTGCGAGATCAACGCATGGAAAATTCCCTCCGAGCTTCGCTGCGCCAGTATCAAGCTCGGCGCACGCCGCCTCGATATTTTGCTCAAGACCGCCCCGACTCCCGTGCTGTCGGGCATCGCGGCGCGCATCGCCTCCGGCGAAATGGCCGGGCATCACATTACCATTTCGGGCGCGCAGTACGCCACCATCCCGCTCGAGCCGGCGTTGATGACTTACTTCTACCAAACGCTGTCGAGTTATTGCGTAGCCGCGCTGAAGCTTCTCCGGATCGGCCAGGAGACCTGCCAGCGCATCCTTGCAGCATGCCTTGAAATGGGGCCGCGGATTCTGCGCGATTCCCTCGATGTCGAGCGTCCGCGGGCGGGATGTTTCAATCCTCTCGTTGAGATCGCCAGCATGCGCCACGAGACGGCATTTGAAAGGCTCTTCATATCATGAGCGCGCTTCGCATCGGCATTGGCGGCCCAGTCGGTTCGGGAAAGACGATGCTCGTACTCCGGCTCTGCCAGTGGCTTCGGGACAGTCTCTCCATGGCTGTCGTGACGAATGATATTTACACGCGCGAGGACGCGGAGTTTCTCGTGCGCCACGAAGCGCTGCCGGCTGACCGCGTGATCGGCGTGGAAACGGGCGGGTGCCCGCATACGGCCATTCGCGACGATACGAGCATGAACCTGGCCGCGGTCGCATCGCTCGAGCAGCGCCATCCCGGCGTTCAACTTATCCTCATCGAAAGCGGCGGCGATAACTTATCCGCCACCTTCTCGCCCGAGCTGGTAAACTCATTCATCTATGTCATTGATGTGGCCGAAGGGGATAAGATTCCGCGCAAGGGCGGCCCGGCGATCCGGCACAGCGACTTACTCCTTATTAATAAGATAGAACTGGCTCCGTATGTCGGCGCGGATCTGGAGGTCATGGACCGCGACGCCCGCCTCATGCGTGGGGATCGCCCATTTCTTTTCGCGGATTTGAAATCGGAAGTCGGACGGGAAGAGTTGCTCGGCTGGCTTAACCGGGAATTGCTCTTCGTGTGAACGGCGCGCTTCATCTCGTGTGCGGTCCCGACGCGCGCGGGCGCTCGGCGCTGATCGGACAATCGGTGCGCGCCCCGATGCACATCAGCAAACCATGGTGGGAAGAGGGTCTTCTCATCGTCAATGCCGTGAATTCGACGGCGGGTCTCTTTGCGGGAGACGCGATCGACATCGCAATCGAAGTAAAGTCCGGCGCCGAAATGCTGGTTACAAGCGCGAGCGCGAGCCGCGTCCATCGGACACTTACCGGCAAGGCAACCGTGCGCCAGGAGATCCGCGTCGCGCGCGACGGCTGGCTGGAAATGCTGCCGGCGCTCTTTATCCCGCACGCCGGCAGCAATTACAGCCAGGATACATCCATTTATCTTGAACCTGGTTCGCGTTTTCTTTGGTTTGAGACAATTGCCCCCGGACGAGTCGCCTTTGGCGAGGCGTGGCAATTTACCCGCTTTGAGAGCCGGTTCCGACTTGCTTGCGGTTCCCGCCCCGTTGTCCGCGAGACTTACTCGCTAACTCCGGATTCTGCTTCCGCGGCCGCGGTGCGCCGGCAATTCTCCGCCGCATACCATGCTACGTGTTATGCAAGTGGCGCCGATTTTTCCGATGATTTGCTGGCGGCAATCTCGGCCCTGCACCACTCCGAGTGCTGGGTGGGTTGCACGCGGCTTGATGCTCCGGCCATTGCGATCCGCCTAGTGGCTGCGGATAATCCACACTTAACGCGCGTACTTACAAAGATCCGCGAGTTACTTTACCAGGCATTCGGCCGGACTCTCCCCGCACTGCGCCGCGCGTGAAGTGGATTTTTCCCTAGCGGCGCGCCATCCAGCGCGAGCCGTAGTAGGAACCGATCACGAGGGCGGCGGCCAGCGCTTGCGCGGCCAGCGTCTCGACGGTCGGGAAGACGGAGAACCAAAGGCCAGCCCAATCCGGGATGATCGGTACGAGGCAATTGATGGTCGTCGTATGGAGCCAGTTGGCTTGCTGCATCTCCTGTGCTTGTTCTCCGACCATTACCAGCAGGACCATGCCGAGCAGAATGCCGGTGAAGATGAGCATCTTCCGGTATGGCAGGCGCCGCTGGCCGACGAAGGTGAGCATCGCGACCACCGCGGACAGGCCGAGCCCGATGGCCGCTCCGGTGAGCACGGTGCCGCTTCCCATCTTGAGGTAATACCCTTGCAGGAACAGCACCACCTCGAATCCCTCCCGGTACAGCGACGCAAAACCGAGCAGCGCCAGACCCCACCAAAGCTTGCCGCTCCCGGCCCCGGGCTGCCCGGCCACCTCGTCGAGCAATTCCTTTTTCCTGCGGTTATGGAGCGAAATCCAGCCGCCCCAGTAAACCTTGTGGAAAAACCAATTCATCACAATGAGCAGCACGACCACCGCGAGCAGCCCGGTGGCAGCCTGCAAATTGAGCGCGGATACGTCATTGCCGATGTCGTGCAGGATGCCGATCGCGATAAACCATGTGGCCACTGTCGCGGCAAAGGCCGTCGCCGCTCCCGTCACCACGGGCCGGCGGAAGCCCCGCTTCTCGCCGGTCATGTTTGCCGTGATCGCCGCCAGGACCAGGATGCACTCGAGCCCCTCGCGGAATACCAGCACGCCCACGTCCATGATCGCCCCCAACCTGCTCGTGTTCGCCTTGGTCGGGTCAGGATTTCCCGCAGCGGTCAGTCCCTGCCAGATCAGCACGCCGGCGACGATGGCCGCGGCAGCGACGAGCAGGACCTTTATGGCCGTCTTGATCGGCTTGGTATCAACTGGAACGTCCGCAACAGGAACATCCGCGACGCTGAACTTGGCGAGATTGGCAGGAGCACTCATTGAGGCTTCTGAGAATGAGTCTCAATTGCGATGCCGTCAACCGCTTTTCTAATTTTTTTCCAAACGACGGCGGAGCCGGAACAGAAGTTCTCATGAACTTCTGTTCCAAATCCCCTGCCGCGTATATGTTCCGATTCCCAGCAATTCGCCGTGCCGGTCACCATTGTCATCCCGCTCTTCACTCACGAGCGCTACATCACCGCGGCGCTCGGCAGTTTGCTCTCGCAGACCCGGCCGCCGGATCGCGTGATCGTGGTCGATGACGGCTCGACGGACGGATCGCTGGAGGCTGCGCGCTCTGTCACGGATTCCCGCGTCACGGTTGTCTCGCAGCAAAATGGCGGGGCGCATAACGCGCTCAATCGCGCGATCGCCATGGCCGACGGCTCGGATTTCATCGGCATCCTCAATTCCGATGATCTCTATGAGCGCGAGCGCATTGAAAAATGCCTGCGATGCCTCGAACTCAATCCCGGCGCCGCCGCCGTCGTCACGCGGCTGAAGATCATCGACGAAAGCGGCGTGCCGCTCGGCGAGGCCGATCCGCGCGCGCGGTGGCTGCGGTCCGTCTGGCAGGCGCGCCCGGAGTCGCTGACGGCGTGGCTTGGTATTGCGAATTTCACGAAGACCACGAGCAACCTGTTCGGCCGCGCCGAATATTTTCGCGCGCATCCCTTCCGGCCTTACCGGTATGTGCACGATTATTACTTCGCGCTCGCGGCCGCGCTCGAAGATCGCCTCGCCGTGCTCGACGAAGAACTGCTGCTCTACCGCGTCCACGGCGGCAATACCATCAAGTCCGGCCCCACGGATAAGCTCCCGCGCGAAGTCCTCCGGATGAACGTCGATCTGCTGCGCGCCTTCGCTCCCGCGCTCGGCGAATCCGCCGAGGTCCGCGCGCGGCTGGCGGATTATTTCCGCACGCTATCGCGCAATTACGCGGATTTCCGCTTCGAGCCATTCCTGCACCTGGTGGCGCGGCAATTCTCCGCACTTTCCGATGCGGAGGCGGAAAGCCTCTGCGAAAGCCTGGACCCGGCGCGCTTCCCCGAGCTGCTGGGCGGGAAGAGCAATGCGCTCCGCGAGACCCTGGCCGTGGCCTCGTACGAACGGCTCCTGGAATCGCTCGGCTCCTCGCGCTGGCTGGCGCTGGGCCGGCTCCTTGGCACATCGCCGCCGTTGCTCAGCGACGCGCCCACGGTCGAAGGCCGCCTCGCCGCCCTGCGGAAGGCTTGCGCCGCCTCCGCATGGTTCCGCCTTGGCCAAAAGCTCGGCCTCGTCTATGGGGAGATGAATGACTGACCACCTCGAATGACCAAAAAAGCCATCATCCTTGCCGGGGGCGCGGGCAGCCGGCTGTATCCGCTCACGCAAATCGTCTGCAAGCAATTGCTGCCGATCTACGACAAGCCGATGATCTACTACCCGCTCTCGACCCTGATGCTCGGCGGGCTGCGCGAGGTGCTGATCATCAGCACGCCAAAGGATCTGCCAGCGTTCCGCGGCCTCTTCGGCGACGGTTCACGGCTCGGGATGCGCATCGAATACGCGGCGCAGGAGAAGCCAAACGGCATCGCACAGGCATTCCTCCTCGGGGCCGATTTCATCGGCGGGGACGGCGTGACGCTCATCCTCGGCGACAATATATTTTACGGCAGCCTGGATTTCTTCCGCGAGGCGCTGCGGATGCCGGAGGGGGCCTGCATCTTCGGGTACAAGGTGCGCGATCCCGAGCGTTATGGCGTGGTCGAGTTCGACTCGAACGGGCGGGCCATTTCGCTCGAAGAGAAACCGAAGGTCCCCAAGAGCCCGTATGCGGTCCCCGGCCTGTACGTCTATGACAACGAGGTTGTCCAGATCAGCCGCGACCTGAAGCCCTCGGCCCGCGGCGAACTGGAGATCACCGATGTGAATCTGGAATATCTGCGCCGCGGACGGCTCAATGTCCGGTTGCTGGGGCGCGGCATGGCATGGCTGGACACCGGCACGCCCGAGAGCCTGGTCGAAGCGTCAAATTACATGGCGGCCATCGAGCACCGGCAGGGGCTGAAGGTGGCGTGCATCGAGGAGATCGCGTTCTGCAATGGATTCATCGGGCGCCCGGAGATGGAGGCGATCGTGGGGGCGTTGAAATCCGGAGATTATCGGGAGTATCTCCAGACGGTTCTGGAGGATGGGGTGGCTTGAGGATTATTCAGTCGCAGATCAAAGCAAACTTCCTGTGGAAGCGGACTGTGAGGAAGCGGGCGCGTTGGCGTCGCTATCGCTGCTGGGGACCGGCACGGGTGCTGTTCGCCGAACGATCCAGTGGTTACGGATTGGGAAGTGGGTTGGGCAGGAATTCCGGCGACGACTACAAGCGGCAGGGTATCCGTATTGATTCTGAAACCCTCACATTTAGGTTTCGCATCGAGAGAGCAATGCCTTGACTGTTGGAAATGCTTCACTGTTAGCACGGACGTAAGCGGCGAGCTTCGCATAGGTATCATCGCTTAAATCCATGAGTCTTTCACCGAGTCGATCGATGACTGAATCATATTGGCCCTGTCCCGAACGGCTTGCCACAAGGTACTCGCGTCTCCGTTTATAATAGAGGTGTGGTTCAGGGAAGGGAAACTGCTCGACGGCGTCCTCCACCCAATCGGCAGATTCTTTCGCACCAATCCGACGAAACGCATTTATGAAGATTTTGTAGTTTGGTTTCTGGGGCCAATCGGCCTCGAAAAAATATTGAAATCCTCCGTTGTTAATCTTTTCCTGAGCTTGCACGACCGCCCAAAAAGTGGACAGGGGCTCGCTCAGCGGGTATGGGCTCCAGTCCTTTGCCTCGCAGCCTCGATACACGTCTTTCATAGCGGCTGAAATCAAGGCGTCATTTACCGATTGGGGCTTTGAGGGCATAAAATCGGGCGAAAATGCCTTCTAGAGCATTTCAATAAATAGTGTAGCCGTTTTGAGGGGGTTTTGATATGTCTCTTGGGCATGCGAACGACCTCCTTGGATTTGCGGGAACGGATTCTGGCTGCTTACGATAATGAGGATGGG
>JBEKOV010000120.1:0-10299 GCA_049521415.1 Chthoniobacteraceae bacterium
TTGCGTAGCCGTCAAATCGAGGCAAAAGCACTCCAGGACTTTTTTGACCCGGTACTCGGACAATTTGCTCCACTTGAACATGTTGCGCTTGGTTTACCATAAATCTTCTGGTCTAGAGCCTAATCATTTTTCCCCAGCCCGCTTTTTAAACCAACGAAACTCGGCGGCAATACTCTCTTCAATGGACATCGACCTTAAAGCCGCCGGCAATACATCCCACGTATAAGTCTCTATCTCGATATGAGTAAGTGGATCGCGGCTGATATAGGTCAAAAACTGCGGAGTGAGCAGCGAGTCAGTGGAACCGAGCAACCCCGATCTCTCAAAGTGCAATGGAACATGAAAATGCACCCGTATCTCCTCCGCGGCCGTCGTGGGCAATTCCTCAAGAGCCTCGGGCAAATCGATCCAACTTAGAATCTCTCCCGAGCCCGTCCGCGCCTTTACTTGGTGAAGATATACCTGCTCGGCAAACGGGCGTAGCGCTTCAAGCCCGTTCGAACCGACGCGCAACGCGGACGAAACCTGGATTTTCGGCACACGAATCCCCTCCGCCTCATACCTTCGCAGGCATTCGGAGGGATCCTCGAATTGAATGGCCGCGTGGCACGTATCCAGGCATACGCCGATATGATGGCGCATCAATTCCGCGGCGGATGCCGGGGAGCAGTCAAGCCTCTGGCCGAGCAGATGAACGCCCTCGGTAAAGAGTTGTTCGTTGAAGAATCGGACAGTCTCCGATGTGGTCTCAAGGAAGCAGCCCGGCTCCGGCTCGAGCGCCAGCAGGATATCCCGACCCGACTTCCTGGCAATGCGCGCGCAATGGGCCGCGCAATCCGCGAGATTATCGAGAATCGCCTCGAGATCAGCGTCCGACCGAACCCACGGCTTCCACGAGCACGGAACGGTCGAGATGCTCCCCACACCACCCTCGGGAATCAGTGAGGCGAGGATATTCGCCAGTTGGTTTGTGTAATCGCGCCGCCTGTCCCAGCGCCAATCGGGAGCATACACCTCCTCCTTCACCCGCCCTCCATGGAAGCGCCCAAACGGAAACCCGTTGATCGTGAGAACATATAGGTTCTCAGATTGAAGAAACTCCGCCAGCTCGGCCAGGCGCGCGGGATCGTCTAATTCACTCGCGGCGACGGCGCTCAAGCGAAGGCCAAGGCCGAACGCCTTCCCTGGCGAGACCAGGTCTCGCACCGCAAGCACCGTGGTGCGAAGGGTCTCGAAGTTCTCGGACCAGGTTTCGCCCGGGTGAACATTGAGGCAATAAGTCACCGGCATGGGACGAAAGTCGAAAATCAGAGCGGTTGTCTCAACAGCCGGATGCACTCGCGGATCTTGCCGGCAACCATCTGGCTTTCCTCGCGCCGGCGACCAAGACCATCGGGAAACGTGATGCACAACTCTCCACCGAGATGCTCCCGGAATTCCCGCAAGCCATCAAGCAGCGCCGTATCTTCCATCTCCGGATACCAAAGCGGGAAGCCGCTCTCCGCCAGCGCCCGGCGGATACGCAGCGAGTCCTCCTCGCAAATCCACCCTTCCAGCGCCGCGTAAGCGGAATCCAGCGCCACGCCCGCCGCAACCGCGTCGCCATGCCCGATCCGGAAGCCCGACAGCAGTTCCAGCTTATGCGCGGCCCAATGACCGAAATCCAGCGGACGCGCCCGCCCCATCTCGAACGGGTCCCCCCCCGTGCGGATATGTTCCAGGTGCAATTCCGCGCACCGCTGCACGAGACGCCGCATCGGCCCATGCTCGCGTTCGCGGAAAGCGGCCGTATTTTCACAAAGGAAATCAAAGAACGCCCGGTCGCGAATGATCGCAACCTTGAACGCCTCCGCCACCCCTCCGCGCCATTCGCGATCGGCCAGCATCGGCAGGAATTGGAAATCATTAATCACCGCGAACGGCGGCGCGAAAGTTCCCAGCGCATTCTTCCCTCCGGCGAAATTGATGCCCGTCTTCACCCCGACGCCCCCGTCGCATTGCGCGAGCGCCGTCGTGGGAATGCGAACCACGCGCAGCCCGCGATGCACCAGCGAGGCGGCGAAGCCCACCGCATCCAGCAGCGCCCCGCCTCCGACAACCACGACAAACGCATGCCGGTCCAGCCGGAGCCCGATCATCTCCGCGATAAAATCCTGCGCCGCGCCCCACCCGTTCTTCACCTCTTCGCCCCCGGGCACGATCCGCGGAGGCGCGGCGAGCGCAACGCCCCATCTCGCACACCAATCGGCCGCGCCGGCCGCGAGATCCGGCATCGCCGCTTCCGCCCCCGCGTCGACATACAGAACCGCGTGCGGCCTCGCGCTCTCCTCCAGCCGGAGGAGCACGCCGTGCAGCACCGAATTCTCCGGCGCAAAAACATGGTCGGTAAACAGAACCGGGAATTCGAACGGAACCTCGAAGCGTTGATCGGCGCGGGGATTCATGAGTGTGAGTCGAGCCACGCTTTGGTGAGCCGTGCGACGTCGAGCATCGAGCCGGGCTGCGCCGCGAATTCCAGCGACGTGCTCCATCCCACCGCATCGCCTGGCCGCCCGTGCGAGCCCCGGATGCGCGCCGTATCCATGCTCACTGAGGGCGGCGGCCAGCCAAAGAACAGCTCGCACGGATCGTAACCCGGCTTGTTGTGAATATCCACGTGCGTCGCGAAATCCGGCGCCTGCTTCCGGGTCGTCCACCAAGGGTAGGCGAACCACCGGCCCGCTTCCGCAATGAGCAGCAGATCGCCGCCGCGCGGATGATCCATTCCGAGCGCCGCCTGCTCCTCGCGATCGAGGATCGACTCAATGCCCGCCAGCCTGCTCAGCGCCTCGCGCGCGCTCGCGGCGGCGCGCGCTTCCCGTGCGTACACATGCGCGATCTGATGATCCACCATCGCGAATGCCGGGCTCGAGAACAGGTCCGCGTAGAGCATCTGCTTGATCTGCCGCGTCTCTAGCAGCCCAGTCTCCAGCAGCCGGCGATTCGGAAAAACCGCGCCGTCGACCGGCTGGATCGCGTAATCCCCGTAGAACAGCCACTGATACCCCTGCGCCTCAGCCTCGCGTTTCAAGCGCGCGATACACTCGAGCGTAAATTCGAGCGACCTGCCCGCTTGCGGGCTGCCCGGTCCCCGCCGTTGCAGATCGTAATCCAGATGCGGAAGATAGGTAAAAAGAAGATCCGGCGCGAATTCCGAATCGCGCATCAAGGCGCACGTCGCGTCCGTGATCCACGCGCTCGATTTGCTCGACGCCACCGGCCCCCAGTAGTGCATCAGGTTGAACGGTCGCCCCACCTGCTCCGTCAGCCTCCGCGACAGCCCATCCGGTTTCGCATAACAATCCTGGATCATACCGCCCGAGTGCATGTGAATGGGCGCGGGCGAGAAAACCACGTCCAGCTCCTCGTCGCCGAGGCTCTGCTGCCAGAACATCATCCCCACCTTGTGTCCCGCCGCGCGGTACCGCGACCAGATCCGCTCCCCGCTCACCAGCGCCGATGATTGCTCCCAAAAAAGAACCTTCCGCAAATCCGGCAGCCGCGTCCCGTTTGCCACCATGCCGTGCTCGCGCGGCCGCGACGCCGTGCGGAAGCCGGCTTGCGCGCAGCACGTGACCGCGGGGAAGAACGCCTCGGCGGGACGGAATCCGGCGAGGTCTTTGACGAGGTCCCAGCCTAGGGCTGCGACCTGGACGACGAGCAGTTTGGTGGCCACGGGGAAAAATCAACTGGCGTAGAAGCGCGATGCAACTAAGCGGCTGATCGGCCAAAGGGCAAGCAGGAGAAGGCACGCGATCCAGCCTTGCCCGCGCGCCAGCAGGCACATTCCCGCCTGGATAAAGAGCAGCCCGCGAATCAGCGCGCCAATCAGCGGCGGGATGCGCGGGTTGCGCGTCTCCGTCCGCGCAAGCGCCGTTACGCCGGCGATGTACACAGCCACCACCGCTGCCGCCGCGATTGCCAACGGCGGTGGCGGACCAATGGCCGCCGCTCCCACCAGCACACTCAGACCGCGGCAAAGTCCCATGGCCACGGGCGCAATCACAGGACTCTTCTTCGCCATCAGGTTGTACCAGAGGATTTCCGCAATCAGCAGCCCCGCCAGCATGAGAAGCACCACGTTGACGAACGCCGCCGCCGCAAGCGCAATGACGACGAAAGCGATCGCAACCGCGAGCGCCACCCCCCGCGGCACCGCGCCACTGGGAAGAGGCCGCCCCGGTCGCTCCCGCAAGTCCTCCTTGAAATCCGCCAGATCATTAACAATAAGCCCCGCGCAATAAGCCGCCAGGCTCACAGCCATCGCCGCCAGAATATGCCAGGACCACCGCCCCCCGCTGGTCAGCAGCGCCCCACACAGCGGATCGCCCGGAACGGTAAACAAATTCGGCGGACGAAGAAGCTGAAGCAGACCAGGAATCCGAGTTTTTCGAAGTGCGCCTGGCGCGCGCTCACGCTCCGGTCCCTCCCCACTCACGCGCGCCACCCGCGTTCACTCTCCTTCGAATTTCGAATTTCGAATTTCGAATCCCTCATCTCTCATCCTTGCCGCGGCACGATTTCCAGCGCCTGCCGGTACTTAATCACGCTGTTCTCCGGCGCCACCCCGCGCCATTGGGTCCCGGGATACATAAGGCAATTGCGCCCGATGATCGACCCGGGCGAAAGCACCGAGTTGCACCCGATCTCCGCGCGGTCACCAATGATCGCTCCGAATTTTCGCAGGCCGGTCGGGATCAAGCCGCCGTTATGGGTGACGACAATCTCCCCCCGATCCAGCCGCACATTCGAAAGGATCACGCCCGCCGCCAGGTGCCCCTTGTGGCCCACGATGGAATCGCCCACGTAAT
This sequence comes from Chthoniobacteraceae bacterium, assembly GCA_049521415.1. Taxonomy (GTDB): domain Bacteria; phylum Verrucomicrobiota; class Verrucomicrobiia; order Chthoniobacterales; family Chthoniobacteraceae; genus DATAXI01. Next base: position 4,851 of record JBEKOV010000120.1, read on the forward strand.
TGAAATGCGGAATTTTCGCTTCGTCGAAGATGATCGAATTCTTGAACTCGCACGAATTCCCCATCACCACGCCGTTGCCCACAATGACGTTCTCGCGCACGTAACACCCATTCCGGATTTCGCAGTTCTCCCCGATCCATGCCGGCCCTTTGATCATCGCCCCGTGCTCGATCACGGTCCCCTTGCCGATAAAAACCGCGCCGGAAATAAACGGCTTCCCCACCATCCGCCCATGGATCGCCGGCTGGAGCCGAAATTGCAGATAGCTCCCGATTTGGCGCAGTGCATCCCATGCATTGACGCTATTCTCGAAAAGCTTCCGATGATCGGTCCGATCTAGGTCCAGGAGGGATTCGGGAGGAAACATGGTCTAATATTTCAATTTCACGTTCAACTGGCCCTTCGCGTCACCCGCTGGCCATCCTTCCCATCCTTCACTTCCCAGCCGAGCTTGGCCAGTTCGTCCCGCAGCCGGTCGCTTTCCGCCCATTCCTTGCCCTTGCGCGCCGCCTCGCGCGCATCGAGCAGCACCCGCACTTCCGCGGGCATCGCGGCCGCGTCCGCCTCGAAGGCGAGTATCTGGTTGATCGTGCTCCATCCGTTCAACAGCGCCCGCGCGTCCGCCGCGGTCAATTGCTCCTGATCCATCAACTTGTTCGATTCCCGGATCGTATCGAACAGATGCCCCAGCGCGCCGGAGATATTCAGGTCGTCGTCCAGCGCCTCCAGGAAGCGGCTCTGATCCGCCAGCGGATGCGCTGATGCGCGATTTTCCGATCCCGCCAGCGCCGTGATCCGTGCGACCCATTCATCGATCCGCTGCAGCGCGCTCCGCGCCCCCGCCAGCCCTTCGAACGTAAAGTTCAGCGGCAGCCGATAATTGACCGAAATAAGGGCGTACCGGATTTCGCGTCCCGACCACCCCTTCGCCGTCAGGTCGCGCAGCGTGTAAAAATTTCCCGCGGACTTCGCCATTTTCTGTCCCTGCACCATCAAATGCGCGCAATGCAGCCAGTAGCGGACGAATTTCTTCCCTGTGCATGATTCGGATTGCGCGATCTCCGCCTCATGATGCGGGAAGATATTGTCCACGCCGCCGCAGTGGACATCCATTTCCGCCCCGAGCAGCGCCGTCGCCATGGCGCTGCACTCGATATGCCACCCGGGTCGTCCGCGGCCCCACGGCGAATCCCAGCCCACGTCCCCGTCCGCCTCGTCCCACGCCTTCCAGAGCGCAAAATCCCCGATACTCTCCTTCTCATACTCGTCGTTGCTGATGCGCCCCGTCGGGCGCAGCTCCTCCAGATTGAGATGCGCAAGGTGCCCGTACTCCGGGAATCGGCTCAACCGAAAATAAACCGACCCATCCTCCGCCTGGTACGCGATGCCGTGATTCTCCAGCTCCTTGATCATCTCGACCATGCGCGCGATGTATCGCGGCTCCGTCGCGGCGGGAAAATCGGCCGCCGGCTCGATGCGCAGTGTGCGCAGGTCCTCGAAGAACGCCTCCTTGTACTGGCGCGTGAATTGATCCAGCGGCATTCCGGCCGCCCGGCTGTTGCGGATCGTCTTGTCGTCCACGTCGGTGATGTTCATCACGCGATGCACCTGGAATCCGCGCGCCTCCAGATGCCGCTGCAGCAGATCCTCGAACACATATGCCCGGTAATTGCCGATGTGCGCGTGGTTATAAACCGTCGGGCCGCACGTGTACATTTTCACCAGCGGCGGCTCGATTGGGACAAACTCCTCGATCTCGCGTGAATAGGTGTTGAAGAGCCGGATGGACATGGCGCGCTCAGGCGATTGCCTCTTTCGCCGAGATGGGCGGTTGACCCTGCTCCACATTCGCGATCGCAAGCGCGGCAATTCCCTCGCCCCGCCCCGCAAAGCCCAGCGTCTCGTTGGTGGTGGCCTTCACGCCCACGCGCCGCGCCGGCACGCCCAGCGCCGCCGCGATGTTCTCGCGCATGGCCGCGATGTGCGGCGCCATTTTAGGCGCCTCGGCAATGATGGTGGAATCGACGTTCACCACGCGCGCGTGCTGCCCGGCCAGGATGATCGCGACGCGCCGCAGAATCTCCAGGCTGCTGATGCCCCGGATCGATTCGTCCGAATTCGGAAAATGGTAGCCGATGTCCCGCTCTCCCACGGCCCCGAGCGCCGCATCGGCAATCGCATGGCACAGCGCGTCCGCATCCGAGTGGCCGTCCAGCCCGGTATCGTGTGGAATCTCGACGCCGCCGAGGATGAGCTTGCGCCCGCGGACGAGCCGGTGCACGTCGTAGCCGATGCCGAGGAGGGTCATGGGGATTGGTTCATCGCTGATCTGGGATTGCTTTGAGGGAACGCGGGGTGCTCCTTCTATAAGGGCAGCAGCCCGTTCGTGGCGACTACGGAGAATTTGTCGGGATTGTCCGCGCGGGTCTCGATTTTCACGGAGCCGCCGGCGCTCCGGATCAGCAGGATGCCGACCGCGATGTCCCAAAGGCTGACCGATTGCTCAATGTACGCGTCGAGCCGCCCGCACGAGACATACGCCATGTCGAGCGCCGCGCTCCCCATCAGCCGGCATTTGCGCGCGCGATACACCAGGTCCTGGAACAGCGGCAGCCCCCCGTCGATGCTGCTGTTCGTCTTCGAGAAGCCGACCGAAAGGATCGCTTCCGGGATCGTCGCCCGCTTGCTGACCGCGCACGGCTTGCCGTTGAGGAGCGCCGGGCCGTCCTTGCGCACCTGCCACATCTCCTCGCGAATCGGATCGTAAATGACCCCCAGCACGATCTCCGGCCCCTCACGCAGCGCGATCGAGATGCAGAAGTGCGGGATGCCGTAAAAGTAATTCACCGTCCCGTCGATCGGATCGACGATCCAGTGATATTGGCTCGATTGATTGCCGGCGAGGCCTTCCTCGCCATAGATGGCGTGGTCGGGAAACTGGTCCAGGACCATGTGCGTGATGAGCGCCTGGGTCTTTACGTCGAGGTCCAGCTTGATGTCGTGCGCTTCGAGCGAATTGACATCCAGCGGCGTTCCGAAGCTCGAGCGCAGGAGGGAGCCGGCGGCGCGCGCCGCGGCGGTGGCGAGATCAAGTGGGTCCATTGGTGCTTTGCAGCAAAACAAAAAAATGGGAGGAGAAAATGAATTCTCCTCCCATTCTATTATTTTGCTTTGAAGCAGCGCGGTCTACTACCCCGGCGCTGGAAGCGTTTAATCGCTTACTTTTTCTTCTTGGCGGCTGGCTTCTTTTTGGCAGCCTTTTTCTTCCCGGTCGGCTTTTTCGCAGCAAGCTTTTTCGGGGCTTTCTTCTTCATAGGCATTAAAAATCCCCCCTTTCATCCGCAGCGGCGGAGGGTAAAAAAAGTGTGATCGACATGTGATCGAATTAAGTCTCCCTAGTAAACTTATTGCGTTTGGTCAACGATTTTTTGCTATCTCAATGCAGATTTTCACAACCTCGCGCGCCAGCGCGAGCTTCAAATCACGCGGCAATTCACGCCGCGAACCGTCGCGAAAAAATATTGTGAGTTCATTCTCATCCGCGTCAAACCCTGTATCCATGCGGGTAATATCGTTTGCGCAAATAAAGTCGCACCGCTTCTCCCGCATTTTTTTTTGCGCGTTTTCCGCGAGCGATTCCGACTCCGCCGCAAATCCGACGACGACGACGTGTTTGTCGTCCGGCAGCTTCACCGTCGCCAGAATATCGCGCGTCGGTTCCATCTCGATTCGTGTGAATCCGTCGCGCTTCGAAATTTTTCGCGCGCGCGCCTCGCGCGGTTTGAAGTCCGCCACCGCCGCGCACATGATGAAAACGTCGCAGCCCGCGTCCATCGCGCTCTGCACCGCGCCCGCCATTTCATCCGCGGTGTTCACGCGGCGCACCACCGCGCCGGCCGGCGGCGCGATGCAAACGGGACCGCTGATCAGCGCGACCTCGTGCCCCGCCTCCAGCGCCGCCGCGGCGAGCGCGTAGCCCATTTTCCCCGATGAGCGGTTGCTGATGAAGCGAACCGGATCGATCGGTTCGCGCGTCGGGCCCGCCGTGATGAGGAATCTCATCCCCGCAGCAATTGTTCGGCCCGCTCGACCACCTCGTCAATGTTCCAAAGCCTGCCCAGCCCTTCGTAGCCGCATGCAAGCAACCCCTCCTCCGGGCCGATGAAATGGACGCCGCGCGACGCGAGCAGCGCAACGTTTGCCTGCGTGGCGGGATGTTTCCACATTTTGCCGTTCATGGCCGGCGCGATCAGGGTCGGCGCCTCGGTGGCGAGGGCGATCTCCGTGAGCGCATCGTCCGCTAGCCCGTGCGCCAGCGCCGCGATGGTATTGGCCGTCGCCGGCGCGATGAGCAACAGATGCATCCGATCCGCGACGTCGATGTGCCCGGGTCGCCACCCGTCCGTTTCGTCAAATACGTTTTCGAGCACCGGGTTGCGGGAGAGCGTGCGCAGCGTCAGCGGCGTGATGAAGTGCCGCGCCGCCGCGGTCATCACGACATGCACGTCGTGCCCGCGCTTCACCAGCTTGCTCACCAGATCCGCGGACTTGAACGCCGCAATCGACCCCGTGACGCCGACGACGATGGTCCGCGCCTCGCTCATACGTCGAGCAGCAGCCGCCGGCTCAGGTATCGCTCGGCCCGCATAATGGCGCGGAATTTTTGCAGGTCCTCTTCCACCGAGCCGCTGATGATCGAGTAACGGTAAAGCCGCCAGCTCTTCATCTCCGCCGCCGCGTTCCGCAGCCGGACCTCGACTTCCTCCGCCGATTCGGTCGCGCGCTTCGCGAGCCGGTGGCGCAGCTCATCGAGGCTCGGCGGCATGATGAACACATCTGCCAGCGCCTCGATGATTTGCCGGTCCGAAGACGCGCGGATCGCCGCCGCCCCCTGGATATCGATATCCAGCAGCACATCGACTCCCTGGTTCAAATGATTCAGCACCGTCGCCCGCAGCGTCCCGTAGCTGTGCCCGTGGACGGTCGCGCGCTCCAGGAACTCCCCCGCCTTCACACGCCGTTCGAATTCCTCCTTCGACAAAAAAGTGTAGTCCTCCCCGTCGATCTCGCCCGGCCTCGGCGCCCGCGTCGTGCATGAGACCGAATAAACAAAATCCGGCGTCTGCCGCAGCGCGTTGCAAAGCGTCGTTTTCCCCGCCCCCGATGGGGCGGAGACGACAAACAGGATGCCGCGGCGGGGGATGGGGGGGCTCATTTCACTCGATATTTTGTATTTGCTCGCGGATTTTCTCCATCTCTGCCTTGCAAGTGACCACCAACTGGGAGATTTCGGCGTCGTTCGCCTTCGCGCCCAGCGTATTGAACTCACGATAAATCTCCTGCGTGATGAAGTCGAGCGTCCGTCCCACCGGCTCGGTCTTGCGCAGCGAATGCGCAAACTGCGCCAGGTGGCTGTCCAGCCGGATCAGCTCCTCGCTGATATCGGATT
>JBEKOV010000121.1:0-10062 GCA_049521415.1 Chthoniobacteraceae bacterium
CTCCGCAGTCGTGTGCCCCTTTTCTCTCGCCGCTATGATCCGCTCCCGCAGATCAAGACTGTAGGTTCGCATCCACCTACCATACCACTCTTTGCCTCAGATTAAATAGAAAATGCTCTAGTAGCGCCGGCTGTCGCGACGGTCGCCTCCACGGCGATCGCCACCGCCTCCGCCACGGTAGCCGCCGCCGCCACCACGGCCTTCGCCGCGGTGACCGCCGCCGCCACCACCACCACCACGATCGCCACCGCCGCCTCCCCCGCCATAGCCGCCGCGCTCATCGCGTGGGCGCGCTTCATTGACGCGGAGTGGGCGACCGTCGATCTGCTTGCCGTCCAATTGGCTTACGGCGTTCTGCGCATCGGTTTCCGAAGCCATAGTCACGAAGGCAAAGCCCCGGCTTTTGCCGGTAAACTTGTCCTGCATGAGCAGCACTTCGGTCACAGGACCGGCTTGCGCAAACATGTCTTGCAATTCGAGTTCCGTTGTCGTGAACGGCAAATTGCCTACGTACAATCGATTTCCCATAACGGTTTGGATTTTCGCTTCAGAAGTACATCCGTCTGCCGCGGAGAACGTCGCTGGGGAGAATTCCAATGACCGATCCTGCTGAGCCGGAAGATTTCTGTGCTATGATTGGCATGGAGAGTAGGACGAAACTCGCCGGGCAATCAACCAGAATTTGTGGGATTGATATTTGCCAATCGGTGATTGCCAATTTCAAGACGCCCCATGCCGCCATAGGCCACGAAAAATTGGGGGGGAAAATGTGTTCCGTCCGGATCAGGCGCCGCCTAGGTGCGGAGTGCAAAGATTACGAATCGGAGAATTTCGCCGGTATTGACTGTCAAGACGCCTCCGTCTAGGTTGCGGATGCTCGTGTCCGCTCCGCTCAAGCTTTATGTGAAGTCATGGTGCCCGTGGTGTATTACGGCGCGCCAGTACCTGGCAAAAAGAGGGTACGCCTTCCAGGAGATCGACGTGGAGGCGGACCGGGCAGCGTATGCCGAAATGATCCGGCTCTCCGGGCAAACCTACACCCCCACGCTTTCCGTAGAAGATAAACTGCTGGCCGATTTTGGGCCGGACGAATTGCAGCTTTTCCTCCAGAGAAACCATATCGTACCGTAGCGTCCGCCGGTGCCGCCAGGTCCGCCAGTCCCTCCATGCTCTCTCACCTGTTTCTCATCGCCGCGGTGGCCGTGCTCAGCGCCGCGCTCAGGTCGTTTGCGCACCCTGCCCTCCAAAAGCTCGGCGCGGCGGGCATCCTGGCGACCTCTTATTTGATCGGGTGGTTTGCCACGGGTGCGCCCGCGGTGGGAGCGGTATGCGCGGCCAGTTGGCTGATGCTGCCGTGGCTCGAAATCCTCACCCGCATCCGCAAGCTGCGCCTGCCGCTCGAGAAGAATCTGCGCCACCGGAGCCCGCCGCCGCGCGAGAGCTTTCCCGCGTTGCAGGAGCTGACCGATGAGATCGAACAGGAGCGGTTTGAGTACGTCGAGGACGCCGGATGGGACTGGGAGGATTACCAGCAATACTTCAGGCTGTTTTACAAGGAGGGCGAGCGGACCCAGGCCAGCATTTGCCTCATCGACCAGAATAACATCGCGTTTTATTACCTCAGCATCTCCTCGCGGGCAAAGAACGGCGCCATCTGGACGACGTGGAACTATCCGTTCTCCTATTCGCTCAAGCCCGCGCCCGGCTGGCGCGTCAACCGGCTGCGGAGCGACCAGAGCTTCCTCGAAATGCACGAGAGCCACAGGGACTGGCTGCGCAGGAACCAGGTGCAGGTGGAGGAACTGGAGGACCTGGCGCCGGACGATATCGCCAAGGAAATCCAGCGCGACCTGCGCGCCCAGGTGACGCATAACCTGGCCAAGGGCGTGCTCAAGCAGACGCGCGAGGGGCAGATCAGGTACTCGTGGCGGGGGATGTTGTTTATCTGGCTCCAGTTTCTGAGGGACCTGGTGAGACTCTCCTGAGAGCGAGATTCGATTGAATGGATGGCCGGGATTGTGCGCCGCGCTTTTTTCCATTTTACAATCCCCCTCCCCTTGTTCACCGTCACGGCTCCTGTCCATGAGAGTGTTCATTTTTCTGTCCCTGCTGACCTGTCTGTTTTGCGCCGGATGCACCAACAAGTACGGCGATGACCCGAGTGTGCGCGGCTTGCCGACGCCCGCCTCCACCCCTGTGCCAACGGCGACCCCCATCCGCACCGGCGGCGAATAGCCCCCGCTAATCCGGCGCGTATGTCCCGATGGCCTTGATGCCGGCGGCGGAAATCTCGAACACCTCGAGGCTGACGGGGTAGGTGCTATCGTTAAAGGCGCTCAAGACCATCCCCGAATAATCCTTGTACTCCGAGGCGAGGCCGGGAAACACATAAACGGTAAACCGGTTGGGGATCGCCACGATGACCGTCGGCCCGAAGATGTCCTGGAACCGCTTTAGGAAATCGGGCGACAGGACCATGGTCGCGGTGAGCGGGTCGTCGGAGGTGATGGTCGCGTACTGAACTACTTTTTTGCTGTCGCGAACCAGCTCGCCGGTGAGCTTTTTCTCGGTCGCATTTTGGGCGGCCCTGGCGCGGAAGGTGTCCCACGTCAGGCCGGCGGCAGCCCAATCCTTCTTCGTGAAATACTGCGGGCCGTCCTCGGTCATGTAGCCGGGAACGAGCAGGGTGTGCTTGGCGCCGGAAATCGGAAACGAAACCTGCGGGAGCATGAAGTCGGGCTCGATGAGGATGTGCCAACTCTTCTGATCCTGTTGCGCGCCCGCGCTGGCCGCGAAAGCGGCCAGGAAGAGGAGCACGAAAATTCTTCCCATCCGTGGGCAGACAAAGAGAATCCTGCTGCTGCTCATGATTACTTTTCTGGAAGGCACTCTGGCGGAAGCGCTGCCAACGCAGATCGTCGTTGCCGTGCAAGGAGTCGGCTATCAGATCCTGATACCGCTGTCGAGTTTCGACCGGCTGCCGCGGGTGGGCGGGGCGATAAAAATCCTGACGCACCTTCAGGTGCGCGAGGATGCGCACATTTTGTACGGGTTCATGTCGGCGGAGGAGCGCGATCTCTTCCGGCTGCTGGTGGAGCACGTGTCGGGCATCGGGCCGAAACTGGCGCTGGCGGTGCTGAGCGGGATGCCGGTTTCGTCATTCAAGGCGGCGGTGGTGAACGGGGCCGTCGAGGAAATCTCAAGGCTCAAAGGGCTGGGAAAGAAAACGGCCGAGCGAATCGTGCTGGAGCTGAAGGATAAGGTGGGCATCGCGGCGGCATGGGAGGCGGCGAGCGCGAAGCAGGCGCCGGGTTCGGCGGAGATGAACGACGCGGTACTGGCGCTGATTTCGCTCGGCTACAAACAGGTGGACGCGCACAAGGCGGTCAAGCAGGTGCTCGAGTCCGAGCCGGGCCAAAAGACCGCCGAGGAACTGGTGAGACGCGCGCTCAAGGCGCTGATCTGATAGAGTGACCCCGTGTTGACCGAATTGGAACGAGTATCCGCGGTGGAGCGGGCCTTTCCGCAGGAAGGGCTCTTCGCGGAGAAGGATTGGCTCATCTCGCCGACGGCGCTCCCGCTGCCGAGGAAGTTCGTGGATGAACTCGACCGCCTCGGCTATCGCCTCTGGCTCTTCGTCCGCGCGTGCAATTTGCTCTACCAGCAGAGCGTCCGCGGCAAACAGCCGGCGTGGATCGCCGATTACCTGGACCGCGGAAAGCCGGCGGAATTGCGCGAAATGGCGCGGGCGCACGAGTTTCGCGACGACTTGCCACGCGTGCTCCGCCCCGATCTGGTCCTCACGGAGAACGGCTATACGATCGCGGAACTGGATAATGTGCCCGGCGGCATCGGGCTGACGGCGTGGCTTAATCAGACTTACGCCGCGCTGGGCGAGGACGTGATCGGCGGCGCGGCGGGAATGATCGAGGGGTTTCGCGCAATTCTGCCCGGCGGCGCTGACATCCTGGTCTCCGAGGAGGCGGCGACATACCGGTCGGAAATGGAATGGATCGCCCGGCAGGCCGGTCCGGATTACATCGTGCGGGACGCCGCGAGCGGAATCACCGGGACGGTGGAAGCGCCGCGGAGCGTGTACCGATTTTTCGAGTTGTTCGATTTGCCGAATATCCCCGGCTCTGCGGAGCTGATGCAGAAAGCCCGCGAGGGCGCAGCGCGCGTCACACCGCCGTACAAGGCGTATCTCGAGGAAAAAATGTGGTTCGCGCTCTTCTGGCTGCGCCCGCTGCGCGAGTTCTGGCGGCGGGAATTGACGGAGCGCCACTTCCTGAAATTGCAGGAAGTGATTCCCTACACATGGCTGCTCGACCCTGCGCCGCTGCCGCATCACGCGGTGATCCCCGCGCTGGAGATCCACGACTGGGAGGAGCTGAAACATTTCAGCCAGAAACAGCGCGAGCTGATCCTGAAGATCAGCGGCTTCTCCGAGACGGCCTGGGGCAGCCGCGGCGTGGAATTGGGCACCGACCTGCCGCAAGGCGAATGGGCGGCGGCGATCGGGCGGGCCATCGAGGAGTTCGGCACGCATCCGCACATCTTGCAAAAGTTCCACAAGGGCCGCCTCCTCGATCATCCCTACCGCGACCGCGACGGTCAGATGCGCACGATGCAAGGCCGCGTGCGGCTCTGCCCGTACTATTTCATCATCGACGGCAAGGCCCAGCTCCGTGGCACGCTCGCCACCATCTGCCCCGCCGACAAGAAACTGCTCCACGGCATGAAAGACGCAATTCTGGCGCCGGGACGAATCGAGGGGTAAACTCGGATCATGAAAATCCTCCTCATTATCGCGCGCCTGTTGCTCGGGCTCGCTTTTGTAGTCTTCGGTCTCAATGCCTTTTTCCAATTCATGAAGATGGGACCAATGCCGAAAGGGCCGGCCGGGGCGTTCATTGGCGCGATGTTCCAGAGCGGCTACTTCTACGCGGTCGCGGTCGTGCAAATCGTGAGCGGGCTGCTGCTGCTCAGCGGAAAATTCGTTGCGCTGGGGCTGACGCTATTGGGCCCCGTGATCTTCAACATCCTGTGCTACCACATTTTTTTCGAGCCGACCGGGATTCAACTCGGCATTATCGTCTTCTGCCTCGAGGCGTTCCTGATCTGGGGACATCGCGACCGGTTCGCGCCGCTTTTCAAGCCGTAAAATCAGCCCAGGCAGGCGGCCAGCGATTGCTCGACCTGCTCGCGGCGCAGGCCCTTGCCGATGAAGACGAGCTGGCTCTGGCGGCTCTCCGCCTTCTCCCAAAGCCGATCCCAGAAAATGGTGAAGCGGTTGTTCACGCCATGGAAAACCGCGCGGCGCGGATTGCCGGCAACCGAGATGATCCCCTTCGAGCGATACACCTTCTCCTTCGCCGAGAGGTCCTGTACGAAGCGCTCAAACTTCTCGATGACAAACGGTCGGTCGAATCGAAAGGCCATCGACGTAATGTCGCTGTGGTGCCTGTGCTCCAGCTCGTCGAGGAATTTTGGGTCGACCGCCAGCTTCCGGTCCACGTCAAACGCGTTCATGTCCAGCAATTGGCCGAGATTGACGTGAGAGTGGTCCGTGCGGAATAGCTCCGCCTGCGGATTGAGGTCCCGGATTGTCTCCTCGACAGCCGCCAGCTCCGGCCCCGAGACGAGATCGATCTTGTTAAGCAGGATGAAATCCGCCATCGCGACCTGCTCGCGCGCGGTCTCGGTCTCCTTCATCTGCTTCCCGATCTGCTCCGCATCGACGACCGTGATGATCGAGTCGAGCCGGACATACTTCGTGAGCTGCGGAATATTGAGGAACGTTTGCGCCACGGGGCCGGGATCGGCGATGCCGGTGGTCTCGACCAGCAGGTAATCGAATCCGCCGCGCTCCAGCAGGCGCTGCACGCCCTTGACCAGGTCCTTGCGCACGGTGCAGCAGACGCAGCCGTTATTGAGCTGGATCATCTCGTCGGAGGCGTTTTCGACCAGTTGGCCGTCGATGCCAATCTCGCCCACCTCATTGACGATGATGCCGAATTTGTAAGTGCTCTGCTCCTTGAGGATGTAATTGAGCAGCGTGGTCTTCCCCGCGCCGAGGAAGCCGGTCAGGATGGATGCGGGTATCGGTTTGACGTTGTCTTGCATGAAAAAAAGGCGATCCGGTGATCATTCGACCGGATCGCCTGAAGTATTGTTCGAAATTGGCCCGGTTTCAGCCCTTCTTTTTCAGGAGGGGCAGGCCCGTCTTCGGGTTTTCCCAGAGCTCGTAGCCGTCCGGGATTTTCTCGATGGCGCCTTCGCCAGCCACGCCGGCGAAGTAGTAAAGGGTGACCTCCTGGCCGCCCTTCAGTTTTTGCCTGCGCTCGTGGAGATGATAGGTCTTGCCGGACTTCGTGCTGGTGACAGTGTATGCCATGGCGCGTGCGTAGGTTGTGAGGTTGACGAGGCTGGCAGCCGCGCGGTTCCCCGGTCCCCGGGTCGCCTCAGATGACGCCAGCCTTCTTCAGAGTGGCATATGCACCGTTTTTCGTCACGGTTTTAATTGCCCGTGCCGAGAGCTTTACGGTGACGAAGCGCTTCAATTCCGGGACCCAGATGCGGCGGGTCTTCAGATTGGGAATGAACATGCGAGGCGTATTGGCCGTAACATGGCGGCCCACGCCGCCCTTCTTCTTGGCCATGCCGCGGCGATGGATGACGTGGCCCTTGACGGGCTTGGCTTGGGTGATGGCGCAAACTCTGGACATAGGTGTTCCTCCTGCAAAGGGCGGATAAAGTGGTCCCTCGGGAGGACCCGGTCAAGTGATTTTCCCGGGGAAAGAGGAACATCACGCCCCAAACTGGCTGGCTGTGGGATTCGACGGGCGCAGGAGCTCGATTTCATCCTGCTCACACTTTCCGGGATATATTTTATCCCACTTGCCCTGCCAGGAACAGAAGTTATTCTTCCATCCCCATGCCCAATGCGCGCCCCAGCCGCCTCTGGCTCTCGATCGCCTGGCCTTTCTTCCTCTTTGTGGTCACGGGCTCGATTGTCCTTGTCCTCTGGATGCAGGCCGCCGCGCGGCGTGAATCGCAGGCTGTTTTCACCGCGCTCGCGCGGACCAATGCCCATTTCCTCCACGATGCCCATGTCCCCGCCACGGAGCAAATGATGGGTTACCTGGCCCGGATGCTGAATGTGCAGGCTTATCTGCGCAGCACTTCGACCATCGTCCCGGATCCCCACGGCCTCGCATCCGAGCTTGCGCCCCTGGACCCGGCTCAGGGTGTCGTCGCGCTGGATCGCAACTTCGAGGGCGTGGCGATGACCATCCAGCCCGGGCTGGACCTCATTCTGGTGCGGCCTACGGAATCGGCCTACCTCTTCCTGTGGCGGCCGGAGACGCTGGTGGTACTCGGCGTATTCTGGCTGCTCTCGGTTGCCCTCGCGTGGTCCATCGCGCGCGGCGTAGTCCAGCCGATCCGCCTCCTCGCCCGCCGCCTGCCACACATCGAGTCCGACCCGGCGGGAACACTGCCCGGCACGGAACGCCGCGATGAACTCGGCGACCTCGCCCGCGCTTACCTGGCCGCGCGCGACCAGATCGTTGCGGAGCGGGAAAAGCGCCGCCAGGCGGAGCGCATGGCCCTGCTCGGTCGCATGGCCACCAGCCTCGCCCACGAAATCCACAATCCGCTCTCCGCGATCCGCATGCACGCCCAACTGCTGCAATCGGCCCCGCCCGCGGACCTTCCCGCCGCCGCCGCGGACTTCGTCCCGACGCTGCTCGACGAAACGGGCCGCATCGAGAGCCTGGTCAATCAGTGGATGTTCCTCACGCGTCCCGAGCCTCCCTCGATGTCCGCGATAAATCTCGCCCGGATTGTCGCCCAAACCGTGCGGGCCCAATCCGCAGCCGCGGCATACGCCGGCGTCACATTGAAAACGAATATCGCACCTGATCTCGCTGTGATGGGCGACGCCCGCCGCCTCTCCCAGGCCATTGCAAACACAATCCTCAACGCCATCCAGGCCATGCCTCACGGCGGCAGCCTCGAAATCACCGAAACACAAGAATCCTCCTCAGCCGCCCTCGCCTTCCACGACACCGGCCCCGGTTTCTCCCCCGAGGCGCTCCGCCGCCATCGGGAACTTTTCTTCTCCGAGAAAGAGGGCGGCATGGGCATCGGCCTCAGCGTCACCGCCGAAATCCTCGAAGCCCACGGCGGCAGCCTCGATGTCGCCAACGCTCCCGCGGGCGGCGCGCTCGTCACATTCCACCTGCCATCCATCATTTAGCGATTCCCCATGCTCCTCATCATCGAAGACGAACACGCCCTCGCTTCCGCCCTTGCCGCTGTCGCCCGCCGCATGGGACGCGCATCGGTCCTCTGCGCAACCGGCGCGCGCGGCCTCGAGGAAGCGGCGGCGCGTCCCTTTGCCATGGCCGTGCTCGATATCGGCCTGCCGGACATGAGCGGCCTCGTGGTCCTCGAGCGCCTGCGCGCGCTGCACCCGACGCTCCCGGTCGTCATCATCACCGCCCACGGCAATCTCGAAAACGCCATGGCCGCCAAGCAACTCGGCGCCGCCGCTTACCTCGTAAAGCCGCTCGATCTGCCCGAGGTCGAGCGCACATTCGCCGAGGTTCTCGCCGCCGCGGCCGCCCCGCCCACCGCCGCCACCGAACCGATTTCCCTCATGGTCGGAGCGGCGCCCGCCATGCAGCGCTGCTTTGTCGAGATCGCTCACGCCTGCTCCAGCCAGGCGCCCGTGCTCATCACCGGCCCCACCGGCACCGGCAAGACTCACACCGCCCGCGTCATCCATGCGAATTCCGCGCGCCGCGCCGGCCCATTCATCACGCTCCATTGCGCCTCGCTGCCCGAGCCGTTGCTCGAGGCGGAACTATTCGGCCACGAGAAAGGAGCCTTCACCGGCGCGACACTCGCCCGGCCCGGCCACGTCGAGCGCGCCGAGGGCGGCACGCTCTTCCTTGATGAGATCGGCGACATTTCGCCGGCCGTCCAGGCGCGGCTCCTGCGCGTCGTCGAGGAAAAGACCTTCACCCGCGTCGGCGGGCGCGAGGATTTGAAAGTCAATCTCCGCCTCGTCACCGCGACCAGCAAGTCGCTCCGCGGCGAAGTGCGCGCCGGACGCTTCCGCGAGGATCTCTACTACCGGCTGCACGTCCTTGAGATCGCGCTTCCTCCGCTCTCCGAGCGCAAGAGCGATCTGCCCGCCCTCGCCGCCTTTCTGCTCGGCGCGATTGCGCCCGAGCGCTCGCTGCGCCTCTCCCCCGCTGTGCTCGAAGTTTTCCAGCGCCACCATTGGCCGGGCAATGTCCGCGAGCTGCGCAACGCCGTCGAGCACGCCGCCGCGGTCGCGACCGGCTCCGTCATCCTGCCTCACCATCTCCCGCGCGAATTGCGCGAGCCCGCCTCGCCACCGCCCTCCGCCGCGCACCGTCTCGACTCCGCGCTCGCCGAGTGGCTCGAGGAAAAAGTCGGCGCCAGCGCGACTTACCGCCAGATTCACGACGAACTCGAAGCCATGACCCTGCGTCATCTCCTCGCCCGCTACGACGGCAAGCCGACCATCCTCGCGCGTGAATTGCAAATGAACCGCGTCACGCTCCGGCGGCGCCGGCAATCGATCCTCCGCGAAGACTCTGCTCCGGAGTAACCAGGGCCTCGACAGTCGCGCGACATCCATCCTATATGAGGCGCCTCACTCGATAACTCCAAAATCACCCATGCCCGCCGAGCCTCAAGTCTTCTCAAATTACTTTCTCGTCCGGCACCAGGACCTCAATCACGCCGGCACACTCTTCGGCGGCAGGATGATGGCATGGGCCGATGAACTGGCATTCATCGCCGCGTCGCTGACTTATCCGGGATGTACCTTCGTCACAAAGGTATTTGAGAAGTTCGACTTCATCCATGGCCCCGGTGAAGGCGCCATTGTCCGCATCGACTCGCGCGTCCTGTCAAAAGGAACGTCGTCCGTGCGCGTCGAGGTCAGCGGCTTTTGGGCATTGGACGGGAAGCCCATCTTTTCAACGCAAGCCATCATGGTAAATGCCCATGGCGGCCATT
>JBEKOV010000122.1:0-9919 GCA_049521415.1 Chthoniobacteraceae bacterium
AGGAATCTCATGTCAAATAAACTCTACGTGGGAAATCTCTCCTTCAACACCACAGAAAACGAATTGCAGGATCTCTTTGCAACGGCCGGTGCCGTCCAGGAAGTAATTCTGATCCAGGATAAAATGACGGGCAAATCCAAAGGATTTGGCTTCGTCACGATGACAAACGCCGAGGATGCGAAGAAGGCCATCAGTCAATTGAATGGCAAAAGCATTGATGGACGGGCGTTGACCGTCAATGAAGCACGACCCAAGGAAGATCGTCCATCGGGTGGTCCAAGACGGGATTTCGGCGGCGGCGGCAAGGGACGCGGCCAATATTGAGGCCGCGGGCCGCCGGGAGCTTTCAGGCCAATCGATAAACGATCCGAGCCTTGTTCAGGTCGTATGGCGACATTTCGATTTTCACCCGGTCACCCAGCGTGAGCCGGATAAAACGCTTGCGCATTTTACCGGAGATATGAGCCAGCACCTGGTGTTCGTTGGCCAGTTCAACGCGAAACATCGTGCCCGCGAGGACCGCTTTGATTTTACCTTCGGTTTCAATCGTGTCATTTATAGCCATAATATCGTGGTAATAGGGGTGGAGAATCAATAGACGAGCTGCAAAGCCGTTCCCGGGAATCGGGTTTCAAATCACCACTGGGCAAGCCCACTTGACAATTTACCGCGCTACAAACTGGCTAAATATCAAATCCAGCAAGTGAATGATGCAGCCATTTTGAAAATACGCAACAGAATTGGCATTCTGCTTTGATCAGAGCAATCCTGTGAACTCCATGCGTGATTGCTGCCGTCGAGCCGATTCGGGGGGGGGAACTGCGCAGCAACGTATCCCAAAAGTGGCGGGCAGCCTCGGGCGCGGTGACGGTGGTCTCCATGGGGAAATCCCAATCGTACGGAATTGCGACTTGAGAGTGAATGATGAAAACACTTTGTCCTTGCCAATTTGCGCATATAGTACACAATGCCGGTCATGAATTCACGCACGGGCTCGTTTCTTCTCCCGGGGGCGCAATTGACTTTGCTCCTCATCACCCTGCTCCTCCCGATGCTCGCCCGAGCCGTCGATTTCGACGCCACCGGAGTCGTCCTGAAAAACGGCGGCACCCTCAGAATCACCGGGACCACGCCCGTGCCTCCGGCGCAGATTTACAGCGTCACCATGGACCTGAGCGGGACAGCCTCGGGCGAATTTGCAAATTATCTCGGCTCGGGCCCGATTAACCTCCGGGCCGCGCTCACGGGCTCATTCGGCAGCTTCACCGCCACCAACGTGCTCGGCGCGACGCTGGCGAACCTGAGCGGAACTTTTCCGGCAACCCTCGCGACCGGTGCGGCGTCGCAGTATTATTATCCCATGATTACGTCCACGTCTTATCAGACCGTCAGGGCGGCGGGCGATTTCTCTCTGAAGATAAGCAAGCATGGAATATTTACGGGCTCCATAACTCACCAGAGCTATGGGTTCTATGTAGGCACAAAGAGACACACGATTACCGGCTCATTTGTCGCAACGAGCGGCACCGTCAGCGTCTCGCCCGTAGCCGCCACGGGCACCACTGCGCAGCCGGATATTATGTTCCTGTCAGGTCCGCACGTGATTCTGGGATGCCAAGTTTATTTCACCACACCGGACGGAACTATCCCCCCCTTCTATACCGGCGTCGCAAAAGGCTCAACGCACACGACAACATTCCTCGTCCAAAATGACGGGCCGTCGACGGATACATTCTTGTTCGAATCCGGCTCCATTCCTTCCGGCTTCAGCGTCGTCGGCTACGATGGAAAGACGAAGATAACCCCCGCCACACTCTCCGGCACCGGATATCCAATCACCCTGGCCTCCGGCGCGCTGAAGGCGATCAATGTGAAGATTACCACGGGGAGCCATGCCGCAGCCGGCTATTACTTCATTCCGTTCTCGGCCCAGCGGTCGGTTGACGACACATCGACCGATTGGGCGAGCGCTGCGCTTTACGTGCCGTAGGGAATGCGGCGCCGGTCATTGCCTCCCGCGGCTCCGGTGGTATAGTTCGCGCCATCGATCATGCCAGACACAGCGGACGAAATTGAGAGGCAGCGCCAATATTATGCGGAGACCGCGGTCCAGTATGAGGCGATGCATGTCGGCGAGAAGGATGAGCATTCCTTCGCGCTCTCGTTCCTGGCCGGCGTGCTCGATTACCTGGAGGTGAAGTCGGTCCTCGACGTCGGCTCCGGCACCGGCAGGGCCATCCAGTATCTCAAGCGCCGCTGTCCAAAGGTGCGCGTTGTCGGCATCGAGCCGGTGAAGGAGTTGCGGGACATCGGTCATTCGCAAGGCTTGTCAAAGGAGGAGTTGATCGACGGCGACGCGACGAGGCTGCCCTTCGAGACGGGGGATTTCGATTTGGTTTGCGAATTCGCCGTCCTGCACCATTTGCGAAAACCGAAATTGGCGGTGGCTGAGATGCTGCGCGTGGCGAAGAAGGCGATCTTCATTTCAGACTCCAATAACTTCGGCCAGGGATCGGCCACCTCACGCCTGCTCAAACAAGTATTGAACGGCCTGGGCTTATGGAAGGCCGCCGATCTCATCGCCACAAAGGGAAAAGGCTACAAGATGTCCGAGGGAGACGGCCTGGCCTACTCCTATTCCGTCTTCAACAACTACAAGCAGATCAAGGCGCAGTGCCGGAGCATTCATCTCCTCAATACGAAGGACGGAGAAATCGATCCTTACAAGACAGCCGGCCACGTGGCGCTGCTGGGGATCAAAAAGGACTGAAGCGGCGGTAGTTTGTCCCTCCAGTCCGGATCGGCGCGATGTGGACGGGCATCCTGCCCTGGCGTAAATCTCCGCAAACCAGCGGTTGCCGATTTCGGAAAACTCGTTCAATCTACCCGCCCCTTATGAGTCGTTTGGAAGGAAAAGTATTAGTCGCGCAAGGCGGCGGCCCCACCGCTGTCATCAACCAAAGCATCGTTGGAGTTACCCTCGAGGCCCGCAAATTCACCCAGGTGAAGGCGGTCTACGGCGCAATCCACGGGGTGCGGGGCATCGTGAACGAGGACTTCCTCGATCTGACACGAGAGACGACGCATAACCTTGAGCGCGTGGCGGATACGCCTTCCTCGGCGCTGCTGTCGACGCGGGACAAGCCGGATGGGGAATATTGCGCGCGGATGTTCAAGGTGATGCAGAAACACGACATTCGATATTTTTTTTATGTAGGGGGAAACGACTCTGCGGACACGGTGCGCATCATCAACGAGCAGGCGGAATCCATCGGGTACGAGTTTCGCGCGATCCACATCCCGAAGACGGTCGATAACGACCTGGCGGTGAATGATCATTGCCCGGGCTACGGCTCGGCGGCGCGATTCGTGGCGCAGGCGTTCATGGGATTGAACCTGGACAACCGCGCGCTGCCGGGCGTGCTGGTGGGCGTGGTGATGGGCCGGCACGCGGGTTTCCTGACGGCGGCGGCGGCGCTGGCGCGGAAGTATTTTGAGGAGGGGCCGCATTTGATTTACCTGCCGGAGAGGGGGTTCTCGAACGAGAAGTTCCTCGCGGACGTGGAGCGCGTTTACCGCGAATCGGGGCGGTGCGTGATTGCCGTCTCCGAAGGAATCCAGGATGCGTCGGGGAAGCCGGTCATCCTATCGCTACGGCATAGAACTGAGCATGATGCGCATGGGAACGTGCAGCTCTCGGGCACCGGAGTGCTGGGGGATTTGCTGGCGGATCTGGTGCGCGACAATCTGAAGATCAAGCGGGTGCGGGCGGATACGTTCGGCTACTTGCAGCGGTCATTCATGGGAGTGGTCTCGGACCGGGATGCGCATGAGGCGCGGGAGCTGGGGGAGATCGCGGTGCAGTACGCGATGTGGGATAACGTCAACGGGTCGATGGTGATCCGGCGGCCTGTGCTGAACTATAGTGTGAGCTATGGGATGGTGGAGTTGAAGGAGGTGGCGGGGAAGACGCGGGTGATGCCTGACAATTTCATCAATGAGGAGGGGAACGGGGTGACGGAGGAGTTCAGCAGCTATTGCCGTCCGCTGATGGGGAGCGGGTTCCCGGAATCGCACCGTCTTCGCGCTCCGGCGGTTCCGAAGATCGAGGGGTAGCCGGAGAGTTATTATCAGCGCCGATTTTGGCTTTGAACGGTATACCGATTCCGATTTTTTCGCGGATATTTCCGCTAAGGACGGCCGATGATCAAGGGGGATGAGGGGTTGGTGCGCCTGGTCCATTCGACGGGGGCGGAGGATTCGGATTCGGCGAGGAGGCGGTCGATTATATTGCGGTTTGGGGAGAATTCGCAGACGGGGTCGGTGAGGGCGGGGTCGCCGGTGAGGAGCGCGGCCTGGCAGCGGCAGCCGCCGAAATCGATCTCACGCTGGGGGCATTCGCGGCAGGGCAAGGGCATCCACTCGGTGCCGCGGAAGCGGTTGAAGCTTTCGGAATCATGCCAAATCCAATCGAGGGGATGCTGGCGGACGTTGTCGAAACGGAGGCCGGGAATGCCGGATGCGGTGGGACACGGGAGGACGTCGCCGGCGGGATTGACGGTGAGATAACGGCGGCCCCAGCCTTGCATGCAGGGCTTCGGGCGGGTCTCGTACATGTCGGGAAGGACGTAGTAGATGTCCATGCGACCGGCGAGGCGGCGCTTTTCGGATTGGGCGATTTTGATGGCGGCGGCGGCTTGCTCGCGGGTGGGAAGGAGGGCGGCGCGATTGAGGAAGCCCCAGCCGTAGTATTGGACGTTGGCAAGCTCGATGCGCCGGGCGCCCATGGATTCGGCAAGGGCGATGATGCGGTCGAGGCGGTCGATATTGGCGCGGTGGAGGACGACGTTGAGACTCAGTGCGAGGCCGCCGTCGCGAATCATGCGGGCGGCGCGGAGTTTTGACTCGTGGACTTTTGCGCCGGCGATTTTGTCGGCGAGTTCGGATTCGTCGGATTGGTAACTTAGCTGGACGGATTCGAGGCCGGAGCGGCGGAGGTCGCTTACTTTGCGTTCATCGAGACCGGCGGCGCTGGTGATCAAGTTAGGATAGAGGCCGGCGCCGGCGGCCTGGGCGGTGAGGCGGACGAGATCGGAGCGCATGAGGGGCTCGCCGCCCGAGAGGGCGACGTGGAATACGCCCAACTGGGCGGCCTCGCGAAATACGCGGCCCCATTCGTCCGTGGAAAGTTCGCCCTCGGGGTAGCGGACGGGATTGGAGCAATAAGGGCAATGGAGGGGGCAGCGGTAAGTCAACTCGGCGAGGAGGACGAGGGGGCGATGGCCCGGGCGGGGCGAGAGGGTGGAGCCGGCGCGCTGGGAATGGCGGTATGGAGCGCGGGCGGGGGCGTCGGTGACGATGAGGCCGCGGCGATGGAGATCGTCGAGTTCCTCGAAGACGGAGGCGCTTATTTCTTCGGGAGGGGCTTCGTACTCGGCGACAAGGGCGTCGATGATTTGACTTATCGATTTTGTGCCGTCGCAGCGGGAGAGGATGGCCTCGGCCTGCTCGTTGAGGGCGAGCATTTCCTCGGGGAAGATGAGGATGGGCTCGCCGGTGAGGACGTCCGCCTGGAGATAGACGTGGGGAGCGAGGGAGGGGCGAGCTTCGGGATTCATGGGGATTCGCGCGGGCGGTAGTGGCGATCGATGGCGTCAAGGAGGGCCCAGAGTAAGTTACACTTGAAGATGAGGGCGCCGACGGCGGCTTTCTGAAGGTCGAGGGTATCGCAGTACTTGAGAGTAAGTTCGAGGGCCTCGCTGGAATCGCGCGGGGCCTGGACGAGGCGGCGGCGGAAGTAATCGAGGCCGGCGGGATCGATCCACTTATAATGGCGCTGGAAAGCGTCGAGGCGTTTTGCCATGAGGTCTGGGACGAACATCTCCGTCAATGAGGAGGCGACGGCGACGGGCCAAGGCTGGGTGCGGGCGAAAGCGACATAGGCATCGACGGAGGAGCGGACGCCGGGCTCGACATCGCGGCCCTGGAGCATGTCTTCGCGGGAAGCGCCGCATGCCTCGCCGAGACGGAGCCATGCCTCGATGCCGCCTTCCTCGCCGGGGAGACCGTCGTGATCGGTGATGCGGTGCAGCCAGACGCGGCGGACTTCGCGGAGTGGAAGATTGGAAAGGATGGCGGCGTCTTTTTGGGGGATGGAACGCTGATAGTAAAAGCGATTGATGACCCAGCCGGTCACGGCTTCGCGCGGGAGCGCGCCGTCGTTCATGAGGAGATGGAAGGGATGCTTGTCGTGATAGGCGCGCTGACCAACCTCGCGGAGGCGGTCTTCGAAGGTTGATAAGTCCCAGGGGGCGGATTGGTTCATAAGTCGAACTCAAGACCATCGTAACCTATCATGATACCGGCTTGCTCGACGGCGGCGCGCTCGGGGCCCGGAGCGAGGATGGGATTGGTGTTATTGATGTGGAAGTAGACTTTGCGCCCGGCGGGGGAGGCGCGGAGGGTATCGAGGCTGGCCTGGATGGGTATGTGGCCCATTTCTTCGGCGGTGCGGGCGCCCGGGCGGACGTGTAGTAATTCGTCGCCGGACCAGAATGTGCCGTCGAAGAGGATGAGGTCGGAGTCGGCGATGGCGGCGGCGAGCGGCGGATCGATGGCGGCGACATCGGGGGCGGCGAGGAGGCGGGCGCCGGTGCGGCGATCATGAATCTGCCAGGCGATGCTGTGGCCGGAGGGGTGGGAGGTGGTCTTTGCGTAAGGAGGGGGCGCGCCGGGGAGAAATATGGCACGGGCGAAGAGGCCGGTGGGTGCGCCGGCGGGGTCTTCGATTTCGACGGGGTCGGCGGAGGGTTCGAGCCAGGAGAGGCCGCAGAATGCGGCGAGGATATTTTCGATGCCGGCGGCGGCCAGGCTTTCGCGGACGGCGGCGGTGGCGTGGATGGCGAGGGGCGGTCCCTCGCGGAGAAGAAGGAGGCCGAGGACGTGATCGAGATCGGCATTGGTGAGGAGGACGCCGGCGATTTTGCTCTGGCGGGGATTTTTCGCAGCGTTTGGATGAAGAGGTGGGAAGGCGTTCATCTGTGCGCCGAGATCGGGCGAAGCGTTGATGAGGAACCAATGGTCCCCATCCGGGCTGATGGCAACGCCGGACTGAGTCCTGGCGGGCAAGAGGCCGGACCGCGCCGCGCTACAACTGCGGCAACCACAATTCCACTGAGGCAAACCGCCGCCGGCCGCAGTACCCAGCAGACGAATGAAAATGGCGGCCTCCGGTCAAAACCTACCGCAACCCGATCAAACGGCGCCCGCGTAGCAGGTGCATTCGAAAAAGATGGGGATTTGCTTGAGGGAGGGCTTTTTCCAGGATTTGCGGGTGGTGGTGCGGCTGGTCGTGTTCATAGGGCGATCCATTTCGAGAAATGTATCTAGCAAAGGAACGGGGTTTTGGCAAATAAAAGAAGCATGACAAATCCCCCGCGGGCCGCGCTGGCCTGCATGCTGTCATTGGCGATTGCAACGGAGCTGCACGCGCAGGACCAAAACACGGCGCCTGTGTCGCTGCCGGAGGTGGTGGTGACGGATACGACCAGTTCGCTCGTATCGCCGAGCGCAGAGACGGCGAAAGAGCAGCTCAGCCAAATCCCCGGCGCCGCGAATGTCGTGACGTCGAAGGAGTTCCAAGAGGGGCGGGGCGCCTACCTCGATGATTTTCTCAATTATCAGCCGGGCCTATTCGTCCAATCCTCCCAAGGGTCCGAGGATACGAAGATTTCGGACCGGGGTAGCGGCATCCAGGCCGATGCCGTGTCGGGCCTGGAAGTGCTGCTGGACGGGATGGCGATCAACCAGGGGGACGGCGAGGCGTTCTTGCAGGATTTTGACCTGCGGGACGTCAAATATGCGGAGGTCTATCGCGGGGCCGACGCGATGCGGTATGGCGGGTTCCAACTGGGAGGAGCGGTCAATCTCGTGACGATGACCGGCCACGATGCGCCGCTGCTGGAAGCGTGGAGCAACTTTGGGAGCTACGATTTGTTCGAGCAGGGCCTCCTCTCCGGCTGGAGCAGCGGGCCGTGGGACGTGTTCGCCTCCTTCTCGAATCATTCGCTGGACGGCTTCCGCGAGCATAGCCAGGAAAGCGACCAGAAGGTATTCCTGAGCATTGGGACGAGGCTGGGAGATAACGCGGAGAATCGCTTCTACGTGTTCTGGGGGAACGTGGATCAGAACAACCCGGCCTCGCTGACCAAGGAGGAGATGTACCAGAACCCGACGCAGACGACGCCGGAGTCCATCGCGCAGAATTGGGATACCAATTGGGCATACGTTCGGCTCGCCGACCAGTTGGTCGTCAAGGGGGACGACTGGCAGTTCCAGCTTGGCGGGTATTGGAATCATCGAAACCAACTTCAACGCCAGGAATTCGACGACGACACGCCGGTTGGGATCGTCCGATTTACTTCGGACGATTTTGGCGGGCAGGCCTCGTTCGATTACACGGGGGATCTGTTCGGGCAGCAAAATCGCGTGACCGTTGGAATACTGCCGACGTTCGAAGGGGAAAGAGACACGAGTTACGAGAACCTGAACGGGAACGCGGGATCGATCATTTCCGCCGATGATACATTCGCGTCAAACATCGTTCTTTACGGCGAAGAACAACATTACTTCACACGTGCGTTCTCCGTACTTGCGGGCATGCAGCTCGTTTACATAGGGCGCAATTATTTTGACCGGCTGAATCTGTCCGCGGATGGGAATCAGACGAACGATGAGGTATACCGCAGCCTCAACCCGAAAATCGGCGCGCTATATGAATTTAACAGCGACACCCAGGGTTACGTCAATTTCAGCCGCAGTTTTCAGCCGCCGTCCTTCGATGATTCGGTCACGACGGCCGACGACGGGGACCAGCTCTTCGACAGGCTGAGCGCCCAGAGGGCCTATACGATCGAGGCGGGGACGCGCGGGAAGTATGGGCCGGTCTCGTGGGACCTTGCGTTCTATCACTCGTGGGTGCAGGACGAGTTGCTGGATTTGACCGACGGGCACGGCATCGTGCTGGGCACTGTGAACGCGCCGCGCACCTCGCACCAGGGGATCGAGGCGGAGGTGGAGGCCGAACTGGCGCACGGTATCTTTGCGCGCGGCGCCAGTTCCGACGCTGAGGACCGTTTGACGCTCGAGCAGACTTATACCTATAGCGATTTTCATTTCGTCGATAATCCCTCCTACGGCAATAACCGGATTGCCGGGATGCCGGTCGATTATTACAAGGCTGAGTTGCTGTATGAGCATCCTTGCGGGTTCTATTGCGGGCCGAGTGTCGAATGGAATGTAATCAAATACCCGGTGGATGAGGCCAATACGCTCTATGCCGATCCGTATGCGCTCCTGGGATTCAAAATCGGATACAAGAGCAGCAAGGGGTATGATGTGTTCTTTGAAGCGACGAACCTTACGAATAAGATCTACGCGGCGACGGTGGAACCGGTGGGCGATGCGCGCGTGGAGGGGGACGATGATTTTAATCCGGGGAATGGGAGGGGGTTTTATGGGGGGGTGAGTGCGAGATGGTAGCCGAGGGGGAGGGAAAATTCGAAATTCGAAAGATTTGTTAGATGGGACGGAAGGGCACAGAAGGAAGCCGTTTCGACAAGCTCAAGGCCCCGAGCCCGTCGCGGGGCAAAGAGAGCAAAGGTCCAGAGGGATGGGACTTATAGGACCGATGGGAGATATGGGACTTATGATTGAGCGTGGACGCGACGATGTAATCGATGTCGGTGGGCTGAGGATGGGGACAATTGAAAGTCAATGTGAGATTGTGGCCGTATCTTGTGGAGAAAGGACCTAGATAGTGTCGTCACGAGATAGCCAGCCATAGGACAATGCAGCGGATTTGGACGAGTGAGAGGAAGGAAGAGGCTCTTTTTGCGTATCTGGTTGCAATGCCTCGCCA
>JBEKOV010000123.1:0-9848 GCA_049521415.1 Chthoniobacteraceae bacterium
CAATCACCATTTGGTGAAATCCGTTTTCACGTTTCCATGATGGTCGCGGTGTCTCTTTGTGCTCTCTGCGTTCTCTGTGGTCAGTTCTCGCCGTCTTTCCAACTGCATCGTTACGGCTTAGACTTTGGCGCGGAGGCCGGTGGTCATGTTGAATACGGCGTCGAGGATGCCGAAGACGACGAGGCCTACGATCATGGCGATGACGACCATGATGACGGGGGGGACGAGCTCGGAGGTGATTTTGACTTGCTTGTCCAACTCGCGCTCGTAGACGTCGGCGATCATGCCCATGGTGTCGCCGAAGTGGCCGGTCTGCTCGCCGACGGCCATCATGTCGAGCATGAGCTCCGGGAAAATGCCGGGCGCTCGCAGGGCGACGGAGAGGGAGGTGCCATCGATGACGGCGCGCTGGACCTCTGTCATTTTTATGCGAACCCATTCGCTGCCGGAGATGTTCTCGAGGAGCTCGAGGGCGCGCAGGAGGGTGACGCCGTTATCGACGAGGGTGCCGAGGGTGCGGGCGAATTGGGCGTAGAAGCGGTAGCGCATGATGTGGCCGTAACCGGGGATGCGCCAGCGGAAGCGGTCCCATGCCTGGCGTCCGGCGGAGTCGCGGGTGAGCATCTTGAAGAGGCCGAAGAGGAGGCCGAGGCCGAGGACGGCGGCCCACCAGTAATCGACGATGGCGTGATTGGCGGCGAGGAGGATGCGGGTGGGAAGCGGGAGGGTCTGGCCTGTCTCTGAGAAGAAGCCGGTCAACTGCGGGACCATGACGGTCATGAAGATGATGATGAGGGAGGCGCTGGCGAGGAGGAGGATGGCTGGGTAGAGGAGGGCCTGCTGGACGCGATCGCGGAGGGCCTTGACGTCGCCCAGGTAAAGGACGAGGCGCTTCATGATGGTGGGGAGAGCGCCGCTGACCTCGCCGGCGGAGACCATGTTTACGTAAAGGGGGGTGAAGATTTTTGGGAACTGGCGCATGGCCTGGGATAGGCTCTGGCCATCGACGAGGGCCTGGTGAAGGGACTTGCAGAGGGCGCTGAGCGTGGGCTGGCGCAAGCGGCGGACGAGGATGCCGAGGGCTTCGTCGAGGGTCATGCCGGCGGAGAGGAGATGGCCAAGCTGCTCTGTGAAGAGGAATTGGGAGGAGAGGGAGATGGACTGGACGGGGACGGCGGGGGCGCCGCTTGTGCCTTTGGCGGGGGACCTGGAGGGGGGGCCGGAGGGGGATTTTTTCGCGGGGACGGCGGGGGCGCCGACGAGTTCGATCTTGATGGGAAAGCAGCGCTGCTGCTCGACCATTACGAGGGCGCCGGCACGGTCATTGGCCTCGACGGTGCCCTGGGCGAGCTGGCCATCGGAACGGCGTGCGGTGTAGCGGAACTGGGGCATGGGCGGGCGGACCAAGTAAGCGCAACCGCAGGGAATATACAAATGCGCGTTCGAGCGGGGAGAAATTGCTAATTGCTAATCTGTGATTGCTAATTGAAAAAATTGCCACCCCGCTTTGGCGGGGCGGGCTGTGCTGAAAATTGGGCCGCGAAAGTCGATAAGAAAGCCACAGCGGGTAGGCGCGACGGTGTCGCGGTCCCGCTTTTCAAATCAGGAAATAATCGTGCGCGTGGCGTAAGGTCGCCGCGCAACGTCACCCGGAGCGCCTGTGGCGGAGGAGGAACATCGTGCCGACGGCGAGGAGGCCAGCGGCGGCGAAGAGGAAGGAGGAGGAGGGCTCGGGGACGACGGCGACGACAAGGTTGGCGATACCGGCGCTGTTGGCGGGGGGATTGGAGGCGGTGCCGTCTCCCTGAGTGTCGACGGATTGGGTGAGGAAATACAGGTCATCGGTGGATCCAGCCGATGGCATCTTCCAAGAAATCGCCGCTGTATCGCTGGGATACTCGTCCAGGCTGGAAGTGAACTGGCCGTAGGTAGTCCCGACACCGGGAGCGGAAGAGCCGGTGGTGAGGGTGGGATACCAGCGAAGGAAGAGGAAGGTCCCTGCCGAGGCACTGTCAGGGCCCGAGAGGTCCACGGTAAGGGCATCATACGAGGTCCCCGGTGTGCCTTCCAGCGTACTGTCATTCAGCGAAAAGCTGGAGAGCAGCACTTCATCAGGGTCGCCGCCCGTGAAGCTGGTCGGTGTGGGCGCAGCGCCGAAGGTGCCGGAGGTGTCGGCGAGCAGTTGGACAAGCGCCCCGTTGGGAATCGGCGAGCTAACGGAATTCAGCAATTGGCCGACTTCAAGGTCAATTGTCGCAGTCTGGGCACGACTTAGCGCGGGAAATAACGCAACGGATGCAACAATGAGGAGGAGGGTTTTTTTCACGGGGGTCTAGGTTAAGGAAACTTGAATTCGTCGCGAATCAATAGCTGGCGGGATTCTGCCAGAATGCAGTAGCTCCATTGTTAGTGGAGACCTTACGAACGATGAATCCGCTGCCCGGGGAAACCACATCGCTGCCATGATCGTTGGTGGACAAATCTCCGACCAGCCGCCATCCCGTACCGGAAACGCTCGCGAGGTAATAGTAAGTCATGTTTGGCGCGATGTTAACGCCCGTCTGTCCCGTACTCGTAACAAGCAACTCATCCTGGTGCTGTCCAGGAGATGGACTCGACGTAAAGGCGGGGGTTCCACCGAGACCCAATTGATTGAGAGTCGTCCCGATGGGGCGGCAGATCGAAACGAAATTGTCCTGCTCCGTATTAGTGTCGGTCGCAAGAGGAATCATGAAATTGCCCATTGGGACTGTACCCATAGCCGTGAGCGTCGTGCCGGCCACAGATGTCGGATTACGAATAACCATGTATCCATCGGGAATCAGGATATCGTTATTGTGCGAATTTGTGGTCAAGTCTCCAACCAAGCACCATTGGTTATTATAAAAGTAGTAGGTGCTGGGGGCGGCAAGGTTGATGCCCGTCCCTGAATAAGCCGGAATCAAAATCTCCGTGCCTTTATTGCCAGGGGATTGCGAGGCGACGAAGTAGGTTCCGGATTCGCTTGGGGGAAAGACGGTGCCCAATGTCCAGTAAGGATAAATGGTGATGGTGCTGCCGGCGGGGACGCTACTGATGTTGTCGCCGTTCAGATCAAGGGTGAGGGCGTTGGTGCCGTTTGACGCGACGGTGTAGAAGCTGCCGTCGAGCGGATCGGTGCCGGAACTGCCGGGGCCCATTTGCGCGTAGTAGGTGCTGGAGCCGGAACCGGAGTAGACGAATTGATTGGCGGTCCAGCCGGCGGTGCCGCTGACGGTGACGGTGCTGCCGCTGACGGAAGCAATGAGGCCGACGTAACTGGCGGGCTGGGTGAATGGGACCGAAACGATGGTATCGGAACTACCGGTGCAGGCCACCTGATTGTATCCGACGGGATTCGTGGAGACGGTGGTCTGGGCCGAGAGTTGTTGCACAGCAAGAACGCCGGCAACGGTTAATACAAGGAGGAGTGGGAGGAGGGGAACACTGCGAACGGAGGCGTTCATTTGCGGATTTGTACCACATGCGCGTCCGCGAAGCAAGGGCAGCAGAAGAGATTTCTTCGATGAACGGTTGAATTGTTTAATAATTTAATTACCCACCGGAGCCCCCAGTGGGAGGGGCTTCCTTAATATGCGCGGTCATGCAAAAATTTGCGGTTTGGTAATAATATTTCGGGGATTTCGTAAGTAATTCAACGTATTAAACTCGGCTGTGAGGTGTGAAATCTCATTGCGGGGATGGGCATTGGGCGAAGGAATTCCAGGCGGCCTGGAGGTCGCCGGTTTTTTGGAATAATCTGGCTTCGAGGTAGTGGATGTAAGGAGGGCAATTGGGAATTGCGGTCATTTGGCGGAGGATGTCGAGGGCTTGGGTGTCCTGGGTGTTTTTGGCGGCCTGACTATATAGAGATATGCCGGCGGGGATGTCGGTGGGGTCGGCGGCGAAGCGGCGGGCGGCTTCGGCGGGAGGGATGGCGAGGGCGGGCGGGATGGGCGGAGGGGGGAGATATTGGGACATGAGGACCGTGGCGTCAGCGAAGTCGGATTTTGCGGCGTCGTACTGAGCGAGGGTGCGGTATCCGGCGGCGAGCCATTGAGGGTGACGGGCGAGGAGGGCGGCCATTTGCCGGGGGTCGCCTTTGTTCATCCAGATGGGGAAAAGGCGGCGCAATTGATCGGCGCCAAAGTGGCTGAGGGCGGGGTCGGCGTGGAGGATTGCGGCGCACTGGGCCTTGAACTCGGCGGGAGTGGCCCAGCCGAAGTAGATGAGTTGCATTGAGGGATCGTTTGCGGCGAGGGACCAGAGGCCAGGGTGCAAGGCGGGGTGGGCGGGGAAGGCGTTTGCGAGGATGTTTTGGTACATCTCGGAGCGGCGATCCGGCGGGACGAGGCGGAGGGCATGGGAAAAGGGCTCGATGGAGAAACGGGGGATGAGGCGGAGCCAGAAGATGCCCTCCTGGAATGGGAGGCCGGCGTAGTCGGGCTCAAGGAAACGGGCGCGGTGGAAGTCATCGAGGGCCTGGGTGTATTGGCCGAAGGAGCCTTCGTATTGGGCGCGGGTGGCGTAGAGACGCCAATCGAGGGGGGGCCAGGGCGGGGGCATCTGGAGTGCGTGCAGCGAAAAGGCGCCGACGGCGAGGAGGGCGAGGCCGGAGGCGCGCAACGCGAACAACACGAATGGCGAGCGGCGCGGCGCGGCGGCAGCGGGGCTGATGGCGAGGCCGAGGAGGAGGAGGGCGGGGATGATTGTGCCGAGGCGATGGGCGGGGACATCGAAGAAGCTGTGGATGAGGAAGCCGGCGCAGGCGATGCAGGCGGTGAGACGGATGGGACGGTTGGGACGATCCTGGGAATTGGCGAGGGCGCGCCAAGCTTGGGCGGCGATCCATGCGAGGAGGGCGGCGATGGCGAGGAGGCCGGGGAGGCCGGTCTCGGCGGCGAGCCAGAGCCAGTCGCTCTCGGGATGAAGGACGCGCTCTTGAAGGATGGAGGCGTGGCGGAAGAGGGGGAAGATGGCGTCGAAATTGCCAAGGCCGACGCCAGTCCACGGGGAGGCGCGGATCATCTCAAGGGCGTCGCTGAAGATTTTGAGACGAAAATCCAATGTGCCAATGGTGGCGAGGCGGGCGATGAGGGTGCGACCGGTGAGGAGGAAGAGGGTTGCGATGAGCAGGGTGACGGAGAGGGCGATGAGGAGGGTGATAAGGAGGGTCTTGAGGGTCTTGGGCTTGTGCTTCCATTGAGGGGCGGAGGCGAGGGCCCACGCGAGGGTCATGCCGGCGAAGAGCAGAGGGCCGGAGCGGGAGCGATCCCTGGCGATGGCAATGGTGCAGACGGCGAGGAGGCAGAACCAGACGAGGGCGGAGATGAGGAGCGGGGCGGTTTGCCTTGCGGCGCGGCGGGCGCGGAATCGCTCGACGCCGCAGGCGACGGTGAGGAATGCGCCGATTGCGAAGAGGGTGGCGGTCTGGTTGCGATTTGCGAATGGGCCGAGGCCGGTGCCGGGGGGCCAGCCGGGGACGTGAGGAGATGTGAGAGCGATGAGGGCGATCGCGGCGATGCCTAGGGCGAGGGCCTCGCAGAGGGTGTTTCGGCTTTGGATGGTCCAGGGCTGGCCGGCACACCATCCGGCCCAGGTGAGGCCGGCGAGGAGGAGCAGCCATGCGTGGAGGCTGATCGATGGCTGCGGGGAGATGCACGATTGGACGGGAATGCCGGCGGCGATGAGCTGGTCGCGCCATGGCAAATTGAAGAGGCTGGCGGGGAGGGCCCAATCGAGGGTGATGAGGAGGATGAGGGACGCGCCGATGAGGAAGGCGGGACGCAAGGCGGCGGCGGGGAAGGCGATGGTGACGATGCCGATGCCGGTCAGGAGGATGGCGATGGCCAATGGCGATGTGCCGCCGCCAAGGGCCGGAGCCAATAAGGCGAGGGCGCAAGCGGCGGCGGTCCTTAGCTGGAAGCCACGCGAGAGATGAGCATCCGGTTGGCGGGACAAGGGGCGAGAGTATGGGGGGATTGGGGAAAATTCGAAAGATTTGAACAGAAGGAAACCGTTTCGACGAGCTCAAGGCCCCGTCGCGGGGCAAAGGGAGCAAAGGGGGGAAGAGGCATGGGACGCATGGGACTTATGGATTTGGAAATTGTCCGCGGCGGCTCGGGGGAGTATCGAGGACGATGTGTCCCGGGGTTTTTGCACGCTATGATTTCGCACCGCATCCGCGGGGTTGAGGCGCTGTTCGTCGCGCTTCAGGCGGCGGCTGTCATTTTATTGTATTGGGGGTGGTTTACGGCGCTGTCGCATCTCTCAAGCGCTTATCGCGGGGTGGATATCGCGCGGTACAATTCTTATTGCCTGACGCTGGTGGTGGGATTGCTGGCGGGGAATCTGGTGGCGCGCCCGGGGAGTGTGCGGGAGGCGCTGTATGAGCGATCGTTCCTGGACCGGCTGCCGTTTGTGCTGCGGCAGACGACGTGGTCGGTGGGGTGCCTGCTGCTGTATCTCTTCATTACGAAGGAGAGCGGGCATATCTCGCGGTTTTTTCTGATGTCGTTCGTGCCGGCGCTGTACCTGGCGCTGCTGTGGACGGATTGCACGCTGCCAGGGGCACTGGTGTGGCTGTCGTTTCGCGAACCGCGGCAGGAGAATACGCTGCTGGTGGGATCGTGCCAGCGGGTGACGCGGCTGGCGCCGTGGTTGCAGCGGAAGGCGCGGTTCGGGCTGCGGACGGTGGGGGTGCTGTGCGATGAGGCGCACGCGCATTGCAGCCCGGCGCAATGTCCGGTGCTGGGGGGATCGGCGGATTTGCCGCGGGTGATGGGGACGCACCGGGTATCGCAGGTGGTGTTGATCGAGTTTCGGGAGGATTCGGCGGCGCTGGTGGAACCGATCCAGCGGTCGGGGGCGCGGCTGCTGATATTGAGTGATCTGGCGGAGAGGCTGGGGCATTCGATTTCGCTGTTCGAGGACGACGGGCTGCACTTTTTCTCGCTGCACCAGGAGCCGCTGGAGAATCCGGTGAACAGGATGATGAAGCGGGGGATGGATGTGCTGGTGTCGCTATTGGTGGTAGGGTTGGTTTTGCCGGTGCTGATGGTGATTGTGTGGATTTGCCAGCGGCTGGAATCGCCGGGGCCGTTGTTTTTCCGGCAGGCGCGGGCGGGGATTCAGAACCGGGAGTTTATGATTTGGAAATTCCGGACGATGAGACCGGGGGCGGGAGAGGAGAGTGAAAGGATCTTTCCGGCGGGGCGATGGCTGCGGCGATATTCGATCGATGAGTTTCCGCAATTCATCAATGTGCTGCGGGGGGATATGAGCGTGATCGGGCCGCGACCGCACATGGTGGAGCACAACGCGCAGTTCGCGCAGGTGATGTCGAGTTTTCACATCCGGGCGTTTGTGAAGCCTGGAATCACGGGGCTGGCGCAGGTGCAGGGATTTCGCGGGGAGGCGCGGAGGGTGGAGGATGTGGCGCACCGGCTGGAGTCGGATATGATCTATCTGGAGAATTGGTCGCCGCTGCTGGATTTTGTGATTTTATTGAGGACGGTGTGGGAAGTGGTGTTTCCTGCGGATGGGGCGAGGTGAGGGACTCGAGGAGGGTTTCGAAGGTGGAGAGGACTTTTTCTTCTTCGAAACGGGCGGCGAAATGGCGTCCGTTTTGGGCGCATTGGCGGAGCTTCGCGACGTTTGAGGGGAGGGAGCGCATTACTTTTGCGACGGCATCGAGGTCCTCGAGGGCGACCCAGATGCCGAGGTCTTCTTCGCGGACGACGCGGGCGAGTTCGCTGTCGCGGTCGGCGACGGCGAGGACGGGCTTGCCGAAGGCGACGCAACTGAGGAGTTTGCTGGGGAAGAAGGCGGCGGCGCTCCCGGCGCGCTGGCTGATGACGCAGACGTCGGCATCGGCCATCATGAGGCGGTATTTTTCCTCTGGCTGGAGGGGGATCAAGGTGACGTTGGGTGCGGCACCGGAGGCGACGATGCGCTCGATCTCGGGACGGGCGGCGCCATCGCCGCAGATGACGAGGCGGATTTCTTTGACGCGGGCGGCGGCCCTGACGATGCGGGCGAGGCCTTGTTTGACGCCGATATTGCCGGAGTAGAGGAGGAGGAATTCGTCGGGGCCGATGCCCCACTCCGCGCGGAATGCGCCGGGCTGGAGGTGTGCGCCATTGCCGGTGACCCAATTCGGGAAATACTCGACGCGCTGGAAGCCGCGGTCCCCGAGCGCGCGCACCATGGCCTGGCTGATGACGGAGACGCGGGCGGCTTTGCGGTAATTGAAGCGCTCGATACCGCGGAGGATATGGATGAACCATTTGCGCCGGACCATGCCGAGGCCGACGGCGGCGTCGGGTTGCAAATCCTGGATGTGAAGGACGTGGGGGATGCCCTTGAGCCGGCCGACGAGCCATGCGGCGGCGCCGATGAGAAGCGGGGGGGAGATGACGACGATGACATCGGCGCGCGGTGCGAAGAGGGCGCGGAGAGTGGAGGTGCAGACGAAGGAGGCCTCATGGAGGATGCGTCCGAGACCGGTGGGGGAGCGAGGAACGAAGTGCCAGCAGCGATTGACGCGGACGCCGCCGATGGTCTCGCCGCGAAAGAGGCGACCGCGGTCGCGCGGCGATTTTTTCCACATGGGATAATAGGGGAATGTCGTGACGACCTCGACGTCGTGGCCCTCGCGGGCGAGGTACTCGCAGAGAGCGCGATTGTACGGGGCGATGCCGACCTGCTCGGGATGATAGTTGATGCCCCAGACGAGGATGCGCATCAGCGGGGGCCCCTTTCGGCGGCGGCGGCGAGTTCGCAGCCCTTGGCGACGCAAAGGAATTCGTAGAAGGCGTGAAGGCGGGCGAAGTAGTAGCCCTCGCGGCCATCGAGGAAGCCGCGCTGCCATATATAGATGTAGAGGAAGCGGAGGGATGGGCGGAATGGGAGGCGGAGGGAGAGGAGCCTGAGGCCGCGCCTGCGGGCGACATTGGGATGGGTGATGGCAGGGGCGGCAGCGTTGCGGAGGAGGTCGCGCTGAACGCGGGCCTCCCAGTTTGAGTAGCGGTTGTGTTTTTCGACGAAGACCTCGACGGATGGGAATGCGTAGTGGTCCATCTGGCACCGGAGGCGGGCGGTGGGGCCATGGATGAGGACGTGCTCGTGAATCTCGACGTCGCCGCTATTGGTCTCGGCGTCGCTGATTTTTTCGAAGCGGCCCTTGTCGCGGCGGAAGAGGCGGAGGTTCCAATTCGGGTAATAGGCGTGGCGCATCCAGCGGCCCATGAAGAGGAAGCGGCGATTGATCCAGTAGCCGTCGGGGCCGGCTGGATTGTCCACGATGTCGCGGAATTCGGGCTCGGCTTCGGGCGGGAGGGTCTCGTCGGCGTCGAGGAAGAAGACCCATGGATGGCGGAGTGTGAGATTTTCCAGGGCCCAGTTTTTTTTCTTGGGCCAGCCGCCGGAGTAGTTGAATTGAACGACGCGGGCGCCATGTGCGGCGGCGATATCGGCGGTGGAGTCTGTGCTGTGGGAATCGACTACGCAGAGTTCATCGGCCCATTGGACGGAGGCGAGGCAGCGGGCGAGATTGCGCGCTTCGTTTTTCGCGGGGACGATGACGGTGACGCCGACCTTCATACGCGGGTGTATTTTTCGCGGAGGACGCGGCAGGGATTGCCGGCGCAAACGCTCCATGCGGGAGTGCCGCGGGTGACGACGCTGCCGGCGCCGATGACGCAGCCTTCGCCGATCTCGCAGCCGGGAAGGACGATGGCGCGCGCGCCGATCCACGCATCGGCGCCGACGGTGATGGGCCTTGCGACGAGGGGAAAAGATTTTTTTTCGTAATCGTGGGAAGCGGTGCA
>JBEKOV010000124.1:0-14540 GCA_049521415.1 Chthoniobacteraceae bacterium
CAGATCATAATCATTGGCGACAAGGACCACGAGGTGCTTGCCAGCTACTCAATCCCGGCCGGCGCGCACATTTCCGTCGAGCAAGGCAAGAAGATCGCGGCGGGCGCGCTGCTGGCGAAGACGCCGCGAAAGATCGCGAAGACCAAGGACATCACGGGCGGTCTGCCGCGCGTGGCGGAATTGTTCGAGGCGCGCCGTCCGAAGGATGCGTGCGAGATCGCGCGCATCGACGGCATTGTCGAGATCGGCGGCACCGTGCGCGGCAAGCGCAAGGTGATCGTCAAGGACGTCGAGACCGGCTCGGAGGAGGAACATCTCGTACCGATGAACAAGCATGTAATCGTCTTCAAGGGCGATTTAGTGAAGAAAGGCCAACAACTCACCGACGGCCCCGTGGTGCCGCACGAGATTCTGGACGTTTGCGGACCGCAGGAATTGCAGGAGCACCTGGTGGGCGAAGTGCAGGAAGTCTATCGCCTGCAGGGCGTCG
Organism: Chthoniobacteraceae bacterium; assembly: GCA_049521415.1. Taxonomy (GTDB): domain Bacteria; phylum Verrucomicrobiota; class Verrucomicrobiia; order Chthoniobacterales; family Chthoniobacteraceae; genus DATAXI01. The sequence continues at coordinate 491 of JBEKOV010000124.1, forward strand.
AAATTAACGACAAACACATCGAGATCATCGTGCGGCAGATGCTGCGGAAGGTGAAGATCACCGATCCCGGCGATACGTCGCTGCTGTGGGGCGACCAGGTGGACAAGCTGGAATTCGAGCGCGAGAACGCGTCTGTGGTCGAGAAGGGCGGCAAGCCGGCGGAGGCCAGCCCCGTGCTGCTCGGCATCACCAAGGCATCGCTCGAGACGGATTCGTTCATCTCGGCGGCATCGTTCCAGGATACGACGCGGGTCCTGACCGAAGCGGCGACGCTCGGGAAGATCGATCATCTGCGCGGCTTCAAGGAAAACGTCATCATGGGCCATCTGATCCCCGCGGGGACCGGGTTCATGACCCATCGCAATATCAACATCGTCCAGTTGGGCGAGCCCGTCGGAGCCCCTGTGGCCTTCGACGAGCCGCAGCCCGTGGCTGGATAAGGCAACCCCTCGGATGCCGGGCGGTCCCCCCGCGCCCGGCAGCCCGAGTGCCCGCCCAATGTCGATCTCGACCACGACCGGCGACGATGGCACGAGCGGGCTGCTATTCAACCGGCGGGTGCCGAAGACGGACGCGCACATCGAGGCGTGCGGCGCGGTGGATGAATTGAACGCGGCGCTCGGGCTGGCGCGCGTGGCGGTGGGGGCGGGGGCGTTGAACGAGGAGATCCTACGGGTGCAGAAGGAACTGGTGTTCCTCATGGGGGAGCTGGCGCTGCTCGATGAGGATCGGGCGCGTTATGAGCAGGCCAAGGGGCAGAAGCTGGCGGCGGATGCGACGGAGCGGCTGACGGGGCTGGTGCATGAGGGGGAAAAGGGGCTGAAGCTGAACCATTGGGTCATGCCCGGGGGATCGGTGGCGGGAGCGGCGTTTGATTTTGCGCGGACGGTTTGCCGGCGGGCGGAGAGGAGGGTGCTGATGCTCAAGGAGCAGCAGCCGACGTTGAACCCGGAGATTGTGAGGTATCTAAACCGGTTGTCGGATCTTTGTTTTGTTTGGGCGCGGAGGTGGGAGGCTACATCGACCTGAATTCGCGCATTCATGGCCGGCTTTTTCCCACTTGCAATCCCTTGCGGCGTGGGGCAGCTTATACGCCCTTTTTCAAAACTTTATGTCAACTGAACTGATGACCGAGCTTCTCGAGGCCGGAGTCCACTTTGGGCACCAAACCAAGCGGTGGAACCCGAAAATGAAGCCCTACATTTTCGAGAAGCGGAACGCCATCTACATCATCAATCTCGGCGAGACCGTGCGCCAGATCGACGTCGCGACGCAATTCCTCTCCGACGTCGCGCGGCGCGGCGGGAAAATCCTTTTCGTCGGCTGCAAGAAGCAGGCGCAGGAGGCGATCAAGGAAGCGGCCACGGCATGCGGGCAATTTTACGTGAACCAGCGGTGGCTGGGCGGGACGCTGACGAATTTGCAGACCATCCGGAAGAGTGTCGGGCGCTTGAAATACATCGAGGAAATCGACAAGGACCCGAACTTCTCGAAGATGGGCAAACAGGAACTGGCGGCGTTGCGCCGTGAAGGCGAGAAGCTGCGCCGGAACCTGGAAGGCATCCGCGACATGCAGAAGCTGCCGGATGCGATCATCATCATCGATACCACCCGCGAAGCCATCGCGGTGGCCGAGGCGGTGCGGCTCGCGATACCGACCGTTGCCGTCGTCGATACGAACGCCGACCCGAGCTTGGTGAGCTACCCCATCGCCGGGAACGACGACGCGATCCGCGCGATCCGAATCCTGCTCCAGAAGCTGGTGACGGCAATCGCCGCCGGAGCCGGCGAACCGGCCCGCCGCGAAGAGGCGGAGATGGCCGGCATCAGCGCGTAGGCTCCGCTCTCTCCGCATCGAGCAGAACGGCGCTTTACCGCCAGGGGCCAACAGCCCAATAAATCCTCCGCGGGCCAGAGCTGCCGCCCGAGCGGACACGAAAATTTTCTTCAATCCGTACAAACCCCAAATCCCTTCTCACCATGAGCGAAGTCAACCCACAACTGGTCAAGACCCTCCGCGAAAAAACCAACGCCGGCATGATGGATTGCAAGCGCGCGCTTGCGGAATCCGGCGGCGACCTTGAAAAGGCCGAGACGATCCTGCGCACGAAAGGCATTGCGAGCGCGGCGAAGCGGGCGACGCGGGCCACGAAAGAGGGGATCGTCGCGGCGTACATTCATTTGCAGGGGAAGGTGGGGGTGCTGGTGGAGGTGAACTGCGAGACGGATTTCGTGGCGAAGAACGATAATTTCCGGGAGTTCGTGAAGGACATCACGCTGCACATCGCGGCGTCGCATCCGCAGTATGTGACGCGCGAGCAGGTGCCGGCGGAACTGATCGAGAAGGAGAAGGAGATTTACCGCGGCCAGGTGAAGGGAAAGCCGGCGAATGTGACGGAGAAAATCGTCGAAGGAAAACTGGAGAAGTTTTATTCGACGGTGTGTCTGCTGGATCAGACGTTCATCAAGAATCCAGATGTGACGGTGCGCGATTTGATCAATAGCAAGATCGCGGAGCTGGGGGAGAATATCGTGATCCGGCGGTTTACGCGCTATATGGTCGGGGAGGACTTGGGCGGCGGAGCGGGTGAGGAAGCGGCGGGCGGTTAGCAGCCGCCGGAAATTCGAATTTCGAGTTTCGGATTTTTCCACCATGTCAGCTTCGCAAACAAATGTTCTTGGCGGTCCGCTCGAGTGCTGCTGCCTGCGGCCACTGACGGGGTATTACCGGGACGGGTATTGCAAGACCGGGCCGGGGGATGTGGGGCTTCACACTGTTTGCATCGAAGCCACGGACGAGTTTCTTGCATTCTCGAAGTCGCGCGGGAACGACCTTTCGACGCCGGCGCCGGAATTTGAATTTCCGGGGCTGGTTGCCGGGGACAAGTGGTGCCTGTGCGTGAGCCGGTGGGTTGAGGCGCTGAAAGCGGGACGGGCGCCGCGGGTATCGCTTGCGGCGACGCATATTTCGGTGCTGGAATTTGTGGACCTGGAGGATCTGAAAGAGCACGCGCTGGATGCGCGGGGGTGATCGGCCTTCACGGACTGCAAACAATTGGGCTATTGCCGTTAAAGTGCCGTTATTGTGCCGTTAAGCTGCCGTTAAATCAGCGGCTGATGGGAAGCGGATGGTGGCGAGATAGGGAGGGGCGGGAAATCGAGACCCCAGGGAACGGGAGGATCGGACCACGGAGCGTAAGCCCGCCCGGACCACCGGTCCGAGGCTCTACCCTAAAGCTTCTCCGGCTCCGCCAGCAGGGCTGCGATGCGGGCCAGCATCCGGCCGGCACCGCCGCCGTCGAGGACGCGGTGGTCGAAGCTGAGGGTCATGTTTGCTTCCATCACCGGGACAAATTGTTTTGTTTTCGCATCCCAGCTTGGCTGGACGCGCCCGGCCCCAAGGCCGAGGACGAGCGTTTGCTCGGGAAGCGGGATGGGGGTGGCCCATGTGAGGCCGAAGGTGCCGAAATTGGTCACGGTGGCGATGGAACCGCCAGTGGCGTTCGGCGGGAGGCGGCGCTGGCGGGCTTGCTCGACGAGGTCGTTGTAGATCGGGGTCAGCTCGGCGAGGGGGACCTTGTCGACGGCGCGCATGACAGGGACCAGGACGCCGTCCTCGGCTTCGACGGCGAAGCCGACGTCGATGGCTGCGGGATGGACGATGCGATTGCCGACGAGGCGTCCTGCGGGAGCGGAGTTTTCGGCGAGGGCGAGGGCGAGGGCGCGCAACGCGTAGAGCGCGGGACCGGGTTTTGGGTCCTGCGCTTTGCGGTGGGCGAGCAAGGGATCGAGATTGATGGGGAGGGAGACTGTGGCGAGGGGACGGGTCCAGCTTCGGCGCATGGCATCGGCGACGGCGACGCGCATGGTGGAGGCAGGGCTCATTTTGTTTTGCTCCAGATTGGAGACGAATTTCTCGAAGTCCTCGATGGTGACGCGACCGGCCGCGCCGCTGCCGGCGACACCGGCGAGATCGGCGGCATGGAGGCCGAGGTCGTTCATGCGGGCGCGCATGCGAGGCGAGAGATAGGTGGCGCCGGCCGCATGGGCGGGAACCGGCAGGCCGCGAACGGTCGGCTGGACGGTGTCTTTCTTTGGCGCGCCGGGGACTGGGGCGGGGGCAGAGCCGTTGGTTTCCTCGCGAGCCGGTCCATCCACTTCCGGTGCAGAGGTGGGAGCGTCGAGGCCGAGACGGGCGGCTTCTTCCTGGGTGGTCTCGATGTAGCCGAGGACGGCCCCGACGGCGTAGCTCTGTTGAGCTTCGACGACCCAGTTCTGCACCTTGCCGTGGCATGGGCTGGTGACGGACATCACGGCTTTGTTGGTCTCGACTTCGAGGATGTCCTGATCGGCATCGATTGCCTCACCCGGCTTGACGGTGATGTTCACAATCGTGGCTTCGGCGATGGACTCGCCAAGCTGGGGCATGATGATGGGGTCGAAATTCGAGAATCGAAGGGTTTGGGCGCGCTGCGCGCGCCTTCGGTCTGGATGTTGATCCAATCTTTCGAATTTCGAATTTCGAATTTCGAATTTTTCATCGGCGGAGGAGTTCGCGGACGCTGGTGGCGATGGTCCTGGCGGTGGGCCTGTGGGTGCCCCAGAGATTCGGGTGGAAGGGGACGGGGGTTTCCTTTGCGTTGAGGCGCATGGGAGCGGCGTCGAGGAGATTGTAGCCATCGCAGGCGACGCGGGCGACGACTTCGGCGGTGACGCCGCCCCAGGGCCATGCTTCGCCCACGGCGAGGAGGCGACCGGTGCGCGCGACGGAGGCGAGGACGGTGTCGGTGTCGAGGGGTTTGATGGAGCGGAGGTCGACTACTTCGATTTCAGTACCCTCGAGGGCGAGTTCGGTGGCCATGGCGAGCGCCTCGTGAACCATCGCACTGTAGGTGACAACGGTGGCATCGCGGCCCGGGCGTGCGATGCGGGCCTTGCCGGTGGGCATGGCCTCTGTGGGGAGGGCGTCGGCCTTGAGATGGTTGTAGAGGTATTTGTGCTCGCAGAAGATGACGGGGTCGTCGATCTCGACCGCCTCGAGGAGCATGCTATAGGCGTCCTCGACGGTGGCGGGGGTCATCACGACCAGGCCGGGGTAGGTGGCGTAGAGCGCCTCCATGCTCTGGCTGTGGAATGGGCCGCTGCCGGGTGTGCCGCCGGACGGGAGGCGGATGACGATGGGGCACTTGGTTTCCGTCCGCCAAAAGAGAGTGGCGGCGTTATTGACAATCTGGTTGAAGCCGACGGTGGAGAAGTCGGCGTATTGCATCTCGATGATCGGGCGCATGCCCTCGATGGCGGCGCCGATGGCGCTGCCGACCATGGCATCCTCGCTGATGGGGGAATCGAGGACGCGGCCCGGGAATTCGTTGGCGAGATTCTTGGTGGCCTTGAAGGCGCCGCCGAACGGCCCGACATCCTGGCCGTAGATGTAAACGCGGGGATCTTCGGCGAGGGCGCGGGCCTGGGCCTCGCGGATGGCCTCGAGGTAGGTGACGCTCATGGGATCAAGGGGTGTCGCCGCAGCCCTCGCGGAGGCGGCGGGTGGAAAGGGCGCACCAATCCTCGACATCGGGATCGGGAGCGGGCTCGCGAAGGGCGGTGGCGACGGCTTCCTCCACCTGGTGAACGGCGGCGGCGCGCCATTGATCCAGATCGGCCTCGGTGGCCATGCGTTCGGTAAGGATGGTTTGCTCGGTGACCTTGAGGCAATCGGCGAATTGGGTGGAGCGCTTTTGGGAATCGGTGACGTAGCGGGCGTCGTCGTGCTCGCCATGCCCGCCGAGGCGGAGGATGGAAGCGACGACCAATTGAGGGCCGTGGCCGCCGCGGGTGCGCTCGGCGGCGGTGCCGATAACATCCAGGCACTGGGCGAGGTCGTTGCCGCGATCGAGCAAATGGCCCTCGATGCCGTAGCCGATGGCGCGGTCGACAAGATTGTCGCAGGCAAACTGGCGGGAGGTGGGCGTGGAGTAGGCGTATTGGTTGTTTGTGACGACGACGACCAGGGGCAGCTTCTCGATGGCGGCCTGGTTCATGGCCTCGTGGAATGCGCCGGTGGAGGTGCCCCCATCGCCGAGGGAGACCGCGCCGATGCTGCCGGACTCGCCCTTTGCCCGCCGCGCCATGAGGGCGCCGGATACGACGGAAATCATGGCGCCGAGATGGCTGATCATGGCCATGGTGCCTTCGCGGGGCCTGCCGCGGTGGACATTGCCGTCACGCCCGCGCATGGGGCCGAGGCGGGAGCCGAAATATGTGCGGGTGGCGTCCAGGAGGCTCTCGCCAAAAGCGAGGCGGCCGGCCTGGTCGCGGATGAGGGGTGCGAAGACGTCGCCTTTCTTCAGGGAAAGCGCGGTGGCCACGGAGATGGCTTCCTGGCCCTTGCCAACGAAGACGCCGCCGAAGATCTTGCCGCCCGCCTTATAGAGGCTGGCATATCTTTCCTCGGAGACGCGGGCCAGGAGCATCCAACGGTAGGCTGTCAGGAATCTTTCACGAATCATGGCATCACCGTTCGAGGCGCTCGCCCCGGTCCCGCCACTGCGGGATCCGGCGCGGGAGATGGTTTGCAGCACGGCGGAGAGTGTAGTCGGCGAGCTTGGGACGGTGCAAAAGTTTTTTCGCGGGGGGCGAGGGGGATGAAAGGGGCGGAAATCGAAGGGATTGGCGGGGAACTCTATGCCCGGCAGAGCGCTTCGTCGTAGAGGGACTCCAGGAGGCGGGTTTGGGCGTTGATTTCCCAATCGGCGGACACGGACCGGGAGGCGGCGGCGCTCATGGATTCGTAGAGGGCGGGATTGGCGGCGAGGGCGAGGATGGCGGAGGCGAGTTCATCGGGGGAGTTTTCGGGGGCCAGGAGGCCGGTTTCGCCATTGTGGACGGCCTCGGGGATGCCGCCGTGGAGTGTGGCGGCGACGGGAAGGCCGGTGGCCATGGCCTCGAGAATGGCATTCGGGACGCCTTCGCGGTCCAGGTCCGGGCCGGTGACGCTGGGGTGAAGGAAGAGATGGGATTGGTAGAGGAGATCGTGCAGCTTCGCCTGGGAGACGAAACCGGGGAAGGAGACGCGGGGGGCGATGCCGAGCTCGTCGGCCAGGGACTGGAGGGACGAGGCGAGGGGGCCTTCCCCGGCGATGGTGAGTTTGGAGCCGGGAAATCGCTTCGAGAAAATGGCGAAGGTGTGGAGGGTGGTCTCGACGCCCTTTTTTGGGATGAGGCGGCAGGCCTGGAAGAGGCGCCATTGGCCATCGCCGGGAAGGTAGCGCTGGGAGAAGGGAAACCGGTCAAGCGGGATGCCAGTGCGATGGAGGCGGATTTTTTCCACGGGGCAGCCGAGGCTGACGAGGCTATCGGCAATGGCCTGGGAGCGCGGGAGGAGGAGGGTGGCGTTCTGGAAGAGATGGCGCATTGGGCGGACTTGGGTGCGCTTCGAGGGATCGACGCCGGCATCGGCGCCGTGAAAGGAGACGACGACCGGGACGCGCGCACGGCGGATGTAGGGGAGCAGATGGACCCCGATGTGGCCGAAATAGACGTGGAGCAACGAGGCGCGCGCATCGCGCAGGCCGGCGGCCAGGTCACCGGCCTCGCGACCGGACATCAGGAGCGGACCGCCGAGGATCGTTTTTTGCCAGAACCGGCGGAGCTCGCGGCCCCACGAGCGCCGGAGGGTCAGGACGGGATCGAAGGGGAAGCGGGCGGCATTTTCGCGCTTTTGGGTGAAGACGACAGGCTGGTAAGCGCGGATGGCCGTGATCTGCCGGTAGATGTGAAGCATCTCCGGCTTGAGAAAAGTGGCGCAATACTGGGCGGCGACTGGCTGACCGGTGCTATTCACGCGAGTGCAGCGTTCTGCAAACGCGGGCGGCACGCAATCCCGAATCTTACCAGAATGAGAACGAGAAAAGCTTCAAGCCAGTGGGCTTGCCTTGCGGACGGGCGTGGATGCCGCCGCCGGCTTCTTCGCGGTAAGTGACGAATTCCTGGCCGGTGCCGTATTCGGCAGGGGCGAAGGGATTGAACATATGGAAGACATTGCCCAGGCGGAAGCCGCGCTGGATGCCGCCCTCGGACTGGGCGGGGGTGACGGGAGCGAGGGCGTTGTGATGCACGACGGGCGTGCTGATATCGCCCTGGGCCAGGGCGGAGCCGGCAATGAGGGCGCCGGCTGCGAAGATGAGGAGTGTTTTCATGGAGTTTCTCTACACCACTGAATCGAAATTGGGGCCGCTGGCGACCGTTTGGCAGGCAGGTTCGAATAGGGTATCGAAATGATTGATGGCGAGAAGAACTTCCCTATTGTTTGCCGGTCTTCGATGGAACTGGAACTGACGATTTTAAATAAGTTGGGGTTGCACGCGCGTCCGGCGGCGGAATTCGTGCGATGCGCGAGGAAGTTCAAATCGACGATCGTGATCCGCAAGGACGGCGAGGAATATTCGGCGGCGAGCATCCTGGATGTGCTGAGCGCGAACCTGGACTGCGGGTCGAAGATGATTGTGTGCGCCGAAGGGCCGGACGCGGAGGCGGCGCTGCGGCAACTGGGGGAGTTGGTGAAGCAGTTTGTGCAGCAGGAGGAGTGATTCGGGTGGGGATGGAGAGGGCCGAATCCTACTGTTCAAAACGGGTTTCCCGGCCCACAATTGCCCTCGCAGTGGATTTTTTGGAAAAAGCACAGCGTGTCTTCGACATCGAGCTTTCCGCGATCCGGGAAGTGCGGGAGCGGCTGGATGCCGGTTTCGTGCGGGCCGTGGAGTTGATGCTGGATGCGGTGTCGAAGCGGAACAAGGTGGTGGTCGTGGGCGTGGGAAAGAGCGGGCATATCGGGGAGAAGATCGCGGCGACGCTGACGAGCACCGGATCGCCGGCGGTGGTGCTCAATTCGCTGAACGCGCTGCATGGCGACCTGGGGGTGGTCGCGGACGGGGACGTGGTGCTCGCGCTCAGTTACTCCGGGGAGACGGAGGAATTGATCGCGCTGGTGCCGGCGTTGAGGCGATTCGACGTGAAGATCGTTGCCATCACCGGGAACGCGAAATCTTTCCTCGCGACGAATTGCGACGTCCACCTGGATGTGCAGGTAAGCCAGGAGGCGTGTCCGCTGAATCTCGCGCCGACCTCGAGCAGCACTGCGATGCTGGTGTTGGGGGACGCGCTGGCGATGGTGCTGCTGGAGGCGCGCGGGTATAACAAGGAGGACTTCGCGCGATTCCATCCCGGCGGGCGGCTGGGACGGACGCTGTTATTCAAGGTGAGCCAGATCATGCGCGGGCCGGATCGCATGGCGCTGGTGCGCCCGGAGACGACGGTGCGCGAGGCGCTGCACGAGATGGCGCGGCGGCGGGCCGGAGCGGCGGTGATCACGACGGAGGCAGGAGCGCTGGCGGGGGTATTTACGCATGGGGATTTTGGGCGGCATTTCCAGACGGATCCGGCGTTGATGGAGAAAAGGGTAGGGGAGTTCATGACGCGGAACCCGATTTGCGTGGGCGGGGATCACCTGGCGGCGGAGGTGCTGCACATATTGCAGCAACATGCGATTGATGACCTGGTGGTGTTGGATGCGGGGAACAAGCCGATCGGGATTGTGGATTCGCAGGATTTGGCGAGGTTTCGATTATTGTAAGTTAATTTGTGCCGCGGATCATGAGGGCCTGGCACTGATGCAGCCGCTCGGCCGGCGTTGACACTGAGGGGTGGTGGGCTAGCTTCCGCGGAGCATTTTCGTGAACACCAATCCCACCATGCCTGGAAGTCCCGCGCAGCAGTTCGGCACACTGCTGAGGCGGCTGACGGAGAGCAGGCAATGGGACCGGGCGCTGGTGGTGGCGCGGGACTGGCTGGCGCAGGATCCGGAGAACATCGAAGCGCATCTGGGGGCGGCGCAATCGCTCATCAATCTGAAGCAATACGCGGCGGCGCAAACGCACCTGGCGAAGGTGCTGGCCGAGCGCCCGAATTACGCGTTCGCGTTCCGGCTGGCGTCGATCGCGAGTTTTCACCTGAACAAGACCGGGAAGGCAGACGAATACATCCAGCGGGCGATAGAACTCGATCCGAACGACGCGATGAATTGGTATCACCTCGCACTGATGCGATACCGGCAGGGATTGCCGGAGGCGGCGGAGAAGCACGCGAAACGGGCGCTGGAATTACAGCCGGACAACGCGGACACGATCAACCTGGTCGCGATCTGCCAGCGGAATAATCCGCGGGGACAACTGGAACAATATCAGCGGTCGCTGGAGATCGATCCGGAGAACGCCATCGTCCACATGAACATCGGGGTTTATTACCTGAATGCGGCGCACGATTACGCGGCGGCCGAGGCCGCGTTCCGGCGGTCGCTGGCCATCGATCCTACGGACCGGACGGCGCAGAAGAATCTCTTCGCCGTGCTGCGATTGCGCGATCCGCTGTACCGTGTGCTGACGTGGCCGCGCACGCTGCTGTGGCGCACCTCGTGGGCGCGCCGGGATGTGACGACGCTGGTGAAGATCGGCCTGCTCGTGCTGTGGCTGACGATCGGGCGCTACTTCCTGGCGCTGTTCGCGGTGTGGCTGTTGCTGGTGTGGCCGCTGGTGAAGGCGTATGAGTATCTGACAGTCAGCGACATCCGGGCGAAGGCCGGCATGGCGGGGGCGCGGCGGGCGAAGTGGCGGGAGCTTCACCGATGGCCGCTGGCTGCGCGGCTAGGTGTGTTCGGACTGCTCGTGGTTTGCTTTTGGGGAGGGGTGTTCTGGCTTTACGAGAGCCGCGCGGTGCCGCACGAGTGGATCATCCTTGCCGCCTTTGTGGCAGTGCTGGCATGGTATTTCCACAGGCTCCCGGCTTGGTGGAAACGAAGGCGCAGCCGCGCCGCCGGGCTGCGCGGGGAAAAACGATTCGCGCGCCAGCCGAAGACGGCCCAGCAGTAAACCAACCCATTAAGCCAGCCTTTAGCACGATGGACGACCAGACACTGAATCTATTGGAAAAGGCGCTCCAGGTTTCGCCCCAGGAATGGGACCTGCGCGCGCACCTGGTGGACTCGCTGCTCCGGAGCGGGCAGGCCAGCCGCGCCGCGGAGGTGCTGGTGGCCGCGCCCAAAATGCCGGAGAGTGAGGCGGCGCAGTTGCTGAAGGCGCGCGTCGAGATGGAGACGGCGCCATCGCAGGCCATCGTGACGCTGGAGGCGATCCTCGCGCGAAACAAGGCGAGTGCGCCCGCGTATCTATTGCTGGCAAAGGTTTACAAGAAGCGCGGCCTGAAGGACGAAGCGCGGCGAAAATATGGCGCGGCGACGATCATCGATGCCACATTGCACGACGCGGAGATGGAGCAGTGGTTGGGCGATATAAGCACAACGGGCACGGCAAAAGAGGAGAAAATCCTGCCGGATGAAGAGATGGCGGCCATCTCCGAGTTGCTCGATGCGGTGGGCGCGGAGACATCGCCGGTGCAACTGGCGGAGGTGGGAACGCGAGTGACATTCGATGACATCGGTGGGATGCAGGATGTGATCGAGCGCATCCGGATGAACATCGTTTACCCGTTCAAGAACCCGGAGGTGTTCCGAAAATTTCATAAGCGCCCGGGCGGCGGCATCCTGATGTACGGGCCGCCGGGCTGCGGAAAGACGCACCTCGCGCGCGCAACGGCGGGCGAGTGTGGGGCGAAGTTCATCTCGATAGCGGTCACCGATATTCTCTCGAAATGGCTGGGGGAAAGCGAACGGCACATGCACGAGATATTCGAGGGAGCGCGGCGTCAGGGTCCGGCGGTGATATTTATCGACGAGATCGACGCGATCGGGATGAGCCGGGCGGACGCCGGCTCGTACCAGGCGACGATTGTAAATGTGCTGCTCACGGAAATGGACGGCATCAATGCCGCGAATGACCAACTGATGGTGCTGGCGGCGACGAATGCGCCATGGCGCGTGGACCAGGCGCTGCGGCGGCCGGGGCGGTTTGACCGGGTGCTGTTCGTGCCGCCCCCCGATGCGCCGGCGCGCGAGGCGATCCTCGAGATTCATTTGCGCGGCATGCCGGTCGGGGCGCTCGATCTGGCGAAGCTGGCGAAACAAACGGAGCGATATTCCGGCGCCGATCTGCGGGCGGTGGTGGAGCGCGCGTCGGAGAAGGCGATCTATCAGGAGATGCGGACGGGGCGGTCCGGGGAGTTGACGCAGGCATTACTCGCGGAAGCGGTCAAGGAAACGAAACCATCCACCGTGGAATGGCTGGAGACGGCGCGCAACTACGCGACTTATGCGAACCGCGCGGGATTGTACGACGACCTGGTGGCTTATTTTGAGAAGTAAGTTCCTCCCACCGGGGGAATATCGGCTCTTGTGCTGACGAGGAACTTCCGGCCATGCTGGGAACAGAATGCTTTCACAAGTCTTCTCAGCCGCGGTGATCGGGGTGGATGCGTATGAGGTGGAGATCGAGGTCAATACGGCCAACTCAGTGAAGACGGTGGTCGTCGTAGTGGGATTGCCGGACGTGGCGGTAAAGGAGAGCCGCGACCGGGTGACGACGGCGGTCGCGAACAGCGGTTACTTTTGGCCTCAAGGCCGCACCACAGTGAACCTGGCGCCGGCGGATGTGAAAAAGGAAGGGCCGAGCTTTGACCTGCCGATCGCGGTGGGGATGATCGCGGCGGCGCAGGAGAAGGAACTGCGCGATATGCAGGATTATTGCATGGTGGGCGAGTTGGCCCTGAATGGCGCGGTGCGTCCGGTGAAAGGGGTGCTGCCGGTGGCGATCGCGGCGCGGCGCGCGGGCAAGAAGGCGCTCATCGTGCCGGAGGCGAATGCGCGCGAGGCGGCGGTAGTGGACGGGCTGAATGTGTATGGGGTGAAGAATCTGCGCGAGACGTTCGAGTTCCTGACTTGGGAGCGTCCACTGGCGCCGGTGCGCGAGAATTTGACGGCAATCTTCGAGGCGCACCGGCGGTATGATATTGATTTCGCGGACGTAAAAGGGCAGCAGCATGCGAAGCGGGCGATGGAAGTGGCCGTGGCGGGCGGGCATAACATGCTGATGATCGGGCCGCCGGGCTCGGGGAAATCGATGCTCTCGAAGCGAATTGCGACAATCATGCCGCCGATGACGATCGAGGAGGCGATCGATATTACGAAGATTCACTCGATCTGCGGGCTGCTGGACGGGAAGCATCCGTTCGTTGCGACGCGTCCGTTTCGCTCGCCGCATCATACCATCTCCGACGCGGGCCTGCTGGGCGGGACGGCGAATCCCACGCCGGGTGAAGTAAGCCTGGCGCATCACGGGGTGTTATTCCTGGATGAGTTGCCCGAGTTCAAGCGTTCGACACTGGAGGTAATGCGGCAGCCGCTGGAAGAGGGGCGGGTGACGATCTCCCGCGCGGCGGGGAGCATGACATTTCCCTCGGAATTCATGCTGGTGGCGGCGATGAACCCCTGAGGGTGTGTTGCCTATTTGTCATTTCTCTGAAAGTCGTTAAGTAACAGAGACTTATGTCGATTTCGTCTTTGCCAACGGTGATGCGTTTGGCGAGCGTTTCGACGATTCGTCGGCGCTCGTCTTTGGTCATCGAAGGCCAGGAAGCGTGAAGGTCGCGGGCTTCCTCCATGATGTATTCGCTTGCCTCCGCTGCCATTGACGCAGCCTCCGGCCCGAACTCTCTGTCTCCGATCCCTCGCGGACGAACCGTTATTTGTGCCCCGATCTCCGTCGCATCCGGTTGGCCGGTGGAGACTTTTTTTGGAAGATGTAAGTGGAGTCATTCAGCGCGGCGTGCTGAATGATGCCATCTGTCGTCCTTGCAAATTGCACTTGGGCGAGCGCGAAATCCTGCATTTTGCAGGATGTAGATAGTCTGAAAGAAAGAGGGGGGAATTTATAACAGATTGATAGGCAAACTGTTATGCGCCGATGACGAACGGATGGCATGGCGCTGGCTAGAGCATTTTCTATTTAATCTGAAGCATATTGGGCATGATGAAGGAAGTGGAGGCATTCGGAGGCTGAGAAGCAGTTGAGGGCGTGGGCGATTGCCTTGACGAGGTCATCGAAGGTTC
>JBEKOV010000125.1:0-9792 GCA_049521415.1 Chthoniobacteraceae bacterium
GATTCCTCGCGCCGGTTCACTTTTATTTATACTCGCAAAGAACTTCCCGCCTTGTAACTCCCGCGCCATTCCGCCCGCAAGAAAATTCTTTATCAATTTCTTCGAATTTCGTCCCGCTACCACGGGATCGAATTTACCCAAGTCCATTCCGCCTCCCCCTCCCGAAACCTCAAGCAAAACTCTAACCTCCACTTACCAAGCAACTCACAATGTATCAACCTATCGAGAACTACGGCGTCATCGGCAATATGTGCACCGTCGCTCTCGCGGGGATGCACGGTTTCATTGATTGGTTTTGCTACCCGGACTTCGATTCACCCAGCGTCTTCGGCGCGCTCCTTGACGATGCGAAAGGCGGACGCTTCCGCCTCGCGCCGGTGGATGAAACCGTCCGCCGCAAGCAATTCTACTGGCCTTCCACGAACATCCTCGTCACCCGTTTCTTCAACGAGGAGGGCATCGTGGAATTACAGGACTTCATGCCCCTCGATGGCTGCGCTTCCGGCTGCGTCTACCGCCGCCTCCACTGCATCCGCGGCAGCGTGCGCCTCCGGGCCGAATGCACCCCCGCGTTCGATTACGGGCGCCAGCCGCACCGCCTCACCCTTTGGAAGAACGGCGCGCGATTCGACTCTCCCAATCTCTCCCTCTGCCTCTCCAGCTCCGTCCCGCTCCGCGAGTGCAATGGCGGCGCCTGCGCCGAGTTCACCCTCACCGACTGCCAGTCCGCCCTCTTCATCCTCGGCGGATGCCGCGATGGAGACGAGGTCCCGCCGCTCCCCAGCGACGCCGAGGCGGAGAATATCTTTCACGAGACCGTCAAGTACTGGCGCAATTGGCTCTCCGCCTGCACCTATCATGGCCGCTGGCGCGAGCAGGTGCAGCGCTCTGCCCTCTTGCTGAAACTCCTCACCTATCAGCCCACCGGCGCCATCATCGCCGCGCCCACGTGCAGCCTGCCGGAGGTCATCGGCGGCCCGCGTAATTGGGACTATCGCTACACCTGGGTCCGCGACGCCGCCTTCACGGTCTACGCCTTCCTCCGACTCGGCTTCAAGGAGGAGGCCGCTGCATTTGTCCATTGGCTGGCCGGGCTCTCCGCCGACGCCGCGGACGCAAGCGGACGCATCCTCCTCACGGTCCACGGCGCCGCCGACGTTCCCGAGCAAATCCTCGATCATTGGGAGGGTTATCGCGGCTCGGCGCCGGTCCGCATCGGCAATGCCGCGACCGGCCAGTTCCAGAACGATATCTATGGCGAGGTAATGGACTCCCTCTACTTATATAATAAGTATGTAAGTCCCATTACCTATGATTTCTGGAAGCGCATCCGCCATCGCATCGATTGGGTTTGCGACCATTGGCAACTCCCGGACAACGGCATCTGGGAGATGCGCGGCGAGCAGCGCCATTTCGTTTACTCAAAAGTCATGAACTGGGTCGCGCTCGACCGCGCCATCCGGCTCGCCGAGAAGCGCTCCTTCCCCGCCAGCCGCGAGCGCTGGATCGCCGAGCGCGACCGCATCTACGAGGAAGTCATGGCGCGCGGCTGGAACCCGCGGCGCAACGCCTTCACCCAATCCTACGGCAGCGATGACCTCGATGCCTCGCTCCTCATCATGCCGCTCGTCTTCTTCATGGCGCCCACCGATCCCCGCATGCTCGGCACCCTCGACGCCATCATGAAAGAGCCGCGTGACGGCGGCCTTGTCAGCGATAGCCTCGTCTATCGCTACCCGCCGCGCTCGGACGGGCTGGCCGGCGAGGAAGGCACCTTCAATATGTGTTCCTTCTGGCTCGTCGAGGCCCTGACCCGCGCCGGTCAGGCCGATCCGGAAAAACTCGAGCAGGCGCGCATCATCTTCGAGCGCATGCTCGGCTTCGCGAATCACCTCGGCCTTTATGCCGAGCAGACCGGCGGCGAAGGCCAGGCCCTCGGCAATTTTCCCCAGGCCTTCACCCACCTCGCCCTCATCAGCGCCGCCTTCAATCTCGACCGTGTCCTCGGCGACAGGCCGTAATTCCGCTCCATTTTCCGGGTAGTGGGCTACTTTGAAATTGCCTCGCTGTCCAGCAGCCCGACCATCTCTTCGAGGCTCCAAACGTGCTGTGACACCCCGGCCTCCATCGCGGGCGTGACGCGGATGGATTGATGGATGCGGCAAAAATTGTAGTGCATGAAATAAATTGCTAGCGCGTGCTCGTGGTTCTCAACCTTTTTCGAGAAGCCATTCGTGAGACGTGTGAACCGGCGCATTCCCATCCTCATGCTGAGATTCTGGCGCTCGGCAAAGCTCGTGGAAATGTGGGCGTAATCGGGTTTGCCGGTGATGACGGCTTTCTTGGCCCCCATGCAAACGGCGGGGGAATAGCGAACCTCGCCGCCCTCCTGAGCGTTCCCATAAATCTTGTTGAGCATCCCGTAGTCGATTTCGCATCCAAAGGCGTCTTCTACGGCGTTGAGGTAGGCCCTGTGGCCGTCTGTGGTTAGCTGGACGCGATTGGCAAGGCGTCCGGCAAGATCGTGGATGAAGTGGTAGGCCGCGCTGCCATCACGGGTTCCAACGAACCAGCACGGCACAAGCTTTGTATCCGCATCAATGGCCGTCCAAGTCCACGCATCGCCCCATCCCTGTTCCTTTTGCTCCGCCGTCGCGTTCTTCTCTTTCGCTCCGACGAATGCCCAAATCTCATCGCACTGAAGGCGCTTACACGGGAGATTTTTGAATACGCGATCCTGATAGGCGGAACACGCGGTTCCCATTTCCACGAGGAGGCGGGAGACGGTTTTCTTTGCGAATCCCGTCATTCGGCAAGTGGCGCGGAGGCTGTTCCCCTCGACCATACAGGCGACGATCCGGGCGCGTTCGGCAGTGCTGAGCTTGTTCATGGGTTTAATATGCTTAGGCGTCTAAGCATTGTCAAATAAAAATGCGTACTAAAGGACGATTTTTGCAGGGCGCTCCGCAAAAAGTAATTGCAGGGCTGAGGAATCCAGATACGATTCTCTCAGCTTAACCGCCCTTCCGGGGCACGCGATTTTTCCGGCTAAAGAAAAACGTCGCGTGCCCCGGTGTCTTTTATGTTTGCACGCTGGTTCGAGGCCGGGGCTTTGCCTTCTTGCGCTCTACTTTCTGAACATACCTACGAGGAGTAAGCCAAACGGCTGCGCGATGCAATAGAATTTGATTTCTCATTATCAATAGTACCCAGGCAGTCTCAATAGCAGGCCGCTTATTGATAGTCGTCGCGACTATTTAGAGATGAAGGTGCCCAGCGTTTTCCACTCCTCATCCCCCTCACGGAACACCGGTGTTTCCGCAAAGATCGCTCCCGCGTCCAGTAGCTTCTGTAATTGCCCGACATCTAGCGGCCCCAGCTGCTCGCCGCCCGGCTTCTCAACGAAGAAACGCCGCGCAGCCGGCTTTAGCGTTTCTGGCCCGGATGCAACTGCCGCACCGAGCGCCGTCGGTAATAAAGGGGATGATGGCTGCGGTATGGTTTCCATTTTCTCTAGTGCATCCGCTGCGCGTTCGGTGTGGAAGGCCGTCCGGCACACAGCGTTTAGGAGTACAGCAAACAGGAAGCAGGAAAGTGCGGACGCAAGCCCTCCCACTCCCACACAGACCTCCCATTCTGCCTCCCCCGGATTATGCGCCTGGGCCGAAACCGCGAGGCAGATTACCCCTGCAATCGCCCCAACGCCCGCGAGTACTCGCAGCAATCGCACTGAATCGGGCTCTTCATATTTTTTCTTCATGCGAAATTACCGGCTTTTTTCCCATCGTTTTGCGGCCCCAAGCTTCGCGATCTCGCGGCGGCGTTTTGCGGTAAGATTCGCGGCTCGCTTCTTTCCTCCCTTACTGCCGCCGAGCTTACCAAGGATGCGGGCTGCCTCGCTTCGCAGCCGTTGCTCCTCATCCGTGGGTTGGGGGGTCTCAGGGAGCTTGGGTGCTGGCTGTCCCGTCACTTGCTGGCCGATCCGAAAGGCCGCTTGAATCTCATCCTCTCTCTTGCTTGGGCGTGTAGGCATGGCTCACGATGCCCCCTTTCGGCTCGCCCGGCAATCCGATTTTCGCCGCCTCGGATTCAAAGTAGCCCACTACCATTTTCCGCGACGGCTTGACTTGCACCCCCGTTCCATTCTGCATTCACCGAAATCTCCTCAACCCCGTGAAAACCGTCTATCTCATCGCCAACGGCGACTTGCGCACCTCGGCCAATCAGAAATGCCAGGAGGCCCAGGCCGCCATGGAAAAGCAGGTCACCCAGGCCATCGAGCGCGAAGGCTGGAAGGTCAGGCGCGCCCACCCCTACGATCCGAAAAAGAAGCACGGCTTCATTGACAGCCAGAAGTACGGCATGCAGGTCTTCCGCGACATCCCAGCTGATGCGCCGCTCGTCGTCGCCGAGGCCGTTTGGCAATACTCCCATCACGTCCTGCACGGCCTCATCAGCCATCGCGGCCCCATCCTCACCGTCGCGAATTGGAGCGGCACGTGGCCCGGCCTCGTCGGCATGCTCAATCTCAATGGCTCGCTCACCAAGGCCGGCGTCAAATACTCCACCATCTGGAGCGAGGACTTCGAGGACGAGTTCTTCAAGAAGGCTCTCCGCTCATGGCTCGCCAGGGGCGCGATCAAGCACGACACCTCGCACGTCCGCCCGCTCTCGAAGGTCAAAATCCCCGCCGCCGTCGCCAAACTCGCGCGCAATTTCGCCGCAAAACTCCAGCACGACAAAGCCATCATGGGCGTTTTCGACGAGGGCTGCATGGGCATGTACAACGCCATCATCCCCGACGAACTCCTCAACAAAACCGGCGTCTACAAGGAGCGCCTCAGCCAATCCGGTCTTTACGCAAAGATGCTCACCGTCTCCGACGCCGAGGCACGGGCCGTTTTCGATTGGTACAAAAAGAAAGGCGTCAAATTCCAGTTCGGCCCGAACGAGGAGGAAGACCTCACCGAGGCCCAGGTCCTTCAGCAGTGCAAGATGTACATCGCCGCGCTGCGCATCGCCGATGAATTCGGCTGCGGCGCCGTCGGCATCCAGTATCAGCAGGGCCTCAAGGACCTCGCCCCCGCCAGCGATCTCGTCGAGGGCACGCTCAATAACGTCGATCGCCCGCCCGTCGCGCGCGAAGGCTCGAAGGAACTCCTCTTCAAGGGCGAGGCGCTCCCGCATTTCAACGAAGTTGACGAGTGCGCCGGCCTCGACGGTTACATCACCTACAAGCTCTGGCGCGAACTCGGCTTCCCCCCCGAGAACACCCTCCACGATCTGCGCTGGGGCCGCCAGTACACCGGCAAGTCCAATGGCAGCCGGCTCGACGCCTACGTCTGGGTCTTCCTCATTTCCGGCGCCGCGCCGCCGGAGCATTTCATCGGTGGCTGGAAAGGCGTCTCCAGCGAGCGCCAGCCCGCCATGTATTTCCGGCTCGGCGGCGGCACCGTCAAAGGCATCAGCAAGCCCGGCTGGATTGTCTGGAGCCGCGTCTATGTCGAGGCCGGCAAGCTCCGTTTCGACACCGGCCTCGCCGAGGTCGTGAAACTCCCGCAGGAGGAGACCGAGGAGCGCTGGCGTCTCACCACTCCGCAATGGCCCATCATGCACGCCGTCCTCCAGGGCATCTCCCGCGATCAAATGATGGCCCGCCACAAATCCAACCACATCCAGGTCGCCTACGCCCCCGACAAAGCCGGCGCGAGGAAGGCCCTGCTCGCCAAGGCCGCCGCCATGCAGGCTCTCGGCCTCGAAGTCTTCGTCTGCGGCGATATTTGACGCCCCGGCCTCATTCTCCTCCGGAACCCTGCGCCACTCCCGAATCCAGTTGCGCCCCCCGTTTCGTCGTGCCACCTTCCGGCGCTCCTCCTCCGGTTATGTCCCTTTTCCGAGCCTCGTCGTCGTTCCTGGTCGCGATTTCCCTCCTTTTTGCCTCGGTTTCGCATGCCCAGGTCGGCATCCAGCCCATTCCGGACCAAAACATCCCCTCGGGCAAGACCCTCGTCGTCCCCATCCCCGCCACCGATCCCGCCGGCCCGCCCCGCACCTACACCGTCACCGTAGGCGCTCCCACCGTTACCAGCGGCTCAACGACCGTCCCGGCCATGCAGGCCAATATCATGGCCACCATTCGCACCGGCGACCCGCATTGGGTCATGGGCGTCAGCTACACGGACTCCAATAGTGTGGCGCAGACCGGCACGATGGAATTCCAGTTGCTGCGCGAGTTTTCGCCCCTCGCTACGCAATTCATCGGCGGCCTCGCCCAAGGCGGCTTTTACAGCCCCACCGGCAGCGGCACAAACACCAGCTATCTTGAGTTCTTCCGCGTCGTCCCGGGTTTCGTCATTCAGGCTGGCGCTCCGACCAATGACAATAGTTACACCGCACCCTTTAGCTTTCCGAACGAGTACAGCCCCGCCCTCGTCTTCAGCGGCAGCGAGGGCCAGCTTGCCATGGCCAATGCCGGAAGCTTTAGCACCAACGGTTCGCAGTTCTACATCACTCTTTCGAGCGACCGCATCGACCTTGACTACGGATACACGATCTTCGGTCAGTTGCTCCGCGGCTTCTCCACGCTCGAGGGCATCGGCGGTACGCCTCTCCCCTCCGAAAGCAGCCAACCCATTAATCCGGTCGATATCACCAGCTCCACCATCACCCAAAACGACACCGACGCCGTCCTGCTCCTGAGCGCCACCGGCGTCTGCGACGCCGTCATCACGGTCACCGCCTCTGCCGCCGGCTCCTCTTCGGTCACCGGGACCTTTACCGCCCACGCGGTGGCCGATACCATCAGCGATCCGCCTTTTCTGGCTCCCGTCCCGAGCACGACCCAGCCCAATGGAATAGCGAAGGTGGCGCTGCGGGCGACGGACCTGCAACTCGATCTGTTGCGTTACGGCTACGGGCGCGTCTCTCCGGCCCAGGACAGCGCGATCACCTCGGGCACTTCGCCACTCTTATCCATTCCGATGGTGCCCAATTTCGATAATGTCATCGGGGCAGTCGTGGATCATTGGAATGCCACACCGCGCGGTTTCGACCAGTACAATTTTCATGTGGGAGCCGGTGACAAGCCCCTTCGCGGCACGCTCGCCCCCATCCCGGTCGGCAGCAATTCCACGCTCGATATCACCCCTCGTCCCCTCGTGACCTTCACGGCGGGCAAGGCGAACGAGATCGCCGGCCTCTTCACCCGCACCGTCAATTGGGGCGATGGCACCGTCCTCACCGGCACCCAGGTCAAGATCAACCCCGTCGGCGCCGCCAGCCTCCGCCGCTTCCAGCTCGTCGCCGGTCACGATTACACGACCGCCGGCGAGTATCCCGTCGTCATCAACATCTCCGATCCCGGCGGCGCGCAACTCGCCCTCACCGGCACCGCATACATCTCCGCCTCGCCCATCGCCATTTCCGGCGCGGAACTCTACCGCACCGGCGGCATCCTCCAGAACAAACTGGTCGCCGCTTTCACGGACAATGGCGCGGCCTCAACCACCGCCGGTTACACCGCGACCATCGATTGGGGCGATGGCACAGTCTCTCCCGGCATCATCAAGGGCAGGAACGATTTCTCCTACCAGGTCTTCGGCAATCATCAGTATTTGACCCCGAATACATTTACCGTCTCGACCACTGTCACGCGCACCAGCGGCAGCAACTACTCCGCCACCGAGTGGTCCGCCGCGCACATTGCCGGCGTCGTGGCGCCGCAAGTCTTCCCGCCGTTCCCCCAGGCGCACCTCGCGCAAATGTGGACGCCGATCTTCACGGATAGCAACGCCATCACCACCACTGGCACCGATGGCGGCAACCCGTTCGCCGGCGTCATCCAGGCCAGCGACAATAATCTCTATGGCACCACCGAGACCGGCGGCACAGCAGGCGATGGCACCGTCTACCAGTTGACCACCAGCGGTTCTCACGTCACTCTCGTCTCCTTCTCGGGGAGCGATACCGGCGCCAATCCCTACTCCGCGCTCATTCAGGGCACAGACAGCTATCTCTACGGCACCACCGAGACCGGCGGGACCAACGGCTCCGGCACCATTTTCCAGATCAGCACCAGCGGTTCGCTCAATACCCTCTACAGCTTCACCGGCGGCAACGATGGCGGCAATCCCGTCGGCGCGCTCCTCGCCGGCACCAATGGCACCTTCTATGGCACGACCGTCAATGGCGGAAGCGACGGCAAGGGCGCGATATACCAACTGGTCCTAATCACGGGCTCGCTCGGCACCACCGGCTCGCTCAATACCATTTATTCATTCACCGGCGGCAATGACGGGGCCAATCCCTATTGCACATTGATCGACGGCACGGATGGCAACTTCTACGGCACCACCGAAGTCGGCGGAACGAACGGCTCCGGCACGGTATTCCAATTTGTCCCCGCCTCCTCCGGTACGCTGGGCGCCTCCGGCTCGCTCAACACCATCTATACTTTCTCCGCGGTTACCAGCGGCAGCAATGTCGACGGCGCGAATCCCTTCCCCGGCGTCATTCAGGGCACGGACGGCAATCTCTACGGCGTCGCCGAGCAAGGCGGCGTGGGAGATGTGGGGACCGTCTTCGAACTCAGCACCACCGGCTCGTTCAATACGCTCCATTCCTTCTCGCCGTTCACCAGCGGCACCAATCCGGACGGCGGCCTTCCCCTTGGCGGCCTGGTTGAGGCAAGCGACAGCAATTTCTACGGAACCACTTACTCCGGCGGAGCCGATGGCCAGGGCGCCATCTTCCAAGTGATCGTCACCAATGGTACCGCGGGCATCAGTGGCTCGCTGAACACGCTCTACACCTTCAACCGCGGCTTCGACGGACGCCAGCCGCGCGGCAGCCTCATTCAAGCGAACGATACCAACTTATACGGCGCCACCAGCAACGGCGGCACGAACGGCTCCGGCACGGTTTTCCGGATCAGCACCGGCGGCGACTATGACACGATCTACTCCTTCACCCAGGGAGTTACATTCCAGATTGGCATTCGCGGCGCCGTCGCCATCGTCAATTCCGGCAATCTCCCCGGCACCACCGGCACATTCTCCGCCTATCTGGACCCCAATGGCACGCTCGATGGCGACGCAACCATCCTGACCTCCGGCACCCAATCCGCATTCATCATTCCCCCGCTCAAGTCCGGCTCGAATACGACCTTCACCTTCTATCTCAAAGGTACCGCCCTCGATACGCGCCTCAAGGCCCCCGTCGGCTACGATCCCACCGGTCAAAGTGTCATCGGCGTCGTCAATTACAACGATCCCGTCGCCAATTTCGACGGCTCGCAAAAGATCATCGACGTCGGCGGCCTCTAGACCCGCCGCGATCACCAATCCCCCTGCGGTCCCGGTACGTTGGGCTTCCCGTCGCCCCGTTTCACAAATTGTCCCGGGCGAAAACCTTGGAGCGCTTTCGATTCAATTTGTCGCGCCAGCGACAATTTGGGGTCCTCAGGGGACAGTAGTCCCCTGAGTGGGGTCGCGGGGCGAAGCCCCGTCTTCAAAAAAAGAGCACGGCGGCCCCAAATTCCTCATCAAACCGGTTCCTACAAGCCAGATCCGCGCATCGTTGCCAAATAGCCGCCGTGCCCCCATCGAAACAGCGCAGCGCCTTTCGATGCCCTTAATTCTCCCCCGGCTCTCCGACAGATTAAACAGAAACCGCTCTAGATAGTGTCGTCACGAGATAGCCAGCCATAGGACAATGCAGCGGATTTGGACGAGTGAGAGGAAGGAAGAGGCTCTTTTTGCGTATCTGGTTGCAATGCCTCGCCATCGCTTGAGG
>JBEKOV010000126.1:0-9656 GCA_049521415.1 Chthoniobacteraceae bacterium
AAGCGCCGAGGGTTGGTGCGGTCGGGCTTCGAGCGCAGCGCCGGTATTCAATCAATACCGGCCAAGCTCGAAACCGAGCGCAACGACCCTCGCCGCCACAAAGCGACGGCTACAGAATTTTTAAACTGCTCTAAATCTCCCCATGCGCCGCATCCTGCTCTTCACCCTCGCCGCCCTCCTCTCCATCTCCGCGAGGGCAGGCGACCTCCAGGTCCTCGACGCCTGGGTCCGCGCCGTCCCTCCCTCCATGACCGACTCCGCCGCATTCATGCGCCTTCAAAACACCGGCAGCCTCCCCGCCCGTCTCACCGGCGGCAGCACTCCCATTGCCGCGATGGCCATGCCCATGGAAACCACCCGCAAATTCGTCCAGGGAGTCCAGGTCCTCGGCATGAAAGCCGTCCCGTACCTCGAGATTCCCGCCCACGGCCAGCGCATCCTCAAGCCAGGCGGCTCCCACCTCATGCTCATGAATCTCTCCTCCCATCCGCTGCCCGGCGAGATGGTAACCATCACCCTCACCTTTGAGCCCGGCCATCGCACCATCACCCTCCAGGTGCCCGCCAAAATCGACTCGCCCTGATTAACCGCGAATCATTTCTGTCCCTTCTGTCCCTTTTGTCCTTTCCGTCCTTTTCTCCGCCACTCCAAAAAGTTGCCTCCACCCCCCGCCGCGTCTTTACTGTAAAGCCGTGCAACCCGTAGCCGCTCCCGTCTCGCGACCCCCTCCCGCGCGCCGCCCCGCCTTCCCTCCATGGATGGCCGCCGCCGCCGTCGGCATCGTCATTTGCATCGCCGGCTTCATCCTCCTGCGCCCAAGCGGAGACGGCTCCCCTTTCCAATACTACGGCCAGTGGATCGGAAAAGACGCCCCAGATTTTGCTTTGACCGATCAGGACGGAAAAACCACCCGCCTCGGCGATCTGCGCGGCCATCTCGTCCTCATAACCTTCGGCTTCATCCATTGTCCGAATATCTGCCCCACCACCCTCGCCAATCTCGCCGCCATCTGCCAGTCCCTCCCCGCCGCCGATCAACAGCGCGTCCGCGTCCTATTCATCACCGTCGATCCCGCGCGCGATTCCCCCAAGTCCCTCGGCCAGTACGTCCACTTTTACAATCCCTCATTCACCGGCCTCACCGGCGGCGCGGATCAAATCGCCAAAGTCGCCAAAGACTACGGCGCCTACTACGAGTCCGTTCCGCAGCAGAGCCAGATCGCCGGCGATTACTACACCATCAATCATTCCGCGTACGTCTACCTCATCGATCCCCGGGGCCGTTACGCCATCCTTTACGATAATGGCAAACTGGCCGATCACGCCGGCATGGCGCGGGATATCGAGCACCTGCTCCGCTCGGCCGGATGACCGCGCGCATCTTCCGGATCGCAGTCCTCGCCGCCCTTCTCACCGGCTGCCGCCAACAACCCGAGGCCGAGGCGCCCTTGGACCCCGGCCAGGTCATCTACATGGCCAGATGCGCCCTCTGCCACGGCGCGGATCGCGAGGGCAAGCCCGGCATGTATCCCCCTCTCGCCGGCGCGATATGGGTCGACGGCTTCCCCACGCCCATGGCCGCCATCATCCTCGACGGCGTCCAGGGTCCCCTTGATAACTTCAACAGCGTAATGCCAGCCTGGCGCGCCACATTGAGCGATTCCGATATCGCCGCCGTCATGACATGGCTCCGTCGCCAGGAAGGCAAATCCCCCGTCACCCCCGTCGACGTAAACCACGTCCGCATCATCACCGGCAGCAGAGGCACCTTCTGGACAGAACCCGACCTCCGCAACCTCCATTAGCACCCCCGGTCCGAACTCACCCCGCCCCGGCGGCCATCCAATCAGCAATCTCACTTCAGCAATCATCAATATCCGCGCGTGGTCGCTCCACTGCTGCGTATCCAACGCCACCTGCGATCTCAATCAGCAATCACAGATTAGCAATTAGCAATCCCTACTTCCCCCACCCCGCCTTAATCCTCCCCAGCACCCCCATCGCCTGCAAAAAAATCAGCAGCCCATCCAGCACCGCGATCACCGCAAAGACCTTCTTCACCGTCCGCATCGAGAACCACTGCGCCACAAAAGGCCCCAGCCTTCCGCCCCACAGCACCCCCAGCATTGTAAAGATCGCCCATTGCCACGGCACCCCGCCGAAATACAGCGAGTGCAGCAGCGCCAAAAAAATCGAATTGATCGACAGCAACACCACCCCCAGCCCCAGCGCCCGATTCGCATTCAGCCCGAATGCCAGCATGCAAAACGCCGCCACAATCTCCCCTTCCCCGATCGCCACCCATCCCGTGATGATCCCGCCCACGAACGCCGCCAGCGCCACCCACACATTCGCCCTCGGCGGCAGGTCCGGCACTCCCCCGCGATGGTCCAGCGTGTAGAGCGTCAGCAGCCCGGCGATAATCGTGATCGGCCCGAACAGCTCCTTCACCAGCATTGGATTCGGACGATAAACGAACGATGACACCAGCGCCCCCGCGATCAGCGGCGGTACCGTCCATTTCAGCAGCCGCACCGGCACCTCGCCCCGGCTCATCCAGCCCGACGCCCCGCTCGTCATCCCCACCGCTTGCGTCACAAACGCCAGTTTCAGCGCCGCCACGGGATTCGCGCTATACACAAAAATCATCGTCGGCACAAAAACCAGCCCGCCCCCGATCGCCGTCAGATTCCCGATCACCGCGCCCGCGACCCCAATCAACACCAGCGGCCAATTCCGTGCCGCCAGCGCGCCGGGCGAGGGGAAGCATAGCAAATACACCGCCAGCCACACCGCCGTGAACACCACCAGCCACGGCGAAAAATACCGCAGCCGCGGCCGCGCCGCGCCCCGCACCGTCCCCGCCTGATCGAAGCATTCTTCCATAATTTATTAGCGGCCCGGCACCCTGCCAGTCCGCGCACACAATGTCCAGTGGCACGCGCGTCCTGCCATCTGCGCATGCCCCATCTCATCCGCATCCTCCCGATCCGACCTTTCGAATTTCGAATTTCGATTTTCGATTTTCGTGCCTCGTGGCGCCCGCCCACCCCGCCAACCATTCACCGCTTCACCTCACAATTTTGCCCAACCATGGGACAGCGTATGTCCAACCCCTCGCGCTATCATGCGGGCCGGAACATGGACCGGAACAAAGGAGATGGATTCAACCGCGGCAAGCCGGAGCGCCAGATCGCGCCGTCCCGCGGCAGGCGAGGGGAGATTGTTGAATCGGGCCACCCTGGCGAAAAACGCCATTCCCGCGCCCCGCTCGCCCGCATGGCCCGCCTTCACGAATGGCTCATGGCCAATCGCTTCCCAAATTGCCGCAAGCTCGCCGACGAATTCGAAGTCTCCGCAAAGACCGTCCAGCGCGACGTCAATTTCATGCGCGACCAACTGGGCCTTCCCATCGAGTACGACAAGGAACGCTTCGGTTTCCAATACACCCGGCCCGTCACCGAATTTCCCGGCTTGGGCATCTACGCATCCAGGCCCGTCGGCAAACTCCGCGCCGGCCCGTGGCGCCAGTCCGCCCTGCCGGCATTCGGCGAGCATCCCATCCTCACCTCATCGGATTCGGGCGGTACGATCGCGCGCATCCGCTTCGATGCCGAGTCCGCCCGCGCCGCTCGCGCCAGGACATGGCATCCCACCCAGGTCATTCGCTCCCTGCCAGATGGAGGGCTCGAAATGACACTCCGCGCCCGCGAGGAATGCGAGGTCGCCCGATGGGTCCTCAGTTGGGCCGGCCACGCATGGGTCATCCACCCTCAACACCTTCGAAACCGCCTCAGGGAAGCCGCCCTTGAAATCCTCGCCCGCCATCATTAGAGGCTTCCGCCACTCAGTGCCGCATTACCGCCGCGATCAGCGCGACGAACGCAATCCAGAACATCGCCGCGAGCACCCCCAGGATCAGCAGCGCCGGAATCGACGCCAGCACCCATTTCACCATGAACATCACCATCGACCCGAACGGCATTTCAAAATCCACCACCGCCACCTGAAGCGGCGGCGGTTTGCCTGGAAGCTCCGGCGCCGCGGTTGGCGCTGCGGGAGCGGCGGGCGCCGCGGGTATCGCAGACGCTTCGGGCGCGATTTCCTCGCCATTGGCTGGCGCTGCCTCGGCAGCCGCCATCCGCTCGCGCGCCAGCAGCAGGCCCAGCGTTGTCCAGTCATACTGGCCGTCTCGGATCGCGGGGTCGGTTTCATTGTACGTGCCCTCGTACACCAGTTCACGCACATCCTGTTCTTCGTAGGGGCCTTCGCGTTGCCCGTCCTTGATTACCCAGATGGTCATGGTCCCCAAACATAACCGGGAATATCCGCCCGAGGCAACTGCCTCGGGACTCCACCAACGCGAAAACACCCTGAAGGGGTGCCCCAATCCCCCCTCAATTCCCCGGCTTCATCTTATACTTCTCGTAGATCGGCTGCAGCCTCGCATTCAGCGAATCCTGTTTCGTCAGGAAATACTGCTGCCCCGCCAGCGCCCCGTCCTGCATCACCAGCGGCAGCTTCGCCATCACCTTTTGGCCCATCGGCTTGTCCAGAAAATCCCGCAGCGCGTAAAGCTCCTCCTCCGTGAAATCATGCGTATACACCTGCACCAGCTTCGGTTTGACCTCCGCCCACTTCACCTCCTGGTCAAACCAATCCGTAAACGCCTTCTTCACCTCCGCCCGCGCCGCATCCGGCATCCCGTCCCGCTTCATCGCATCCAGCGCCGGCTCCAGGAATCCCGCGAAGCTGTCCCGAAGACTCTCCGGCGTATAAATCTGATCCAGCACCTCCTCGGCCAGGATTGTGCGGGTCTCGTCATCCGCCCGTGCGGGACGCGGATGCAGCGTCGGCAGCAGTGGCAGCAGCAGGAGGAAGCGCGCGGACTTGGGAATGGTAATTGCGGACATGCCCCTACTTTGGGCACCGGAACCAGCCGGGCTCAATCCGAAACATACAAGTCCCCACCCCCTTTTCCCCGTCCCGTCGAGCGGCGGCTCGAAAGTCCGCCCGTCAAGGCGGCTACCGGCGGTCGGGGTCGAACCGACACACTCTTGCGAGTACTGGATTTTGAGTCCAGCGCGTCTGCCAATTCCGCCACGCCGGCTTTCCGCTACAGTCTCCGTATTCGTTTACAGAGCCCCGCTCGCGGCGCAACTGGAAAGTGCGCCCGCGCACCTTTCCGCGCACCCGAATCTCACACCCGGTGAGCGTTTTACAACAATGTGTCATGTCGCTTATTGTCTGTTGAAGCCGGGGATATACTTGGGGACGAATGAGTTTCGACATGGGAGCAGATACTTGAAGTTTCGATTAGGCGCCGCCATCAAATCAAGGCGTTCGGCAATGGGCATTTCACAGGAGGAACTTGCTGATCGCGCCGGTCTGCACCGCACTTATGTTTCCGATATTGAGCGCGGCGCCCGCAATCCATCCCTCGAGAGCATCGAAAAACTCGCCCACGCCCTGGACGTCTCCCTTCCCAGCCTCTTCGGGCGCGCCGCCGAAGGAAAGGCGGAGTTGGAGTTGGTCGATATCCTCCTCGTCGAGGACGATCCCAAGGACATCGAACTTACCTTGCGCGCATTCAGGAAAGCAAGG
Source organism: Chthoniobacteraceae bacterium (assembly GCA_049521415.1). Classification (GTDB taxonomy): domain Bacteria; phylum Verrucomicrobiota; class Verrucomicrobiia; order Chthoniobacterales; family Chthoniobacteraceae; genus DATAXI01. Next base: position 5,604 of record JBEKOV010000126.1, read on the forward strand.
ATCACCAATCCCGTTCGGCTCGCCCGCGATGGAGCCCAGGCGCTCGAATCCATCTTTGGCGCCGGCTCCTGGGCCCGCGGACCGCGCAAGCCCCGCCCCGGAGTCGTACTCCTCGATTTGAATCTCCCCAAAGTCAGCGGCATCGAGGTCCTGCGCCAATTGAAAGCCGACCCCTCCACCCGCGGCATCCCCGTCGTCATCCTCACCGTCTCGGACTCTGACCGCGACGTCGCCGCCTGCCGCCGCCTCGGCGCCGCCGGCTACATCGTCAAACCCGTCCGCTTCCGCAATTTCAGCGAGGCCATGCCGCCCCTCGATTTCGAATGGGGCCTCCTGAAGGGCTCCGCCCTCGACCCGCCCGACCCGCCGCCCCGCTCTCGCTGATCCCAGCTCCCAATCACCCCCCCAAATCCCGGCTCCCCGCAGACCCATGAAACAGGCTCGACCAGAGACGGGATTCAATGTAGGATTATCGCTTATGGGTGGCGGTATTGCAAATCGGGAGCTTGAGGACAGGATTGCACAGTTGAGCCGCGTCGAGGGCGAACTAAGGGAATCTCTCAAAGAGATATTGGATTTGAAAACGGCTCTCGATGAGCACGCCATCGTCGCCATCACCGATCCGCGCGGACGCATCACCTACGTCAACGACAAGTTCTGCGCCATCTCAAAGTATTCCATCGACGAATTGATCGGCCAGGATCATCGCATCATCAATTCCGGTTTCCATTCCAAGGATTTCATCCGCAACCTCTGGACCACCATCGCACATGGCCGCGTCTGGCATGGCGAAATTCGCAACCGCGCCAAAGACGGCTCACTCTATTGGGTCGATACCACCATCGTCCCCTTCCTCGACGATGCCGGCAAGCCCCGCCAATACGTCGCCATCCGCGCCGATATCACCGACCGCAAGCGCGCCCAGGAGGCCGCCGCCCGCCTCGTAGCCATCGTCGAGTCCTCCGCCGACGCCATCATCGGCAAGGACCTCCGCGGCATCGTCACCACTTGGAATGGCGGCGCCGAAAAAATATTCGGATACACCGCTGATGAAATGCTCGGCCAATCCATCATGCGCCTCATCCCCACCGAGCGCTGGCACGAAGAAGAGGAGATTCTCGATAAAATTTCCCGCGGCGAAAGCATCCGCCATTTCGAAACCGTCCGCGTCCGCAAGGATGGCAGCGAGATCGATATCGCCGTCACCGTTTCCGCCATCAAGGACGGCGAAGGCCGCATCATCGGCGCGTCAAAAGTCGCCCGCGACATCACCCAGCGCAAGAAAGCCGAGGAAACCATCCGCCGCCTCAATGCCGAGCTCGAGCAGCGCGTCGTCGAGCGCACCTCCCAGCTCGAGGCCGCCAACCACGAACTCGAGGCCTTCTCCTATTCCGTCTCCCACGATCTCCGCGCCCCGCTCCGCGCCATCGACGGCTTTTCACAGGCCGTCATCGAGGATTACGGCCCCCAATTGCCAGACGAGGGCCGCCGTTACCTCAAGACAATCCGCGATGGCGCCCAGCAGATGGGCATGCTCATCGACGATTTGCTCACCTTTTCACGCCTCAGCCGCGCCCCGCTCGACAGGCTGCAAGTCGATACCGCCCAGCTAGTCACCCACATCATCGACGACCTTCACCAGGAGCGCGAAGGCCGCCGGATCGATATTCGCATCGGCGACTTGCCCCCGTGCAATGCCGATCAGACCCTCCTCAGGCAGGTTTGGATCAACCTCCTCTCCAACGCATTCAAATACACCCGCAATCGTGACCCCGCCATCGTCGAGATCGGTTGCGAGCCGTCAGGGGAGGGGAGTGTCTACTTCGTCCGCGACAACGGCGCCGGCTTCGACATGCGCTACGCTGGCAAGCTCTTCGGCGTCTTCCAGCGCCTCCATCGCTCCGAGGAATACGAGGGCACCGGCGTTGGCCTCGCCCTCGTCCAGCGCATCCTTCACCGCCATGGTGGCCAGGTCTGGGCCGATGCCGCCCCGGATCGCGGCGCCACATTCTTCTTCACCGTCGAAAAGGAACCCGAATCATGAACCACACCCCCTCCGTCGAAATTTTACTCGTCGAGGACAATCCTCAGGACCTCGAGATGACCCAGCGCGCCCTCCGCAAGGCAAACCTCGCCAACCGCATTCACGTCGCGCGCGATGGCGCCGAAGCCCTCGATTTCATCTTCTGTGAAGGCGCCTTCGCCGGTCGCAGCATCCAGGACACGCCCAAATTCATCCTCCTCGATATCAAGCTGCCCAAGATCGACGGCCTCGAAGTCCTCAGGCGCATCAAGGCCGACCCGCGCACCCGCCTCATCCCCGTCGTCATACTCACCTCTTCCAAGGAACAAAACGATTTCGTCGAAAGTTACCACCTCGGCGTCAACAGCTACATCGTCAAACCCGTCAACTTCGAGAGCTTCGTCACCGCCGTCCAGCAGATCGGCATGTACTGGCTTCTGCTCAATCAACCTCCAAAACTTGAGGAGTAACAGCCCTGCCCCACCCCCTGAACATCCTGATCGTCGAGGATAATCCCGCCGACGCTGATTTGCTTCTGCGCGAATTGCGCCGCGCCGGCTTCGATTTTCAATCCAAGCGCGTCGAGACCGAGCCGGACTTCGTCGCCGCGCTTCATCCCGGTTTGGACGTCATCCTCTCCGACTTCGCGCTCCCCACTTTCTCCGCGCCAGCCGCCCTCGAGGCCCTTCAGAAAAGCGGCCTCGACATTCCAGTCATCATCGTCTCCGGCACCATCGGCGAGGACGCCGCCGTCGCCGCGTTGAAACAGGGCGCCATCGATTATCTCCTCAAGGATCGCCTTGGCCGCCTCGGCGGAGCCGTCAGCCACGCCATCGAGAAAGCGAAGCTCCTCCGCGAGCGCAGGCAATCCGACGAAGCCCTTCGCGCAAGCGAGCGTTCCCTCCAGTTCTTTCGCAACCTCGTCGATCAATCCAGCGACACCTTCGAGGTCATCGATCCGGACACCGGTCGCTTCCTCGACGTCAATGCCAACGGCCCCGCCGAGCTCGGCATGACCCGCGGGGAATATCTCTCCTTGTGCGTCTGCGATATCGATACAACCGTCGATCCCGCTGGTTGGCGGGTGGTAGCCGAGCGCATCCGCGCCGGCGGCGGCAGCCCCGTGAGCGGCGAGGGTTTCCATCGGCGCAAGGACGGCTCCACCTTTCCCATCGAGTACATCGGCAAGCTCGTCCGCCTCGACCGCGAGTACATCGTCACCACCGTCCGCGACATCACCGCCCGCAAGCAATCCGAGGCCCGCCTCCGCGAGCAGGCCGAGATGCTCGACCGCGCCCACGACGCCATCATCGTTCGCGATATCCGGACGCGCCGCATCCTCTCATGGAATCAAGGCGCCGAACGCCTCTACGGCTGGACCGCCGCCGAGGCGCTCGACCGCGACGTCGCGGAACTGATCTTTGTCGATCCCTCCGTGCCCGATGCCATCACCCGGGAGCTGCTCGCCACCGGCGAATGGCGTGGCGAATACCGCCAGCGCACCAAGGCCGGCGGTGAGCTGATCGTCAGCGGCCACGTCACCCTCATGCGCGATCCCCAGGGCGCGCCAAAATCCGCCCTCACCATCAACATCGACCTCACCGAGCAGAAAAACCTCGAGGCCCAATTCCTCCGCGCGCAGCGCATGGAAGGCATCGGCACCCTCGCCGCCGGCGTCGCTCACGATCTCAACAACATCCTTTGCCCCATCATGCTGTCCGTACCCATGCTGCGCTCCGATTTGTCCGCCACCCTCCGCGATGAAATCCTCACCGCCATCGAGATCAACGCCCAGCGCGGCGCGGACATCGTCAGGCAGGTCCTCACCTTCGCCCGCGGTATCGAGGGCAAGCGCCTCATCGTTCAGCCCACCCACCTCGTCAAGGAAATGGCCGCCATCGCAAGGCAGACATTTCCAAAATCCATCAACATCATCGCCCGCTATCCCGAATCCGTCTGGGAAGTCGAGGGCGATCCCACCCAGCTCCACCAGGTCCTCCTCAATCTTTGCATCAATGCCCGCGACGCCA
>JBEKOV010000127.1:0-9425 GCA_049521415.1 Chthoniobacteraceae bacterium
GCTCCCATGCAAACAGCGGGGCTGTAGCGAACCTCTGGCCCTTCCGGGGTATGCCCATAAATCTTCACCAGCATGGCGTAGTCGATTTCCGAGCCAAAGGCATCCTCCACGGCGTTGAGATATGCCTTGTGGCCGTCCGTGGTCAACTGGACGCGGTTGGCGAGCCGTCCGGCAAGATCGTGCATAAAGTGGTACGCGCATCCGGCATCCCGGTTCCCGATAAACCAGCAGGGGACGAGTTTCGTATCGGCATCCAGCGCAACCCATGTCCAAACGTCGCCTTTGCCGTCCCTCTTCATGTCAGCAGAGCAGTTCTTTTCCTTGGCTCCCACAAAAGACCAAATCTCATCGCATTGAATGCGTTTGCAGGGGAGATTCCGCAAGGCTTTGTCTTGATACTCAGAGCAGGCCGTCCCCAAGTCCACGAGGAGTTTGTTGATCGTGTTGCGGGCAATGCCGGTCATTCTGGCAACGGCCCGCATGGAATTGCCTTCCACGAGAGCAGCCACGATCCGCGTGCGCTCATCGGTACTCAGCTTGTTCATGCGTTCAAATTGAACCATTTTACTTGAGCGGTCAATCTTTTTCTTCCAGTTTGAGCAACTTTTTAGGCTTTAGACCTAAAAACCTATTTGACGTTTCCGAAAAGATCAACCATTATCATTCTCAACCCCGTGCAAAACGACGAACTCCCATTGCTGAACGACTACCCGGAGCCAAGCCCTACCCCGCCCGCTCCTCCACCCGGCGATTTCATCCGAGCCGAACTTGAAAAGCGAGGATGGGGACAGGCTGACTTGGCGAAGGTTATCGGTCGTCCGCTTCCCACTATTAACGAAATTATTTTGGGAAAACGGGGCATTATGCCCGAGATGGCTGTAGCTCTTGGCGCGGCCTTCGGCAACGGCGCAATGTTCTGGATGCAGAAGGAATCAGCCTACCGTCTCTCATTGGTAAACCAGACCGATCCGAACACTGAATTAAGGGCGAAGCTTTTCGAATGGGCTCCCGTTAAAGACATGGAAAAACGCGGATGGATCAAGGTCACTCATCGAGTTGAAGATTTAGAGAAAGAATTGGAACGATTCTTTGGGCATTCCCTTGAAGAGGAGCCGAACATATCAGCGGTCGCGCGACAGACCTTCCGAACTGGCCATTTTACTTCTTCGCAAATGGCGTGGCTTTACCGCGCAAAACAATTGGCCTCGCTGTTGAACGTGCGCAAATTTGATTTAGACGTTTTGAAGTCGAATCTGCCTAGAATTCGCTCCTTGGCGACTTCTCCTCAGAAGACAGCGCAGGTTCCAATTGTTTTAGCAGAGCTTGGGATCAGGTATGTTGTTGTTGAGCAATTCACCGGTTCAAGAATTGATGGAGCCGCCCTTTGGCTAGACGATGACCTGAACTCTCCTGTTATCGTTCAGTCAATTCGATTCGACCGCATAGATTCATTCTGGCACACCCTTGCGCACGAAATAAGGCATATCGTGAACATGGATCATCCATCTTTGGATACCGATTTGGTGGGAAATTTTCGCGCGACTCCTCTTGACGCGATGGAAGAAAGGGCAGATGCGGAGGGGGCGGCAATGCTGATTCCCCCTGATGCTCTGAAATCCTTCATAGCAAGGTTTGCCCCAGTATTCACCAAAGAGAAGATCAATCAATTTGCCAACATGATCGGCATTCATCCCGGAATTGTCGTTGGACAAATTCAAAAACTCACGGATGGATGGAAAGTACACCGGGAAATGTTAGTAAAAATCCGCAATCTAGTCACTACCACAGCAATTACGGACGGATGGGGAAACACGATCTAAAATCACAACTCTTATGCAATACTTTAACAGCCGGATGCAGGAATATATTGAGGAATATCGCCGAAAAGTCGAAGATGGCGAGTTGGCCCCAATGGACATTGCGGAGTGGATCATAGCCGAAAAGGGATATGAGCCAACGCCGCAAGAAACGCTGATTTTGTGTGCCAGGGAAGTCAGCCGCGCAATGCGGACGCAATTTTATACCGACCCCGATGGAAATAGAGTCCGCAGGAAATACGCTGTGAGGCGGCTGGTCACTCAGGCTGATGGCTCTCAAAAAATGATGCCCTTTTGGTGCGACATAGACATCGCGACTCCGCAATTCATGCTGGAAAGCTTCAGGCAGCAGCGCGAGCAAGTGGCCGATTACTTGTGGCGCATGAAGCAGAATGCGGAGAGCTATAACAAATTCTATAATAAGAGTAGGCCGGTCCAAATAGAGATGAACTTCGCGGAAGACATGAAGCTGCGCGGGTTCTCCGGGGACTATCCGCCAGACCCGGATGATGACGAACCGATTTAATCAGTTTTTTCGGGATTAAATCTTTCGCAAACCCGCTAAGGTTCGTCATGATGAATCTGCTGGCCAGTCCACCTATCGAAAACCTGAAAGTAGTCGTTCGGAACGTGCTGGTAGCGTGTGGCGAATGCATAGATTAGTGCCGCCAGAACTATCGCTAATGCGAGCGCAATAGCCCCTAGATGCTTCTGGAAATCAATTTGCATCTTTTCCCGGCTTTCCATGCTTTGTTTTATCTGGGGGCAAGAGTTTTCCGATTTCCTTCTTGGCGTTCCATCGTGCCGCCGCCGCCCTTTTGCCTATCTCTTTCCGCCTTTTTTCGCTCAGCTTCTCGGCTCGCGCCGGCCCACCCTTCAAACCTCCCAGACGCCCAAGCGCAACAGCGGCGGGATTCTTCTCTGGTTTCGCGGGCGGCTCCTCTTTGCGCCCCGTGAGATTCGGCTCCTCTTGGCCCGTGGACAGCGCTACGATTCGAGCGGCGAGCGAATTTGCGTCCCGGGGCAGCTTCTTAGGTTTCTGCATGGACGCATCATGCTTGACCGCTCACATTTTTGCCAGCCCGATTTCAAACTGAGCCACTACCGGCAATAGCCAGCCCCTTCCTCTCCCCTTTTAAAACTGGAGCCCCCGTCCCCTCCAGTTTACAAAAGCCCCCCTTTCGCGAAATTCCCCTTCTGCCGCCATGACCGAAATCTCCAAAGCCTACGAGCCCCAGGCCGTCGAGGAAAAGTGGTACGCCCGCTGGCTGGCCGATGGCTGTTTCATCGCTGACCCCGCTTCGACAAAGCCCGCCTACTCCATCGTCATCCCCCCCCCCAACGTCACCGGCGTCCTCACCCTCGGCCACGTCCTCAATAACACCCTCCAGGACATCCTCGCCCGCCGCGCCCGTATAACGGGCCACGAAGTCCTCTGGCTCCCCGGCACCGACCACGCCGGCATCGCCACGCAGAACGTCGTCGAGCGCCAGCTCCGCAAGGACGGCAAAACCCGCCACGACCTCGGCCGCGACGCCTTCCTCAAGCTCGTCTGGGAATGGAAAGCCAAACACGGCGGCATCATCATCCACCAGCTCAAGCGCCTCGGCTGCTCCTGCGATTGGACCCGCGAGCGCTTCACCATGGATCCCGCGTACTCCCGCGCCGTCATCGCCGCATTCGTCACGCTCTACCAAAAAGGCCTCATCTATCGCGGCAATCGCATGGTCAGTTGGGACCCTGCCGCTCTCACCGCCCTTTCCGACGAAGAAGTGATCATGCGCCCGGAGACCGGCGTCCTCTATTATTTCAAAGTCGAGGTCGCCGATGAACCCGGCCATTTCCTCACCATCCCCACCACTCGTCCCGAGACCATCCCCGGCGACACCGCCATCGCCGTAAATCCGAAAGACGAACGCTACTCCCATTTCATCGGCAAACACGCCATCCGCCCCCTCCCGGTCGAATTACCCCGCGACCAGAAACTCATCCCCATCATCGGCGACGACCACGTCGAATTCGAATTCGGCACCGGCGTCCTCAAAGTCACCCCCGCCCACGACAAGGCCGACTTCGAGATCGGCGCCCGTCACAAGCTCCCCGTCATCGACATCATGAATCCCGATGGCGTGATGAACAACCTCGCCGGCCAGGACCTCGCCGGCCTCGACCGCTTCGAGGCCCGCGAAGCCGCCGTCCGCCGCCTCGACGACCTCCGCGCCATGGTCAAGCAGGAGCCCTACGAGCACAGCGTCGGTTTCTCGGAGCGCACCAACGTCCCCGTCGAGCCCCGCCTCAGCGACCAATGGTTCCTCCGCTACCCCGCCGTCCCGCAATCCACCGAGGCCGTCGCCTCCGGCGCCATCGCCTTCCGCCCGGAGCGCTGGTCCGCCGTCTACTCCCATTGGATGTCCAACATCCAGGACTGGTGCATCTCCCGCCAGCTCTGGTGGGGCCATCGCATCCCCGTCTGGTATTCAAAAACCGACCCCTCTGCCCCGCCCCACGTCGCCATCGAGGCCCCGCCCGATCCCGAAAACTGGGACCAGGACCCCGACGTCCTCGACACCTGGTTCTCCTCATGGCTCTGGCCTTTCGAGACAATGGAAGAGCCCACCCGCGCCAAATTCTATCCCACCACCGATCTCGTCACCGGCCCCGACATCATCTTCTTCTGGGTCGCCCGCATGATCATGGCCGGCTTCGAATTCCAGGGCCGCAAACCCTTCGCCAACGTCTTCTTCACCGGCCTCATCCGCGACTCCCAGGGCCGCAAAATGTCCAAGTCCCTCGGCAATTCCCCCGATCCCCTCGACCTCATCGCCAAATACGGCGCCGACGGCCTCCGTTTCGGCCTCATGCGCATCGCCCCGCAAGGCCAGGACATCCGTTTCGACGAAAAACAAATCGAGGAAGGCCGCAACTTCGCCAACAAACTCTGGAACGCCGCCCGTTTCCGCCAGATGCACGGCCCCAGCGCTCCCACCCCTTCCATCACGGGCCTCAAACTCTCCCCCTATTCCACCGATATCCTCGCCCGCCTCGACGCCCTCATCCGGCAAGTCGCCGCCGGCTACACCGCCTATCGTTTCAACGAAATCGCCACCGCCCTCTACGATTTCTTCTGGAGCCAATACTGCGATTGGTATGTCGAAGCCGCAAAAACCGAAATCTTCGCCGACGATCCCGAGGCCAAAGCCAGCGCCCTCACGGTAATGGACTACGTCCTCTCGCATTTCCTTCGCCTCCTCCATCCCTTCATGCCCCACATCACCGAGGAGCTGTGGGAGCGCCTTGGCTTCACTTCCCCCAATCACGCCTCCGGCAACCTCATCATGTTCGCCCAATTCCCCGCGAACCTCAACCTCGCCGCCGGCATCTCCGCCGCGCAATCCCTCGTCTCCATCCTGTATGACTCCGTCGGCGCCGCCCGCAATCTCCGCGCAGAGTACCGCGTCCCATCGAGCAAAAAAGTCCGCTTCACACTCAAGCCCGCCGTCCCATGGGCCGCCGCCGAAATCCCCACCTTCGCCCGCCTCATCAACGCCGAGGAAGTAACCCTCGACTCCGCCTACACCGCTCCCTCCGGCGTCCCCCGCGCCCTCACTGCCATGGGCGAACTCTACATGTCCCTCGAGGGCCTCGTAGACAAAGCCGCCGAACTCGAACGCCTCAACAAGGAAATCGCCAAAGTCGAAACCGAGCTCGCCACCGTCCGCAAAAAGCTCTCCAACCAAAACTTCGTCGCCAACGCCCCTCCCGCCGTAGTCGACGAGCACCGCAAACGCGAAACCGACTGGTCCGAAAAACTCACCCAACTAACCCGCATGCGCGATTCGCTCGGAATGTAGCCGCGGACCGGTGGTCCGCGCAGGCTTACGCGCCGCGGTCCGAAAACGCCCCCAACCGCGATCCCAATTAGCAATCACAGATTAGCAATTAGCAATTCTCCGCCCCCACATTTTAGCTGGCGCCCGAATCCGCATTACGGCAAACCCAACTTTAACCGGCTGTCCCCTAATGGCCCCGACACGCCCCTCTCCACCCATCAAGGCTTGAGCTTACCCAATCCCAGCCGGCGCGATTTCTCCACCGTCCTGCCCACCGTTTCACTCGCCACCGCGACCTCCATCGTCGTGGCCAATATGGTCGGCACCGGCGTCTTCACCAGCCTCGGCTTCCAGGTCCCCGATCTCCCCTCCGGCTTCGTCATCCTTTGCCTTTGGATCCTCGGCGGCATCGTCGCCCTCTGCGGCGCCCTCTCTTACGGCGAGCTCGCCGCCGCCCTCCCGCGCTCCGGCGGCGAATATCACTTCCTCTCCCGCGTCTTCCATCCCGCCCTCGGCTTCCTCGCAGGCTGGACCTCCGCCACCGTCGGTTTCGCCGCGCCCACCGCCCTCGCCGCAATCGCCTTCGGCACCTACGCCCAGGACATTTTCCCCGCCGTCTCCCCGCTCCTCCTTTCACTCATCCTCGTCTGGGGCATATCCGGCATTCACTTTGCCGGTCATAAAAAAGAGAGCGCATTCCAGGATTGGTCCACCCTCCTCAAGGTCATTCTCATCATCGCCTTCATCGCCGCCGGCTTCATCGTTCGCCGGACGCAGGGCAACTCCTTTCTGCCAGCGCACAACGACTGGCACCTGATGATGGGCAGCGCCTTCGCCGTCTCGCTCAATTACGTGATGTACTCCTACTCCGGTTGGAATGCTTCGACCTACATCGTCAACGAAATCCGCGACCCCCAGCGCAACGTCCCCCGCTCGGTCTTCGCCGGCGCCCTCCTCGTCCTGTTCCTTTACGTCTCCCTCAACGCCGCCTTCCTCCGCACCACCCCAATCTCCGCCATGGCCGGCAAGGTCGATGTCGCTCTCATCGCCGGCCAGCACATCTTTGGCGACGCCGGCGGCAAGGCGGTCGCCGCGCTCATCTGTCTCGGCCTCATTTCGATGATCTCCTCCATGGTCTGGATCGGCCCCCGCGTCTCGGTCGCCATGGGTGAGGATCTCCCCGGCCTCTCCGTCCTCGCCGTTCGCGGACGCGACGGCACCCCCCGTGTCGCCATCGCCGTCCAAACCATAATCACCACCATTCTCCTTCTCACCGGCACATTCCAGGGCGTCCTCGTCTATATCCAGATGGCCCTCCTTCTCTTCTCTGCCCTCACGGTTCTTGGCGTGATCGTCCTCCGCATCCGCGAGCCGTCCCTTCCGCGCCCTTACCGCGCATGGGGTTATCCCGTCACCCCCATCATCTTCCTCGCCGTCAGCGCGTTCATGGCCTACTACACCGTCCAACAGATGCCCCTCCAATCTTTCGAGGGTCTCGCCACCGTTCTCGCCGGTTTAATCGTCTATTTTGCCACCGGCGGCGGCGCGAAGCGCGAAGAGCCGGTATGAACATCCGACTTCTGGCGGCCATCTTGCTCATCGCCGCCCTGCCCGCCCGCGCGGCCATCGACCTCAACGACACCGCCCGCTTCCTCGCCGGCATGCCCGTCGATGCCAGCTCCCCTCTCGCCCCGCTCACAAAAGACCCCGCCTGGCAGCGGCACGCCCAATACTTCGACCTGGCATGGACCAGGCTCCAGGCGCGCCAGCTCTCAAAAGTCCGCTCCTGGGCCGCAGGCAATCTCCGCGCCCGCTCCAGCACCGTCTTCTACATGTTCAGCGGACCCGATTTCCTCTACCCCAACGCCCTTTTCCCGAGCGCCCGCAATTACATCCTCTGCGCCATCGAGCCCGTCGGCGAGGTCCCCGACATCACCAGGCTCGCCCTCGGCCCCGCCCTTTACCAGATCGAGAACTCGCTCAATTCCGTCCTCAACTATTCCTTCTTCCAGACCAAACAAATGCGCTCGGATTTCAACTCCACGCAATTGAACGGCACGATCCCCATCCTCATGGTCTTCCTCGCCCGCTGCGGGCACACCATTCGATCCATCTCCAAAGTACCCCACGGCGTCCGCATCGATTTCGAGAGTGGCTCCCTCTACTACCTCGCCGTCGATGTCTCCAACGGCTCCGTCGAGCGCAGCGGCCTCCTCTCATTCTGCCGCGGCTTCGGCCCCGGCGACACCCTCCTCAAAAGCGATTCCTATCTCCCGCAGCAGGAAGGCTTCTCCACCATCACCAATTTCCTGTTGAACCAAAGCAATCTCATCGTCCAGGACGACAGCGGCATCCCCTATCATCTCTTCAATCCCGCCTCCTGGCAGGTCCGCCTCTACGGCAACTACATGCCCCCCATCGACCTCTTCAAACAATTCTTCCAGCCCGATCTCGCCGCCGCCTTCAACCACAGTTCCCCTCAAGCCCTCCCCTTCGGCATCGGTTACCGCGGCTGGGACCCCGCCAAAAGCGCCCTGATCGTCGCAAGGCACAAGTAGAGCATTCGCCATCTCCCGCGCAGCCCAAAAGTCTCATCTTTCTGTCCCCTCTGTCCCTCCCCCTCACCCCCTGATCACAGTCAAAACATAACCACCCCCCCGCCGTCCGGCCCCACGAAAAACCCCGCCCCCTTCGTCTGATCCTGAAACAAAACCCCGCCAAACGAAGTCGGCGACGAATGCGGCGGCTGCCCCGGATACGTGAACGATCCCGTAAATACCCCATTCGTTACCCGCAGCTTCACCTTCAATCCGTCCATCACCGGCTGATTCACATCCAGCGCATTATTCGTCCCCAGCGTCACGCTCTGCACCAGCGCCGTGCTCAGCGTTCCCGTATCGCTCAGCACCAGGCTCCCGTTCGTGAATCCCGGCAGCGCGCTGCTCCCATCCGTCGGCGGCACATACGGCGACCCAATCACCTCCATCTCCGTGTCGATGTCCGCCGGATACGCCCCCTTCGTTTGCGCCGGCTTATTCCATTCGAGCATCCCCTCCAGGTCGCTCGTTCCCGTCACCTTCGCAAAAGTCAACGTCCCCGCCAGCGATCCCTTCACATGCGCCGGTGTCGCCGACGGATAATCCAGCGCAAGGTCGATCACAATTTGGTTCCCCGTGCTCCCCGTCGCGATCGCCGCCCCCGAGACACTGAATCCCTCCCCATCCGGTAGCTTCCCCGCGATGCTCGCCGCCCCCTTGCTTACCGTCAGCGTCGCATAACCGTACCCTGGCGGAATATCCGCGCTCCCGCTCGTCGCGCTTAGCAACAGCGTAAACTTCCCCGCCGGATTGATCGCCGGCAAGCTCGCCACACGGAAACCAACACCCGGCTCCATCCCCGCCGTCGGCGGACGGCTGTCCCGAAATGTCGATTCCATATAACTCCCTATCAAGTCCCACGATCCTCCGCGGATCCCCCGTTCCGTCCCGCTGATGATCGTGCCGTTCCACTGGAACACATCCCCCGATTGATCGAACGTCCCATAGTAACTCGGCGATTTCGTAAACGCCCCCACCGCCGTCAGATAATCCGCCCGGATATCGTCAAAGTATATCTTTTGAGTCACGCAATACGCTCCATTACTTGAATTGATAAAGTTGGCCTGGTTTACGATGGACTTCCGCTCCTTATAGTCATTCCCAGGCGTCGTGTTACTCATCGTCGCGTAACGCCAATATCCCCCCGTTCCGTTCAGCGCCGGATCGTAATACGCCGCCTT
>JBEKOV010000128.1:0-9415 GCA_049521415.1 Chthoniobacteraceae bacterium
CTCCGCGCTAAATTTACAGGTTCGACCCACAACTCATTTTGTTTTGCATGTTCTCCCATCATAGCTGCATGCCATTTTATCAATCCCTTCCCCTCGACTCAAGGATTTGGGCAACAGCCCGTCCAGAGTTGATAGTTCTTTCGCGCAAGCCGCTTCACATGGGAAGGCAACTCTGCATAAAGCTTCCAGACTCGCGGGGTGCCTCTTGAATTCACCTCGCCGGCCAATCCCGCAGTGTTCCAGCCGCGCGGGCCTTCTCCGCCTCCTCGAAAAGGAAGTCCAGCGTTCCAGCGGCGGCGTCCTCTTCGATTTGCTGGTCCCAAGCGGCATTGTCGCGCTCATGGATAAACGCGGCGAGTTCCGCCAGCTCTTTGACGGAAAGGTCGTTTACGGCGCTTTTAATCTCAGCCAAGCTCATGTGCGCAGCTTACGCGGCCATTGGTTTCAATGCAACGGGGTTCCCCTTCGCCCCGGGCTGGTTGTCCAGCAAGGCTCGGCTGATTACTGGCACTCGCAGACGATGCGGAAGCCGACGTCGTTGGCCGAGTATTCGGGGATGTTGAAATTGCGGGTGGTGGTGCGAAGGCTGGAGGCGCGGCTCTTCCAACTGCCGCCGCGGTAGATGCGGCGACCGACGGTGAGTCCGCTGCGGGGGTTGGTGCGCTCCTTGCCTTTGTAGGGCTCGTAGAAATCGAGGCACCATTCCCAAACGTTGCCGGCCATGTCTTCGGCGCCGAAGGGGCTGGCGCCGCGCGGGAATTTTCCAACGGGAGCGGTCTCGGCGAAGCCGTCATTGATCTCGGCATCGCGCCAGGGGAAGGTGGTGTTGCAATCGGCGAAGTTGGCGAGGTCGCCGCGGTTGAGTTTTTCGCCCCATGGGAAGGTGCGGCCATCGGTGCCGCGGGCGGCGTATTCCCACTCGGCTTCGGTGGGGAGGCGGTATTTCTTGCCGTCGTGGCGGCTGAGCCACTCGCAGAATTTGATGGCCTCGACGCTGCTGACGTAGACGGCGGGATGATTCTCGTCGGCCCAGCCGGGACGCTTGGAGCGGTGGGCGGCATCGAATTGCTCGAACAGGGCGTTGGTGATGGGGAAGCGCGAGATGTAGAAGCAGGAAATGTTGGTCTTTGAGAGGGGCTGCTCGTTGGGGGCGGCGCCTTCGGCGTTGCTGCCCATCATGATGGTGCCTGAGGGGATGAAGAGCATCTCCGCGCCGATGGAAGAGGTGAAGCGGGGATGCTTCTGGCGCTCGAGATCGCGGCTGAGAGGGGAGAATCGCTCGGCGTGCATGGCCTCGAGGATGCGGGGAGTCTGGTGCTGCTCCGACGGCTTCTTCACGACGGGAGCTGGAGGGGGCTGAGCAGCGGGAGCCCTGCGGACCGGCGCGGTGGCGACGTTGCTCCGGGGATCGGGGGAAAGGCCGCTGACTTCCTCGAGATAGGCGTCGATGGCGTCCTCGGCCTCGCCGCCGGTGAGGCCAAGATTCTCGCCCATGTTGCAAAGGGCGTCGCGCTGATCGTCGGTCATATCGTCTTCGTTGAGGCCGCTGAGGCGGATGAGGCGGGCGAATTCGGTGCGGGGATCGTTCGATGGGGCGCCGGGATTGAGGCGGGGCGGCGCGGTGGCGTTGGCGACGGGCTCGAAAACGACTCCCTCCTGGGGATTGAATGGTGTGCGCGTGACGGACGCGGCGGCGGGCGGGGGAGGCGGGACGAAGCGCTTCGCGCCGCGGTGGCTGAGCTCCGACTCGACCATGAGGCGCATCTCCTCCATGTCGAGGCCGGCGGCGCCGCCGAGATGGTAAAGGTTGGTTTCGTCATCGCGCTTCAGCAGGCCATCGGCGAGGGCGAATGAGAGGAACTTGTAGAATTCGGCGGCGGCGTTTTCCTTGAGGCGTGCGCGGAGGCGCTCGTCGGCGTTGCGGCGGGAATCGGCGTTGAGGAGGATGTTCCGGGCCTCGGCGAGGAACTTGGGAGCATCGTCCAGGCCTTGACGGAGAAGCTGGGTGGCGGGATTGCTGGGCTGGCTCTTGAGGGGGAGCTTTTTTTGCCACCAGACGAGGAGCTGGCGGCAGTTTTCTTCGATCTGTTCGCCGCTGGGGTTTGCCTCGAAATCGAGGCAGAGCCGTTCGTATGGGTTGTCGGAATTGTAATTCCGCCACCCATCCCACCGGTTCGGGCTGTCAGGCAGCGGCGACGGCAATGGCATACTTCAAATAATGGGCGTTGGATTGATTTAAAAAACGGTAATTTGCGCGAGGTCGGCGGTAGCCGAATCGATTTCGAGTTCGTTCAAGCCCACGCTGCGGGCGATCGAGACGCGGTTTTGTTTGCCGAAGGCATCGACGGTCACTTCGAGGACCTGGTTGGCGTCGTAACGGTAGGTCAATTCGACGGGCGAACCCTTTGGGAGGAAGGGAGGGAGCTCGATGTCGCAAAGGCCGAGTTCCGTACACTCCGAGGGAACCGTGCTCTCGCCCTCGACGACGCGGACGACGGCGTTTTTCATGTTCGCCTTGGCGGTGCCGAAAGAGTTTTTCACCTCGCCGGGAATGGCGGTCATTTTCTTGATCATGGGAAAGACGTATTCCTCGACCTTCGCGTCGTCCCAGAGGATGACGCCGAGGGTGTGTGTGGTGATGTTCGTGACGCGCATCAGGCCGCCGTCGGGATTGGAGAATTTCGATCGGACCTCGATGGGCAGGACGCGCTCGCCGAGGGAATCCTCCTCTTTGAGGAGGGCGAGGATGGCCTGGATGGCGGCACCGATGGAAACGGCCTCGTCCGGGCTGACGTCGTCCGCGATGGCGGCCTGGGAGATGTCCTGGATCATGGCGCGGACCGAGGGCATGCGGCTCATGCCGCCGGTGAGGAGGACGTGATTGATATGGGCCCAGTTGAGTTTGGCCTCCTGCATGACGATCTCGCAGATGGTCTTGCACTTCTCGAGGAGGTGGGAGCAGCGCTTCTCGAAAGCCTCGCGGGTGATTTCGAGTTTGACGCTCTTGCCGTTGAAATTGTGAACGAGCGTGGTGGAGGAGCGGCTGGAGAGCTGGAGCTTGGCGGCGAGGGCCCTGTTATAGAGGTCCTGGTAGCTTTGGAGATCGAGGAGGGGATTCTCGCCATGAACCTTGTCGAACTCGTCGGCGACCCAATTGACGATGACATCGTCCCAATCCTTGCCGCCGAGGCGATGGTCGCCGTTGCTGGCCATCATGCGGATGTGGTGGTCCTCGATGCGCATGATCGTGACGTCGAAAGTGCCGCCGCCGAGATCGAAGACGAAAACGGTTTGCTCGGTGTCGAGCTTGTCGATGCCGTATGCGAGGGCGGCGGCGGTGGGCTCGTTGATGATCTGGAGGACGTTGAGGCCGGCGAGCTGGCCGGCGTGGAGGGTGGCGGTGCGCTCGGCGTCGTTGAAATAGGCGGGGACGGTAATGACGGCGTCCGTGATCTCCGTGCCGAGATATTTTTGGGCGTCGTTCTTGAGCTTCTTGATGATGATGGCGGAGAGCTCCTCGGCGGTATAGACGTGCTCGTTGAAGTCGCGATGGAACTCGGCCTTGCTCTTGCCCATCTCGCGCTTGACGAAATCGACGATTTTTTCCGGCTCGGCGACGGCGTTCTGCTTGGCGTGGGTGCCGACGATGGCGTTGTGCCCATCGAAAAGGATGACCGACGGGGTGATGCGCTCGGATTCCGCGTTGGGAATGATCTGGGGCTTGCCGTAGGCGTCGATGTGGGCGATGGCGGAAAAAGTAGTGCCCAGGTCGATGCCGACTGCCTTGCGGTGTTTTCTGAGTGAGGGGTTTTCCGTCATCGGCGGGTTATTTTGCGGCTGAAGTGGATGAGCGAGTTGTATGCCATGGGCCACGGTTGCGCATTAGTGAGAGGCGGAATCGCCGGAGGGAGAGGGATTTTCGGGGCGCCATTTCTTCACGACGACCTCCTCCGCGCGGAAAGTGCGGTCGCGCCAGAGGAAGCGGGGCTTGAGGCTGGAAGCGATGGTCATGTCCTCGGCAGCGGAGGCGGCGGGCTCGACGTTGAGGACGCGCTGGTTGACCTTGTCGAGCTTGCCCGGGGAGGGTTTGACGCGGCGGACGTCCATGCGGGCGAGGACCTCGAGGAGGGACTCGATGGTGTGATCAAGATTGGTGGTGAGGGCCTCGAAATGCTTCCGGGCGTCGGCGGTCTCGGGTGAATCGGGACCGCCCTTGAGGGCGGCCAGGGAGGAGGCGGCACGGCGGTGAATCTCCGAAAGATCGTCGTAAAGGATGATGAGGTCGCGGATGAGGGGACGGTGAAGGACCTCGAGGAGGAAGCCGTCCTTGTAACCGCGCAGTTCCTCGTGCATGGCGTCGAAGAGCTTCTGGTTGACGCCGTTGCGGTTCTCGAGGTCCTCGTGAAGGGCGGTGATGAGCCGCGGGAGCATGGTGATGTTGGATTGCGCGGCGACGGTCTCCTCGATGCGCATGATGGCCATCGTGTTCTCGGTGATGGCGCGGTTGAGCGACTCGAGACGGCGGACCAGGGGATCGATGAAATCGACCAGGGCGGTTTCGGAGCGCTTTTCGGGACGGTCAACGTCCAGGAATTGCTGGGCTTCCTGGGCCAGTGAGCGCATCTGTAAATCAAAATCAGGTTCGGCGGCCATGGGAACTTTGGGACGACATCCTCTATCCGCTAGCGAGATTCGCGCCACCGGGGTGGACTAATGCGGCGGAATTTCAGGTTGTGAGTATGCCTCAGAGGGGTTTAAATTGAACTGTAGCCATTTGGGAGGCGATGGAATGGGTCAATCGGACCACGGAGCGTAAGCCCGCATGGGCCACCGGCTCGCCCGCCCGCCAACCTCCACGGGTCCCTACCGCCTCCTCGGCCCATGGCTACAGGTAAGAAAGGCGGCCGGCTCCAATTACTTGCCTACGCAGCGCTTACGTATGGCGTCGACGAGGTCCGGAATGGTGTTGCGGGAGGCTTGAATATCAACTTTGAGACCCAGGTCGCGCATGGTCTGAGAGGTGATGGGGCCAATGCTGGCGGTCTTGAGGGCAGCGGGCCACGGGAGCTTGAGGGCGAGGAAGTTTTCGACCGTCGAGGAACTGGTGAATGTGATGAGGTCGGCGCCCTCGGAGCGGAAGCGCTCGATGCCGCCGGCGACGTCGGCGGTCTCCGGGACGGTGCGGTAGGCGACGGCCTGGTCGACGATGGCGCCGAGGCGGGTAAGTTCGCGGGAAAGAACGTCGCGGGCCTGCTCTGCCTGGACGAGGAGGATGCGGAGATTTTCCACGGAACCGAGGGCGTGGAGTTCCTTGACGATGGCCTCGGCGACGTGCTCGACGGGCTGGAGATCGACCTTTAAATGGAATTCGCGGACGCGGTCGGCGGTGGCGGGACCGATGGCGGCGATGCGGACGGCGCCGATATCGCGCGAGTCGTCGTAGAGCTTGAAGAACATGCGGAAGAAGGCGTCGACGCCATTGGGGCTGGTGAAGACGACCCAATCGTATCCGTGGGAGTCCTGGACGAGCCGGCCGAATTCCATGCGGTCCGTGGGCTCCTCGATGCGGATGGTGGGGATCTCCCAGACATCGGCGCCGAGGGCGCGAAGGCCGGCGGAGAGGGCGCCAGCCTGCTTGCGGGTGCGGGTGACGACGATTCGCGTGCCGAAGAGGGGGCGGGTTTCGAACCAATTGAGGGAGTCGCGAAGCTGGACGACGTGGCCAAAGACGGCAATGGCAGGGGCGGAGAAGGCGGCCTGGACGGCAAGGGCGGCGATGTTATCGAGGCTGCCGCGGAGGGTCTGCTGCCGGCCAGTGGTGGCCCAGCGGATGAGGGCGACGGGGAGCGCGGGGTCGGCGCCGTGATCGAGCATGGCCCTGGTGATGAGGCCGAGGCGCTCGATGCCCATGAGCATGATGCGGGTGCCGGGCTGGCGGGCGATGGCGGCGTAATCGAGGGCGGCTTCGGGCTTCGCGGGGTCTTCGTGGCCTGTGAAGATGGTGAGCTGGGAGGCGTAGTCGCGATGGGTGACGGGGATGCCGGCGTAAGCGGGACCCGCGAGGACGGAACTGACGCCGGGGATGATTTCGAAGGGGAGTTTTTCGCGGGCGAGCGCCTGGGCTTCCTCGCCGCCGCGTCCGAAGAGGAAGGGGTCGCCGCCCTTGAGCCGGACGACGCGCTTGCCGGCGCGGGTGCGATCGATGAGGAGGGCGTTGATTTCATCCTGTGTGAGGGTGTGGTGGCCGGCTTTTTTGCCGGCGTAGATGATCTCGGCGCCGGAGGGGGCCCACTCGAGGATGGAGGGATTGCAGAGGTAATCGTAGACGATGACCTGGGCGTGCTCGAGGACTTCGCGAGCGCGGAGGGTGACAAGGCCGAGGTCGCCGGGGCCGGCGCCGGCGAGGTAGCAGATGCCGGGAGACATGGGAGATTGCTAATTGCTAATCTGAAATTGCTAATTGAAGAAAGCGCGGGTGGCGGTGGATACGCTGCGGTTAGGTCGAATGGAGGAAGAATTGATGATTGATGAAGTTTGATTGCTGATTGGGAGCGGAAATTATTGGGAGGGGGCTATGTATAATTGACGGAAAAGGTCGGCGGCAATGGATTCCGGGTCTTTGCCGGTGGCGTGGGCTTGGGCGGGGGCGGGGATGCCGTCGCGGAAGACGAGGGCGGAGGCTTGGAGGAGGCCGGAGGGGGCGAGGGTTGCGCGGGCGGCGACGGGGAGGCGGCAATCGCCGTCGAGGAGGCGGAGCAGCTCGCGCTCGACGCGGATGCAGAGATGGGTGGGAGGATGGTCGATGGGGGCGAGGAGGGCGTTTGTGGAGGGGTCGTCGCGGCGGGATTCGATGCCGATGGCGCCCTGGCCGATGGCGGGAAGGATGTCAAGCGGAGTGGCGTGGAAGGAGCCGGCGTCGCATTCGAGATGGGCGCCGGAGATTGTGTAGCCGAGGCGCTCGAGGCCGGCGCGGGCGAGGACGATGGCATCGAGGCCGAGGGTCGCGAGTTTTTGCAGGCGGGTGGGGACGTTGCCGCGGAGGTCGACTATGCGGAGGCCGGGATGCTTCCACTGGAGTTGGCGGCTGCGGCGGATGCTGCCGGTGCCGATACGGGCGCCGGGCGGGAGGGCGGCGAGGCTCGGGTATGTGGATGAGATGAGGAGATCGGAGGTATCGGCACGCGGCAGGACGGCGGCGAAGCCGAGTGCGGGAGGGGTGATGCCGGGGAGATCCTTGAGGCTGTGGACGGCGGCGTCTATGGAGCGGTCGAGGAGGGCTTCCTGGATTTCCTTTGTGAAGAGTCCCTTGAGGCCGGCGTCGCTCCCCTCGCCTGCTGTTACATCCTGACGGCGATCGCCGGAGGTGGTGATGGTTTTTACCTCAATGTCCAGGTCCGGATGGGCGTGGCGGAGGGCCTGCCGGACAAGGCGCGTCTGAGCGAGGGCAAGGGCGCTGCCCCTGGTCCCAAGGACGAGGCGGGACATTACGATGCGGGCGTGCCGAGCACGACGGAGTTGCGCCCGAGCATGGCGGCGCGGCCATTGGCGAGCCAGCCGGAGAATTCGCCGACGTGGCGCTCGATGAGGCGCTCGCACTCTGCGATCTCCTGGCGGCGGATGGCCAAGGATTGCGAGGCGATGTCGCGGAGGGCGTCGATATCGTAGAGATAGACGCCGTCGAGGTCGTTGATGGCGGGATCGGCGTCGCGCGGGACGGCGAGATCGATGACGAAGACGGGGCGATTGCCGCGATGGCGCATGGCGCGGCTGAGTTTCTCCGGGGTGACGACCATGTGCGGGGCGGCGGTGGAGGAAATGAGGATATCGATGTCGTTGAAGCGCTCGTGCCATTGGTCGAAGCCGACGGCCTCTCCATGGGTCTCCCCGGCCAGCGCGACGGCGCGGTCATAGGAGCGATTCGAAACGAAGATGCCGTGGGCGCCGCGGGACATCAAAGCGCGGGCGGTGGCCTCGCTGACTTCGCCGGCGCCGAGGATCATGACGCGGCAGCCGGAGAGGCGGCCGAAGATTTTCTCGGCGAGATCGACGGCGACGGAGCCGACGGAGACGGGGCCGGTGGTGATGTTGGTCCTGGTGCGGACTTCCTTGGCGACATTGAAGGCGCGCTGGAAGAGCTTGTTGAGATGGCGGGAGGTGGCGCCGGACTCGGCGGCGAGGCTGTAGGCGCGCTTGACCTGGCCGAGGATTTCGGTCTCGCCGAGGACCATGGATTCGAGGCCGGAAACGACGCGGAAGAGATGGCGCGCGGCGGCGGAGCCGTGCTGGCGGTAGAAGAAGCGGCGGTCATCGGGCTGGAGCAGGGCGCGCGCGGCGAGGAAGGCCTCGACGGAGGCAAAACCGGCTGTGGTATCGGGCGCGGCGGCGTAGAGCTCGACGCGGTTGCAGGTGGAGAGGATGAGGGCTTCGCCGAGCTCGGGGCGGCGGCCCAATTCGCCGGCGCAGGCGGCCAGCTCGTGCTCGGCGAAGGCGAAGCGCTCGCGGGTGGCGACGTCGGCGGTCTGATGGCTGAGGCCGAGGCAGAAGACTTCCATTTTTTTAGGCTAGGCCGGGTTGAGAAAATTGAGGCCCCAGAGGGTGGCGAGGCTGATGGAGAAGGCGACGACGGAAAGCTGCGCGATGCGGCGGGGGGTGACCCATTTATCCGCCCTGAGGATGCCGCCGTAGATGAGCCAGACGCCGACGCCCCAGACGATCTGGCTCCATTCGGCGCGGACTTTGAACCCGCACAGGAGGCCGACGGTGAGGAGGATGAAGCCGGCGAGAATGAGGCGCTTGATCGCGACGGCGAGATCGGCAATGGGCGGCAAGTGAAAGAGGAGGCCGCGAAAGCGGTGGGTCTTTAACTGGCGCTCCTGGACGAGGTACATGACGCCGGCGACGCAGGCGAGGGCGAAGGCCCCGTAAGCGACGACGGAAATGGCGGCGTGGGTCTCGAGCCATGGATTCACGAGGGTGCGGGCTCTGGGGCCGGCGGGGCTATCGAGCGGGGCGATCATGGCGAAGGCCTGGATGAGAAACGCGAGGGGCGCGGTGAAGACGCCGAGGAGCGAGAGGCGGTAAGCGGTGCCGACGACGAAGTAGAGAAGGACCATGGACCAACTGAGGAAGATGAGGACTTCGAAGAGATTGGTGAGCGGGCAGGCGTTGAGCGCGTGGCCACGCACTGCGAGGAAGGCGGTCTGGAAGCTGAAGCCGAGGGCCATGGTCCCGAAATTGAACCACGAAAGACGGTACTTTCCGGCGCCGAGCACGAACATCGTGTAGGCGAAACCCAAGAGAAAGCAGAAGGTCGAAACTGCGAGCAGGAGGCGGTCTTCCATTGGCCGGGATGAGGAGGGTAATGAGGGAGGGAGGGGAATGCAACCGCGGAGGGGGGAGAGGGGGGGATTGCTAA
>JBEKOV010000129.1:0-9372 GCA_049521415.1 Chthoniobacteraceae bacterium
AACCTTCGATGACCTCGTCAAGGCAATCGCCCACGCCCTCAACTGCTTCTCAGCCTCCGAATGCCTCCACTTCCTTCATCATGCCCAATATGCTTCAGATTAAATAGAAAATGCTCTAGGATCATGGATGAGAAAATGCGCGGTCTGAAATGCGAGAAAATCCAGATGGATGAGATTTGGGGATTCATCGGAAAGAAACAGGCTAATCTATGCCCCGGGGACGCCATGAAGGGGCTGGGCGACATTTGGACATGGGTCGCTGTCGATGCCGAGACCCGGATGGTGCCATGCTATCATCGCCGGCATGGTCGAAGGAAATTCCCTTCGCGCAACCTGCCGGATGACGGGCTTTGCCAAGAAAACCGTGTCTCGTCTCCTCGTGGAAATGGGAACGGTATGCTCTGCCTACCAAGATCGGGTTTTCGTGAACCTTCCTTGCAAGCGGCTCCAATGCGACGAAATTTGGGCGTTTGTGGGTGCAAAGGAAAAGAACGCGTCGGCAGAGCAAAAGGAAAAAGGATGGGGCGACGCCTGGACATGGACCGCAATCGACGCGGACACGAAGCTCGTGCCGTGCTGGTTCGTTGGCACTCGTGACGGTGGAGCGGCCTACCATTTCATGCACGATCTGGCTGGACGGCTCGCCAATCGCGTCCAGTTGACCACGGATGGCCATAAGGCATACCTCAACGCCGTGGAGGACGCCTTTGGCTGCGAGATCGACTACGCCATGCTCGTGAAGATTTATGGCAACGTGGCGGAAGGCGGCGAGGTTCGCTACAGCCCCGCCGTTTGCATGGGCGCGAAGAAAGCAGCCATCAGCGGGAAACCGGATTTCAAGCACATTTCCACGAGCTTTGCCGAGCGCCAGAACCTCAGCATGAGGATGGGGATGCGCCGTTTTACTCGCCTCACGAACGGGTTTTCAAAAAAGGTTGAGAACCACGAGCACGCGCTGGCAATCTATTTCATGCACTACAATTTCTGCCGGATTCACACAAGCCTCCGCGTCACCCCTGCGATGGAAGCCGGGGTTTCGCAGCACGTTTGGAGCCTGGAAGAAATGGTAGGACTGCTGGACAGCGAAGAAATTTCAAAGTAGCCCACTACCGAAAAATCGACAAAATGGGTGGTTCGACATATAAGATGAGGGCATGAAGCTCTCCCTCCCAAGCTTGCTTTTGGCGGTGGCGTTTTCGATCGGGGCCACAGCATTCGCGCAGGACCCCGGCTGGATCACCAAGTACAATGACGCGGTGACTCAGGCGCAGACCGAGAACAAGGCAATCTTTCTCGATTTCACCGGCTCGGACTGGTGCCCGTGGTGCATGAAGCTGAAACAGGAGGTATTCGACATGCCGCAGTTCAAGGATTACGCGAAGGATCACCTGGTGCTGGTGGAGGTGGATTTTCCCAATCACAAGTACCAATCAGCGGAGTTGAAGCAGCAGAACCAGGACCTGAGCAAGAAGTACAGTATTCAGGGTTATCCGACGGTGATCGTGCAGGGTAAAGAGGGAAGGCTGCTGGGGGCGCTCGGATACATGCCTGGCGGACCGGGGCCATTTCTGGCGGCATTGAAGAAGGTTTACCATGGGGGACCGGGGACGAGCGCGGCGGCAGGGACGCCGGACGATTTCGACAGCTTTTTCAATAAACCGGCGGGCACCCCGGCGCAGTAGGCGGAAAAGAGGGTTATGTAAAGGATACTTGACATTTCTTTGGCACGGGCGAGAATGACAAGGAAACTTTACATTTTATGGAACGATCCTCACACGAACGAAAAGTCTTTCGCCGGTACAACGCCGAACTTCTCGGGGTCATGCTTCTCTATGTCGTGGTCCTGACAATCGCCATGATCTTTGGAGGCCCGATGAAGAAGGGGCTCCTGAAGACGCTCATCCTGATTGCCCCGATGGGACCATTTCTGCTCGCGATTTGGGCCATTGTCCGGCTGCTCAGGCGGGTGGACGAATATGTGCGGCTGAAGATGCTGGAGACCGTCTCGATTGCGGCAGCGGTGACTGCGGCTGTGACCTTTACCTACGGATTCATGGAAGTCGCCGGATATCCGCAGGTTAGCATGTTTGCCGTATGGCCCGTGATGGGCATGGCCTGGATCATTGTAGACATCATCCGCCGAGTGCTGGACCGATGAAGAACATCCTGCGGGAGCTTCGGGCGGAGCGCGGCTGGAGCCAGGCGGAGCTTGCGGACCGGTTGGAGGTCTCGCGGCAGACGATCAACGCCATTGAGACGGGGCGCTACGATCCCAGCCTGCCACTGGCATTTGCAATCGCGAGAGTTTTTGGAAAGAAGATCGAGGGTGTGTTTATGGCGGAACACAGGCGGAATCCCTCGTGAGGCTGGCCGCCGGAGGCCAAAAAATGCTTTGACGGTGGTGCGGAGCGTGCTTATTTTTGCGACACTCTTATCGAGAGTGGCTGAGGGACTGGCCCGTTGAAGCCACGGCAACCGCCCGGCGCTTTGCTTGCAAAGCGCGGGGGACCAGGTGCCAAATCCAGCTGGGAGCCCAACCGGGGCGCCCGGAAAGATGAGAGGGAACCGCGGCTCTGCCGTCGTTCCGCGACCGTCTGGATTTTTCTCGGTGGGGGCAACGACAGCCATGGACAAAAATCTGAGCCCGTATTTTACCCACCTGAAATGCCGCGAGTGCGGCCGCAAGTACCAAAAGGAAGCGGTCCACGTGTGCGACTTTGACTTCGGCCCGCTGGAGGCGGCCTATGACTACGACGCGGTGCGCTCGGCGCTGACGCGGGATGTGATCGAGGGCCGGGAGGAATCGATGTGGAGATACCGGGAGCTGCTGCCGATCGACGGCGAGCCGACGGTGGGCACGCAGGTGGGCTTTACGCCGCTGGTGAAGGCGGACCGGCTGGCCCAGCGGCTGGGCGTGCGCGAGCTTTATATCAAGAACGACACGGTCAATTACCCGACGCTCTCCTTCAAGGACCGCGTGGTCTCCGTGGCGCTGAGCCGGGCGCGGGAGATGGGCTTCAAGGTGGTGGCGTGCGCATCGACGGGCAACCTGGCCAACTCGGTCGCGGCCAACGCGGCCAGCGCCGGCCTGAAGAGCTACGTGTTGATTCCAGCGGACCTCGAGCAGGGGAAGGTGCTCGGCTCGCTGGTCTATGGGACAAATGTCATCGGCATCCACGGCGCGTACGACCAGGTGAACCGGCTCTGCTCGGAGATCGCCGGCAAGTACGGCTGGGGCTTCGTAAATGTGAACCTGCGGCCCTATTACGCCGAAGGGTCGAAGTCGATGGGCTTCGAGATCGCCGAGCAATTGGGCTGGAAATTGCCGCGCCACACGGTGGTGCCGATGGCCAGCGGCTCCCTGCTCACGAAGATCAGCAAGGCGTACACGGAATTTCAGACACTCGGCCTCATCGATGCCACCGAGCGGTACACCATCCACGGCGCGCAGGCGGCCGGCTGCGCGCCGATCTCCGCCGCGTTTAAGCGCGGCACGGACATCGTCAAGCCGGTGCAGAAGCCCGAGACCATCGCGAAATCGCTGGCCATCGGCACACCGGCAGACGGCTATTATGCGATTCATGTGATGAGGCAGACCGGCGGCGCCTCCGAGGATTGCACCGACGATGAAATTGTCGAGGGCATCCGGCTGCTGGCCGAGAGCGAGGGCATCTTCGCGGAGACGGCCGGCGGCGTGACGGTGGCCTGCGCGAGGAAACTGATCCAGGCCGGGAAAATCCCCACCGGCGAGAGCGTGGTGCTGTGCATCACCGGCAACGGCCTCAAGACGCAGGAGGCGATCATCGGCAAGTGCGGCGAGCCCCGGCTAATCAAGCCAAGCCTGCGCGAGTTCGAGGAATTGATCGCCGCCGAGAAGGACGATCTGGCCACGGCGGATCAAGACGCCTGACGCCACGGCGCCCATCAATAATCACCCATTAGTAATCAGCAATTCATGAACACCATCCGCATCCCAACCCCCATGCGCAAGCTGACCAATGACCAGGAATTGGTCCAGGCGGCGGGCGCGAATATCGGCGAACTGATCGACGACCTGGAGAAGAGCTTTCCCGGCATCAAGGAACGGCTCTGCGACCAGAATGGAAACGTGCGCCGGTTCGTGAACATATTCCTCAATGACGAAGACATCCGCTTCCTCGACAACAAGGCGACCGCCGTGAAGGAGGGAGACGAGATTTCCATCGTGCCGGCGATAGCGGGAGGATAGCGGCGGAAAAATTCGAAATTCGAAACTCGAAATTCGAATCCGGAGGCTCTAGCTTCACTCAACAGAAGATCGCGCCTCGGCGCGCAAACCCTTCGAATTTCGTTTTTCTAATTTCGAATTTTTACCCTCATGGCTCACCAAACATCCCGCCTCTGGCTCATGTACCCCTCGCGGTTTATCACGCGCCCGGTGGTCTATGAACTCGGAAAGAATTTCGAAGTCATCACAAACGTTCGCCAGGCCAGCGTGACGCCCGAGGTGGGAATCGTGTCGCTGGAACTCGAGGGTGAGCGGGAGGAGATCAAGCGAGCCATCGAATGGCTCGAGGAACTCGGCATCAAGGTCGAGCCGGTGGAGATCAATACGATCGAGGGATAGGCCCCTCTTACGCCGCCATGTGCAGGGCGCGGGCTACGGCGGCGGTACGGGTCTTGACGGCGAGCTTGTCGAAGATGTGCTCAACGTGCTTGTCCACCGTGCGCGTCGCGGCGCCGATGGATTCGCCGATCTCGGCATTGGATTTGCCCTCGGCTATCTTGCAAAGGACCTCGAACTCGCGCTTGGTCAACCCGAACTGCCGGGCCGCTTCCTCGGAGATGTGCGGGATTGCGGGCGCACCCGAGCCTGCGCCGGACTCCAGCAGGGATTGGAGCCTGCGCTCGGCCTCGAGCTGGTGCTCCCATTGGGTGAGGGCGATTGCGATCGAGGCCCGCAACTGCTCCTTGCGGAACGGCTTGGTGAGGAAAGCTTGAACGGGTATCTGGCGCGCGGCCTCGATGGTCACATCGTCGGTCACGCCGGTGCTGATGATGATCGGCAGCGGTTTCTCCGCCGCGATGACCCGCGCGGCCTCGATTCCATCCATGACCGGCATCGAGATATCCAGCACGAGGAAATCGGCCGGGGTGGTGCGGACCAATTCGACGGCTTCGGCGCCATCGCGCGCGGTGCCGACGACCTTGTAGCCGAGGCGGGTGAGGACGCTGGTGAGCGCGTCGAGCACAGTCGTCTCGTCGTCGGCAATCAGGACGGATAAGGTTTTCGACTCCATACGTGAGTTAACGTGCATGGGGGGCGCCGCGGTTGCCAGTGGCCTGCGGTTTCCCGGCTGCCTCCATTGCAAGTGCAAGCCTAACAGCAAGAAATGCGCTAGGCAACTGGATTGGATGCGGGACGGGGCGGCTCCCGCTAAAACTTGATCGGCTCGGGCGGGTCAAGGTGAATGGTGGAATCATCCTGGGTGCTGTCCAGCGCGCCGGCGGCCTGCGCTCGCATGACGCGGACAGTCCCGTCGGTGGTTGGCGCGCCTGACGCGATGGGGCCGCCAATCCCGGAGCCCGAGGCGCCGGCATTGACCGGGGTGGTGGTGGTATCCGCGGCGGCGCCGGGCGGGGGAGCATTGTCGCCCACGCGTGTGGCGGCCATGACCATGTCCGGCTTCACGGATTGATAAGGATCATCCCCGAGCACCGTCGGGCCTTGCATCGGCACGGCGGATACTTTCGACAAATCGACGGCGATGGTCGCCCGCGGATACTTCGAGGGCGTGGCCGCAAAATCGAGCGGGCTCTGGCCCAGCGCGGAGGCCGCCAGCACGCTGGCGCCGCTGTGGACGGTACACTTGACCTTCGGGACCTGGTCCTCGGTCGCGTATTCGTAATAAGTGGTCCGGCGGCGGGTAACAGCCCCCGTGACCTTGTCCGTCACGGTCTCATAGCATTGGTCGGTCGCCAATTGCCCGGAGGCGGTGCAAATCTCATACTTCTGAAGGCCGTGGGGCGCCGCAAAATCGGCGGTCTGATATTTGTCGAACGAACCGTTCATGATATCCACCCATACCGGGAGCGCGACATCGCTCGAAAATGCCCCGCGATAAATGGGCGACGGCTTGTCGAACCCCGCCCATACGCCGCACGTGATCGCGCTCGAGTAACCGATGAACCAATCGTCCGTGAAGTCGTAGGCTGTACCGGTCTTGCCGCCCAACGGGAATTTCTTGAGGCCATCGACGGTATAGGCCTTGTCCGCCGTGCCCCAGTCCAGGACATCGGAGAGGCAGGAGTGGACCTCATAGGCGGTGGAGTCCTTCATGACGTACTTCATCTCCGGGTGCGACTCGAAGATGAGGTTGCCGTCCTTGTCCAGGATGCGCTGGATGATATACGGCTCCGAGGGCCGCGAACCGCCATCCGGGAACGACGTGTAAGCCAGCGTGGCGTCCATGAGCGTCATCTCGCTCGAGCCAAGGAAGGTGGCGGGGAAGCGGCGCAGGTTGAGGATATCCTGGCCTTTCGCGTCCTTGCCCACCACGCGGGAGAGACCGGCGTCCGCCGCCAGGGAGATGACGTTGTCGATTCCCGTCTGCATGCCCAGGCGCACCGTGGCGGCGTTCTTTGATTTTACGAGCGCCGTGCGCGCGGTGATGGGGCCCTCGTACATGTTATCGACGCGCTCGGGTCCCCATTCGCCCAGGATACCCTCAACGCCGCCGATCATGACCTGCCGATTGTCCATGAGCGTATCCTCGACAATCGTCCCCCCAAACATTCCCTTCTCGAACGCGGCTGCGTACACGAATGGGATGAAGGCCGTGCCCAGCGGGCGGAGCGAGGCAATTGCGCGATTGAACTGGCTCTGGTCGAAATCGCGGCCACCGGCGATCGCCAGTATTCCGCCGTCGCTATTATTCAGGACCACGACGGAGCCTTGAAGGTACTCGGGCGGGGGCGGCTCCTTGTCGTCATCTTCGCGGCGCTCGCGCAGCAATTCGTCATATTGCGACGCCGTCTGGTGATCGTAGCCGGGGTGCTCCTCGGTCTCGGCGAGATGATCGCGGAGAGATTGCTCGGCGCGTTTCTGGAGATCGGGATCGATCGTCGTGTAAATCTGGTAGCCGTCGGCGATCGCGCGATCCTTGCCGACGATTTCATCGACCTGCTGGCGAATCATGTCGACCGCGTAGGAATCGGCGTGGACGGGCTTGCGGTTCTTCACGGCGAGGTTCGACGCGATCTCCTCGTTGTACCGATCGGACGTGATCATTTTCAGGTCGAGCATGCGGCCCAGGACAAAATTGCGGCTATCGACGCAAGCCTGGCGGTTGCTCCATGGGGAGAGACCGTTCGGATTCTTGAGCAGACCGGCCAGCGTGGCGCACTCGGAGAGATTGAGATCCGAAACATCCTTGCCAAAGTACCCGCGCGACGCCGCCTCCGCGCCGTAGAAGCCGGAGCCGAAATAAACGCGGTTCAGGTACAGATTCATGATCTGGTCCTTCGAAAACCGTTTCTCGATCTCCAGGGCCAGGAAGATCTCCGTCAACTTGCGGTCGTAAGTGCGCTCGTGGAGCGAGAAGGTATTGCGCGCAAGCTGCTGGGTGACGGTGCTGGCGCCCTGCCGAATGTGCCCGGCGCGCCAGTTCTTGAGCGCGGCCCGGAACATCCCGTAGAGGTCGATGCCGTGGTGCTGGTAAAAGCGGTTGTCCTCCGCCGCGACAATCGCCTGGGTCAACTCATAGGGAAAATCGGATACCGTGTCGCGATTCTCGAGAAAAATGCGGCTCAGGATGTTGCCATTGCGGTCGTAGATGACGCTGGCCGATTCCATCTGGGAGAGCTGGGAAAAATCGAATGCAGCGGCCCGCGGGCCGTATATGCTCTTGATCCTGAGCCAGTAACAATAGCCGGCGACGGATGGCAATACGATGAGCAGCATCAGGATGATGAACCATGCCCGCAGGTAAAACGGCTTCCTGGGCGGCATATATGCCGCATAAGGGTCATTCGGGTCCCATCTCATGGCAAACGGCGAATCTATCACCGGAACCCCGCGGCTCAAAAGGCTTTTGACGTTTCACGAACGCTGCCAGAAATGAACCTGCGTCAACCTGCGGAACCCACAATGCCAAACCCCATCCAGTCCATCCTCGCCGGGCGCGGGCCGGTCCCGTTTCGGGATTTCATGGAGCTGGCGCTCTACCATCCGGAGCATGGATATTACGGCTCCGGGCGGGCGGCGCTCGGACGCAAGGGAGATTATTTTACAAATGTCAGTGTGGGAGCCGTCTTTGGGCGGTTGATCGCGTTTCAGTTTCGCGAGATGTGGGAGTGGCTGGAGCGGCCGGCCGTCTTCACAATCGTCGAGCAGGGGGCGAACGACGGTACGTTCGCCACGGATGTGCTGGAATGGTGCCGCGTGGAGGCGCCGGATTTTTTCGAGGCGCTAAGATACGAGATTGTCGAAGGCCTGGAGATATTGCGCTGCCGGCAGCGGGAGCGGCTGCGGGGGTTTGCGGGAAAAGTCGGCTGGAGCATCTCGCTGGACGAGCTGCGCCGATTCACCGGCGTCCATTTTTCCAACGAACTGATCGACGCTTTTCCGGTGCACCTGGTGCGATTCAAGGATGGGGACTGGCGCGAGCTTTACGTCACGCCGGAGCTGACGTGGCTGGACCAGCCCATTGCCAATGCCGCCCTGATCGAACAATTGGCCGATGTCCCGCGCATCGAGGGCTACACGACTGAAGTCAGCCTGGACGCCCCGCGCTGGGCCGCTGCGCTGGCCGCGAAGATCGAGCGCGGGTGGGTGCTGGCGATCGATTACGGCTACCCGCGCGAACGCTATTACTCGGCCGAGCGCACTCAGGGGACTCTGGTCTGTTATTCCGGTCATACACGCAGCCCGGACCCTCTTGCCGATCCCGGTTCCTCCGACATAACCGCGCACGTCGAATTCACGAGCCTCGTACACGCCTTCCGCGCCGCCGGAATGCAAATGGCCGGCCAAACCGACCAGCACCATTTCCTGACCGGACTCGTAAGCTGTGTATTCGCAAATCGCGCGCCCTCCCCGCCCTCCCCACAAGAGGCGCGCGGCTTGAAAACGCTGCTGCACCCGGAGATGCTCGGCACCACTTTCCAGGTGCTCGGTCTCTCGCGTGGGACGCCGCCCGGCACGCTGGCGGGTTTTCGATTTGCCGACCGGAGGGATGAATCCCGAGGGTTTCCGTGATGTTCAATTCAATGCGCTAGAGCATTTTCTATTTAATCTGAGGCAAAGAGTGGTATGGTAGGTGGATGCGAACCTACAGTCTTGATCTGCGGGAGCGGATCATAGCGGCGAGAGAAAAGGGGCACACGACTGCG
>JBEKOV010000130.1:0-9226 GCA_049521415.1 Chthoniobacteraceae bacterium
CGCAGGCTCAAGGGCTTCCGCAGGATATTCTCACGCTTCGAGAAGCTCGACGTCATGTTCATCGCCTTTCTTCACGTCGCCCTGATCTTTACTGCACTCCTTTTACCTTAACAGGCCCTAGCCTCCACGTCCTGACGACGCTGATGTGCGAAGACTGGCGCTACCTTCGCATCACGCGCGCCTGGATTGGCCCGTGTCGGAGCCGGGAGGTCGTAGATGAAATAGCCCGCATGATTTGCGCCGCGCTTAAGCTGCTGACGCTGCGTTGGGCATGTTTTTCCAATAGCCGTATATTCCTCGGTCTTGTTAGCCTTACTTCTTGTCATCATTACTTTGACCACCGACGCCCCATCCTCTCCGACACGCAAGTTTTCGCCGCAAAACTTCTTCCACTGCTCGACCGAGCAAGCGGGGTTTTCCTCAAAGAATCGCTGGACGGCTTCCCGGATCGCTCCATCAACGATGCGTTCGTAGGGTAGTTTTCCGATATTCCTCATCACACGTTTCCCTTTCTCTTCCTTCGACGCGAAATCGATCAACAATTCCCGGCAAACGATGAATGCGCTGCCTTGCAGCTGCCTCTGTCCGTAAAACTTATCCTCTAATTTAGGCCGTTCCCAAGCCTCGTAGCGGGGGCGAACGGTCGAAATCTCCTTGGCGAAGAATCCCCTATGCACTCCCTTTGGGAATTGGAAAAATGACTCCTTCATCAGATTACTCGCCCAACTAGGAATAAAGTTAATGACCATAGCATCTAAGGCATGATGCCGATCGTCTTCGCGATTCTTTTTCCTTCCGGTGGTCTCAAACTCCTCGCGGTCGCGATAGAGGAGCGAGTCAAGATCATAAGCCCGGCGGATACGACTCGTGAGGCCGCCAGAAACGACGGTAATCCTCCGTCTGCGTTCCTCATCCACGCCGAAATTCCAGCCGAAATGAATGCAAACAATAGCTTGGGCCAGACGTGCGATCCAAGCTGTTTCAGCGAGGCCCGTGTACCGCTGCGCCAATCTAGGTGCATCCTCTTCTGTGAGCAACGCCACTTTCTTCCGACCAAGCGTGGGAGCGAGCTTCCGAACGCGCTCTACGTAGGCTTTCCAAAGTGTCGGCATATCTGCGTGAAACCACTGAAACGGGGTGCGGCACTTCTTTAGCCGCTCGTTTACAATGCGGGTCGTAACTACCTTATTGAGAAAGGAATCGGGGCCGTTGAATCCACCTTTCTGGGGTACAATGTGATCGATAACCAAATCATCGAGGTTCGTCACCCCAACGCGCTCGTTGGTATAAATGCATGGAGTCTCCGCCAACTTGGAGCGTGTGCCCGTTGTATCCAGCGAACCGTTTGGAAAATAGACGCACTCGAAGCCTTGCGCCTCAAGCAAACGGTATTTGAGCACCGCGTCCCGTCCAGTGGCACCGAGTTGCTTTACAATCTCAAGTGCCTTCAACGCCTTTCTCTGATTGTCCCTCAGCCAGGTCTCGTAATCCTCCGTCGCGTTTTGACTCAGAAAGCTTTCAGGCAAATTATCGCGTACGAATTCCAACACAACGTGGTTTGGTGGATCAAAGTCTGGCGTTCTTGATAGCGTGGCGAGACGCTCCGCGAAGAAACCTAGACGATGTCGCACGATAGGATCATTTTGGCGGGCGATGAGTTTACCTATCGCTTCCTTTCTTTGGTCCGCGGCTGGTCCGACATTCTCGACTGCTAATGCCAACCGTTCGTTTGGCGGGTACGCGTCGTGCCATGTAGCTCCCATGCGCTCTGCGCAAAAGGCGGCCAAGTCCGCACGCACGACGCCGCGTTTTGGGTCTGCGTCTCGATCAATCTTCTCTTCCGCCTGCACGCGAAATTCCGTCGGCGAAAGACCAGCGAGGATAAATTCGCGAAGAAGTTTTAGTGCCGGTCGAGAGCGACTTGCACGGCCTTTCGGCTTCGGCGGATCCACGCTTTCATAATTTGGTAGGAGTGCCGCGCCGTGATCTTCAAGCCACTGTCTCCATTGTGCCTCGGTGAGTGCGTAGGACTTTAAAAGAACCGGGCCAAATACCGCTGCGATTTCTTTGCCGTTTAACGGTTCGCAAACGCCGTTTGCCCGCGTGACACTCACCATCAACAATTGCCGCGCAAACCACCCGACCAATTCCTCACGTTTTGGCGTGTGGCCTTTCTTTTTAGGCAGGCGAATTTGGGCGGGCAAGGCGCCAGTGTCCCAGCAGAACTCCCTCGCATACTTTCCCCAAGTCTTCAGTTCAACGCGGAATATCCTTGGGTCTGGATGTTGAAATAATATTCGCAATTCCTCGGGTTGAAGGGACGTCTGCGTCTTACCCCGCAGGAATCGCAGGTTCTTGAGCTTCCACAAAAAGGTAACTTCCGACGGGAGCAATGTGTCGGGATAGGGAAGACCGTCGGCGTCGAACCGCGGGTTCACGGTGCAAACTTGAAGGCGTGGAATTAGGGAACATTTCTCGATGATGCGATTATCGAAAAGCGGAATTTTCTGTCCGACAACGCCCCTCCAGTCATTCGCAGCGCCTTCGCGCAAACCAAACGCTTTTCGGAGTTTTGAGTAGTATGATGCGTAGGGCGTTTCGGCTGGTCCCCACAAGAGATAGTCGGCATTGTCTTTCAACCCAGGTATCTGCCGCCCAGCAGCCATAGCGAGAAGGCGGATTTCCTTTTCCACAAGCCAGCGCGGGACGATTTGATCACGTGTGCTCAGCGCGTGGCAGCCAATACGGTCTCGGAGCACCTCGGGCGTCGCTGGATCCCACAGGCCCATCTTCCACGCGTCGAAGTAACAGGGCATTTGGAACTCCTCACGTTCGGGAATCATCGCTGTCAACTCCTGGACAAACCTGTCCATCCGCTTGCGGGTCAATGCCTTCTCATCGTCATCACGACTTTGCCTTTGCCGACGGCTTTCCTTTGCCTTCCATGGAATATTGGGATCGTACCCGCGCCGTTGAATCGCCGAATGCAACGCCTTGTAAATCTGCCACGGCTCCAACCTCTCCTTCCCGCGCAGCAGTTTGATACGAAGGAGGCAGGATGTGTAACAAATTCGCGTTCCTGCATCATCGGACGGCGCTCCGTCCTTCGTTTTCTCGCCGAGCTTTGGAGCAAACTCACGTTCCAAGCGATAATCGGCCTTTTGTTCGAGCATCCATTTGCCCTTCTTTTTCTTCCAATCGCTCCTTGGTATTAGATTCCCGTCCGGCCCCATTTTCCCGATTCGGCGTTTTTGCAGCGGTTCTGGCATTCCCTCAACCCCCGCGGCGCGCCATACTTCGTCCAGCCATGCCTCCCGGGCTTTGTGGAGGAAGTCGTTCTTTTCGGTATCACGTACGGCCTCACCGATGGAGGCTTTGCCGAGATCGAAGGACCAGATGGTGCTCATGGGTCTTTTGGGGACTTGATTGTGGGATGAAGGACTCCGGGAGCTTCGCCGCGGCCCGCGCCGTTCCACCTCGCATCAATGATGATATAACAGGCTTGCTTTGGGCTTAAAAGCTTATTTCGGCTGGTGTCCCGAGTCAGAAGCGGGTCGCATTTACGGGAGGATGGGACCAATGGGACTCATAGGACGAATGGGACCTATGGAGGGCGCGGCGAATTATGCGGGAAATCGCTGACTCAGGAGACTGGCGGGGTTGAGTTGAAGCTGGGTGAAAAGGGGAGTGCCGGAAGGGGGCGCCGGGCTTATAGGTGTTGCACGCCAAGCCGAAGTATTTGGGGGCGAGGGAGGTTGTTCACTGGAGCGCTTTAAATAGAACTGTGGCCATTTGGGAGGCGATGAAATGGGTCAATCGGACCACCGAGCGTAAGCCCGGGCGGACCAACGGTCCGCGCCTACAACGCTGGCCCGTTCGACAGGCTCAGGGCCTGCGGCGCGCGCATGAACGCGGCTATGGAAAATTTTAAACGGCCCTGGCGCCCCGGATTCGGGAGTCAGTTCAAAACTTGAGCTTCTTTGGCAGCTCGCGACTGCGGGGCGGAAGGTCATCCATCGGCACGGGGCATTTCTTCCATACCTCCAGCCAGTTCGACTTCCGCTTTACGATCATAGCGGGATTGTCCCGCTGTCGAGGGAGATCGTCAAGACAGGTTGATCTGGCGGCTTACTACCAGGCGACTTCGACGGTGCGCTTTTGCTGGAAGCGGTCGGTGAAGTGGAGGTGTTTTTGGCGGGCGCCGTATTCGTGGATGAGTTTGGTGACTTTTACGTCGTAGCAGCAGTATTCGGCGATTTCACAGAGTTTGCCCTCGCGCCACCAGCGGATGGCTTCGAGGCCGTCGCCGGTCTTGCCGACGCCGAGGGTGGCCTGGGCGATGGAATCGAGGGCGAGGCGGTGGCCGAGTTTGGCCTCGATATCGACCATGAGGTCGAGGGTGCGGATGTGTTCCTTTAGGTCGAGGATGGTGTAACCGAGGAGGACTTCGTAATCGAAGTTGACGACGTTGAAGCCGACGACGAGATCGGCGCGCATGAGTTGGTCGATCAAATCGTTGACGCGTTTTTCGGGATAGATGCGGTACTCGGCGGCGGCGGTGCTGTAGGTGACGCCGACGGACATGCCCATGTCCTGTTTGCGATTCCAGCCGCCCGCGTCGTTGGCGGTGCGCTGGGTCTCGAGGTCGAAGTAGACGATGTTCAAGGGGAGTGGGATGGGACCTATGGGACCCATAGGTCTCATGGGACTTATGCGGTGGCGGTGATTGGTTTTGCGGGAAGCTTCAGGGTCAGCAGGAGGGAAAGAAAAAGGACGCCGGCGGCCGCCCAGCATGGGGTACGTCCGTAGTAACTGAGCGGCTGCCCCAGCTTATTCACGTCGAGCGCCAGAAACTGGCCGGCCATCATGGGCCCCACGAAGCGCGCGAGGCTGCCGGCGGATTGCATGAGACCGTTGACGCGGCCCTGCCAGGAGCGCTCGGCGCTGCGCGAGGCGAGCCCGCTGAGCGTGGGCATGACAAGGCTGTTGCCGATGCCGAGGATGGCGCTGGCGATCAAGAGGTTTGTCAGGTTATAAACGGCGGCGAGGTAAACCATCCCGGCGATCAGCAGGACCACTCCGGACAACGCCAGGGATTTTTCGCTTTTCTTCTTGAGCAGCCGCCGCAGGACGCCTCCCTGGATCACGATTCCAATGAATCCGATGAATGCGAACAGGTAACCATTTTTCTGCTGATCGAATCCAAATCGGACATTGGTGAAGAGAGGGAACATCATGTTGAGCACGGAGAAGCCGGCGATCGAGAAAAAGTAAGCCCCCATCAGCGCCGGCAGATGCCAGCCGTGCTTGAATACCTGGGAGATGGGCGCCTTTTCCTCCGCGGTGGCGCGATGCTCGTGCGAAAGGCTCTCCGGCAGCCGGATGAAGGCGAGGATGGCGTTGAAGAGGGCCAGCCCGGAGGCGAACAAAAATGGAGCGGAGGCGGAGAAATGGCTGAGGACGCCACCGATTGCCGGGCCGAATGTAAAGCCCAGGCCAAATGCGGCGCCGATCATTCCCATGACTCCGGAGCGCTCCTCGGGCGGGGTAATGTCCGCCACATACGCTTGGGCCGTCGAAATGTTGCCCCCGGATATTCCCGGGATGATGCGGGCGACAAAGAGCCACGCCAGGGTGTGCGCAAATCCCATGATGGCGAAGCCGATGGAAGTGGCCACGAGGCTCACGAGCAGCACCGGACGCCTGCCCACGCGGTCGGAGATTCTTCCCAGCACCGGTGAGAAGATGAACTGCATCAGCGAATAGGTCCCCATCAGGATGCCAATGGTGGCGTCGTTTGCGTGAAACTGCTTGGCGTAGGTGGGCAGGATCGGGATCACGATCCCAAAGCCGATCAGGTCGATGAAGATGGTGAGAAAGATGATGCCCAACTGGGCCTTTTTATTGGTCACGGGAGAATGTTTTAAACAGAAGGAAGCAAAGGAAGCAAAGAAAGGATGGGTGAGAGCCGAGTCGATTTGCGGAGCGGTGAGATGGCGCTTGGGCTCGCGACAATCGGGGGCTGATTAGATAAAGCTGTGGCCGCATCTCGTGGAGAAAGGACGGGCGGCTACACAAAAAGTTAAATCGCCATAAATTTTTCGGAAGCTTCAGTGGCAACCGCAGCCGCTGCCGCAGGAGCGGTCGCCGGATGCCGGGGCCGGGGAGGCGCCTTTCTGAATGATGCCGTAGCCGCCGGAGATGACGCGGCGGACGGGCTCGCCGGTCTCGGGATCGTGCGTGAGGGCGGGGTCTTTCATGCTCTGGCGCACTTCGAACTGGCGCTTCTTCGCGCCGAGGGTCTCGTAGACGTACGTTGGCATGGGGGGAAATTAGCGCGTCGGGAATGGGAATGAAAGGCTGGATTAGGAAGGAGAGAGTTGCCAAAGGTGCGTTGTGCGGTTGAATTCTCCCTATCACCCATGAGCAGCGAGCGCCGCAGACCGTACCCTTTCGATGTCATTGAGCCCAAGTGGCGGGCGCATTGGGAGGAGCATCGCACTTTTGAGGCGCCGAATCCGGGGGACCCGGGTTTCGATGCGTCGCGCCCGAAATACTATGTGCTCGATATGTTCCCGTACCCGAGCGGGGCTGGGCTGCACGTGGGGCATCCGCTGGGGTATATCGCCACGGATATCATTGGGCGGTACAGGCGGATGCGCGGGTTCAATGTGTTGCACCCGATGGGGTGGGATGCGTTTGGGTTGCCGGCGGAGCAGTACGCGATCAAGACGGGGCAGCACCCGGCGGTGACGACGCGGCGGAATGTGGAGCAATTCAAAGGGCAGCTTCAGCGGATTGGGTTCGCGTACGATTGGTCGCGGGAGATCAATACGACGGACCCGGGATATTACCGGTGGACGCAATGGATTTTCCTGAAGCTTTACAATTCATGGTTTAATCCGGCGACGGGGAAGGCGGAGCCGATCGAGAGTTATCGCGGTCCCGAACCGGATAGCGCGCGGCTGGCGTATGTGTCCGAGGCGCTGGTGAATTGGTGTCCGGCGCTGGGCACGGTGCTGGCGAACGAGGAAGTGACCGACGGCAAGAGCGAAGTGGGCGGGCATCCCGTGGAGCGGCGTCCGATGCGCCAGTGGATGCTGCGGATTACGGCGTATGCGCAGCGGCTGATCGATGAACTGGACGGGCTCGACTGGCCGGAGTCGATCAAGCTGCTGCAACGGAACTGGATCGGGCGAAGCGAGGGAGCGGAGGTGCATTTTCCGGTGGCGGATTCGGGCAGCGTTATCACTGTGTTCACGACGCGGCCGGATACGCTATTTGGGGCGACCTACATGGTGCTGGCGCCGGAGCACAGGCTGGTTGAGGAAATCACGACCGAGGAGCAATGGCCGGCGGTGCGCGATTACCGGGAGAAAACGTCGCGCAAGAGCGACCTGGAACGGACGGACCTGGCGAAGGAGAAAAGCGGGGTCTTTACGGGCGGATTCGCGGTGAATCCGGTGAATGGGGAACGGATTCCGATCTGGATCGCGGATTATGTGCTGCTGGGCTACGGGACCGGCGCGATCATGGCGGTGCCGGGGCATGATGAGCGGGATTGGGAGTTTGCGAAGAAATTTGGGTTGGCAATCCGGCAGGTGGTGGCGCGCGATCCGCTTACGCACGAATATATCGAGACGCTCAAGCCGCTGGAGGAATGCTTCGCGGCGGAGGGTTATGCGGTGAATTCGGGATTCCTGGATGGGCTGGCCACCGAAGCGGCGAAGGACCGGATGATCGCGTGGCTGGAGGAGAAGGACTCAGGGTCGCGGACGATCAATTACAAATTGCGGGACTGGCTTTTTTCGCGGCAGCGGTATTGGGGGGAACCGTTCCCGATTATTTGGGAAAACGGGAGGCACGCGGCGTTGCCGGAAAGCGAGCTGCCGGTGAAACCGCCGGAGCTAGACGACTTCCGCCCGAGCGGGACGGCGGAACCGCCGTTGAGCAAGGCTGTCGATTGGGTTCGCTATTCGGAGACAGCGGTTAGAGAGGTGAATACGATGCCGCAATGGGCGGGCTCGTGCTGGTATTACCTGCGCTATTGCGACCCGCGCAATGACGGGCGGTTTATGGGCATCGATGCGGAGCGGTACTGGATGGGCGGGGGGAAACCGGGCGGGGTGGATTTGTATGTTGGAGGGACGGAGCACGCGGTGTTGCACCTGCTGTATGCGCGCTTCTGGCACAAGGTGCTGTTCGATCTGGGCTATGTCTCCACGCCGGAGCCGTTTCAGCGGCTGGTGAACCAGGGGCTGATGCTCGGCGAGGATGGGCAAAAGATGTCCAAGAGCCGCGGCAATGTGATCAATCCGGACGACGTGATTGCGGAGTACGGGGCGGATGCGCTGAGGTGCTATGAAATGTTCATGGGGCCGATCGAGCAGATGAAGCCTTGGAGCATGACGGGAGTGGAGGGGATCTCGCGGTTTCTCGCGCGCGTATGGCGGCTGGTGATGGAGGAGAACCAAGCGGGCGAATGGGTGCTATCGCCGCATCTCAAGGATGCGCCGCCGGAGAAGAGCCAGGCGCGGGTTGTCCACGCCACCATTAAGAAAGTGGGCGAAGACATCGAGGCGCTGGCATTCAATACGGCCATTTCGCAAATGATGGTTTTTGTCAATGCGTTCACCAATGCGGAGGTCCATCCGGTGAGCGCGATGCGCGCGTTGCTGCTGCTGCTGAGCCCGTTTGCGCCGCATCTGGCGGAAGAGCTTTGGGGGCGGTTGGGCGGTGCGTTTGCCGGGTTTGAGGGGCTCGCGTCCGATCAGCCGTGGCCGGAGTACGATGCGCAGGCGCTGGTCGAGGATGAGATTGAGATTCCCGTGCAGGTCAATGGACGGGTGCGGGCGCGCCTGGTGATGCCACGCGATGCGACGGGCGAGCAAATCGAAGAGGCGGCGCTGGCCGATGCGAAAGTGC
Source organism: Chthoniobacteraceae bacterium (assembly GCA_049521415.1). Classification (GTDB taxonomy): domain Bacteria; phylum Verrucomicrobiota; class Verrucomicrobiia; order Chthoniobacterales; family Chthoniobacteraceae; genus DATAXI01. The sequence goes on from JBEKOV010000130.1 coordinate 8,926, forward strand.
AGGAATTTACGGCGGGCAAGGAGATCAAGAAAGTGGTGGTCGTGCCCGGGAAGCTGGTGAATGTCGTGGTGGGGTGATGGTGTAAATAAAACTGTGGGCGTATCTTTTGGAGAAAGGACCAAAGGGACGGAAAGGATGGGCGGCTACACAAAAAGTTAAATCGCCATAGCGGCGCCTGTCACTAGAGCATTTTCTATTTAATCTGAAGCATATTGGGCATGATGAAGGAAGTGGAGGCATTCGGAGGCTGAGAAGCAGTTGAGGGCGTGGGCGATTGCCTTGACGAGGTCATCGAAGGTTC
>JBEKOV010000131.1:0-9221 GCA_049521415.1 Chthoniobacteraceae bacterium
TCATTTGTTTTTGGATCATTACCGCAGGCAGGTGCGCCGGGGTGAGGTGCTAACCGACGAGACCCCGGACGTGCCGGCGCAGCAACCGGATTTTGCGCCTTTCACCGAGGACGGCGAAGCGGCCTTGCGGGAAAGATTCTGGAGCGAATATCCAGGCATCGATCTGACTGAAAAACAAAAAGAAGCGCTCTGGCTGCACGCCCGCTACGGATTTACATTCAAGGAAATCGAAGAACGCATTGGCGTCGCGGCCTCAACGGTCGGAGATTGGATTGTGCTGGGGCGCAAGAAACTCGCCGAGATCATCAACAACGAACGGAGCAAATAATATGGCAGAGAATATTCCGAGTTTTCGTATTGAAGAAAAGGATGTCGATCAGGTGATCGCCACGTTCGGCGCGAAGCCTGAGCCGGAGAAGAAGCAGGAAATCACGGCGATGCTCGAAGAGCAGAAAGCGAAGTTTCTGGAGCAAGAAAGAACGAAAAGCCAGGAGCGCGGTCGATAGCGCCTGCACATCGACCGGTAAAAAAAGTTTCGTGCCTCCGGTTAAAGCCGGTGCCGCCAGCGTATCTCTGGCATGAAACCGGATGTTCAAGCTTTGGCGCAAATGCTGGAAACGCTGGCGGCGGCACCAGCGATTATGGCCTTGCTGGAAGAGCAAGCCCGCCAACTTGCGGCGTTGCGCGCGGATTTGCAGCGATTGGACGCTCCGCGTGAGAATGACGGATACCTCGATGCAAAAGGAGCCGCAAAATATCTTGGAATGTCCGCGACGACGTTTGACAAGTACCGCTATCAGTCCCGCGTGAAAATCAAAGGGTACAAGGTGGGAGGAAAAACGCTCTATCAGCGCAAGGATTTGGACAGCTTCGTCAAACTGTTCGAGATCAATTCTGCTCTGTAGAAAGATGCGCCTTGATGCATTCCGCGTAATCTGGCGGCGGCATCTGGTTAAACCAAGCTTCCGCTTCCGCATCCGTCACATTGCGCTTGTAGCTGTCCACGATTTCCGCCGGGCTGTTGCCCATTTCGGATGCCAGTTCCGCCAGGTTTCCTTTCAGTTGGCGAATGCGATACGAGGCGTAGGAGTGGCGGCATCCATCATACACGCTTTTGACTTTGGCCTTTTCGCGTAAAGCGATCATCTTTTTAGAGTGGGCGGATTTGTGCTTCCAGATTGGCCCCTTTTGGTCCGCAAAGGGTTTCAACCACGCTTGCGCCACCACGTTCAACGGAATGTCGCGGGTCGCTTTCGACCGCACTTTCTGGCCCTGGACATGCAACAGCATATCGTTCCAGTTGATCGCTTCCCACTTCAACGGCTCTCTTTTCAGACCTTCCGCATGAAACTCAAAGGGACGCAGTCCGCAAAAACCGCCCACGACCAGGGCAGGGATTAAATCGATGTCGTGTTCCAGAGCCGCTTTCAGCAGTTCCGTAAATTCCGCAGGCGTGTAAATTTCCACGGCTTCCCGTTGTTCGTCTTTGGGAGGGCGCACTTTCTGAAACTCGGTGTCACCGATGGCGGGGATGGCTTTCAAAATGTCGCGGGAATAGATCGACAGCGACACCAGCGATCCGCGCACGCCTTTTCTCGTTTTGATGCTCCACGGCTGTTTCGCCGTTTCGTCCCGCTGAGAGCCGAGCCAATCGGAAATTTCCTGCGTTGAAATTTCGTGAATTTGCCGGCGTCCGTACTCCTTTTCGAACCGGCGGAAATGCTTTTGCAGCGTCTTGATTTGAATCTCCGTTATGCCGTTGGTCCGTTGCGAAGACACGAAGGCGGCGGCGCATTCCGAAACCCGCATTGCCTTGAAGCGTTTTGTTTTGTGATGGGCGATGTAAAAAGACACGGCCTCACGCAATGACGCGCCGCTTCCCTCGTCCCGCAAAAGCTGTTCGAGCTCTGCGTAATCCTTCACGCTGCCGTTGAGCGGATGCAGCGACAGCGCATTTTCGCGCTGCGTGTCGAGCTTCGAGAACTCTCGATCCAGATATTCAAACGCGGCTTGCGGCGTTTTGAAGGTGTTCTGGATCGTAGCACCAGCGAAGGTGAAGGCGGTTTTGAAAGTGCCGTTCCCGAGCCTGTAGATTTTGCCGGTTCTGCCGTTCTTCTCGAATTTAAAGGGGAAGTGAAACTGCTTTTGAGAGCGTGGCTTCGTCATATGCTCGGTTTCTATATACCGACATATACCAAAATACGCAAGCCAATTCGGGGTAAAAACGAAAAATGCCGCTTCGTTTTCAGAGGCAGAAACCCACGATTTACTCTGGAAAAGGGCGAATTTGGGGTTCCTTTGAAAATTGGAGGCGAGGGGAGTCGAACCCCTGTCCCCGGTCTTGTCCCCGCAGGTGACTACATGCTTATCCGACCGTGAGGTTTCGGGCTTCAGCGCCAGGCCGGCGCGGTACTTCCACCCTAGCGGCCACGAGGTCGAATTCACCCGCCGGCGCGGTCGCACCGCCGTCAGGCCAGCCTGCTGTCGTCGCTCCCGGCCTTAGCAGGCGTCCGGCCGGGAACGTCGCGGTCAATTAAGCCGCGAGAGCCAGATCTTCGTAATTGGCAGTTATTTTTTTGACCCGAGCTTTTTAAGAGGCCAACGGGTCGTCCTCTGCATGCCGCCTGCGCTTTCAACACCAGGTCGAAGCCAGTACGCCCCCGTTTTGCGGGAAGAACCCAAGATGCATCACGCGCGGCCCGATTGCAAGAGGGGAGGATTACTGCGATTGGTTCGAGCAAGCGCCCCAGGGAGACTGCTGTTGGAAATCGGCGGTCTGCAGATTGTAGGTCTGGACGGTGTCGCTGTCGAAATTGTCCGAAGGGGCGCTGGCGGATGTGGAATGGTGCGAGCCGTCCCCCTGGCAGGCCGCCAGCCCGAGGAAGAGAACGAGGAAAAATGCGCGAGGCATGTGCCGCATAATGCGCAAGGATACGCCACGCCGGGGCAAATTGAAGCGCGAATCCGACGAAGTTCCACCACCGGATACCCACGAAAGAGGACCCAGGGATACGCGCATAGTCCTGCTGGTCAGCGTTTTTGGGATTAGAGGCGGAGCCCCAGCTTCGCCCGATTGTAACCAACCTTATGAAATCAACAGCCCTAATTGGAGTCATCCTGATCATCCTCGGCGTCGCCGCTCTGGTTTATCAAGGCATCACCTACACGAAGAAGGAAACCGTCGTTAACATCGGCCCTATCCATGCCGAGGCGGATCGCACGCATACGATTCCCGTCCCGCCCATCATGGGCGTGGTGGTTGTCGCCGGCGGCATCGCGCTACTGGTAGCGGGATCGCGCAAACAGGCCGCGTAGACGGATTGCCTCGTATATTTCCCAGCCGGGAATAGGATGATCGCCGATTCCCTCTCTACAGATACGTAGAACCCACTATCGAAAGGACCCTCATCGTGATTACCCGACGCCAGGCCATCAAAACCACACTTCTTGCCGGAGGCGTGCTCGCCACCCCCGCTCTTCGCGGGCTGCGCGCGCAAACTCCGGCTCCCGCCGCGCAAGCCTCCCCGGAGGCGACCGGCCCATTCAAGCTGCCGCCGCTGCCGTACGCATACGATGCGCTCGAGCCCCACATCGACACGCTGACGATGCAAATCCACCACGATAAACATCACGCCACCTACGTGAAGAAGCTCAACGAGGCCGTGGCCATGCAGCCCGCGCTTGGCGAGATGACCATCGAGGAAATCCTGAAAGATCTCGGCAAGGTCCACGAATCCATCCGCCGCACCGTCCGCAACCAGGGAGGCGGCCACTACAATCACAGCCTCTTCTGGCAAATGATGGGGCCCAAGGGCGGCGGCGAGCCGCAGGGCGACCTGGCGGACGCGATCGCCAAAAAATTCGGAAGCTTCTCCGCTTTCAAAACCGGATTCAGCAAGGAGGCGATGGAAGTCTTCGGCAGCGGCTGGGCCTGGCTGGTGCTGGACGGGAAGAAGCTCGAACTCACCTCGACACCCAACCAGGACTCCCCGATTACCGTCGGCCAGACGCCGATCCTCGGCCTCGATGTATGGGAGCACGCCTATTACCTCAAGAACCAGAACCGCCGCGCGGATTACGTCGCCGCGTGGTGGGACGTGGTCAATTGGGACTTTGCCGGAGACAGGTTCAAGAAGGCGATCGGGTGAGGCTTCCTGTGGCGTGAGGAGAGGAACGCGACGAGCGAGTTGATCTCGTTTGGGGAAAGTGTGCCGCCAAACGCCGGCATGTTCGTACCGCCGTTGACGATGCGGATGACCATGTTGTCCTCCGTCAGCTCGTCGCCGATGTAAGTCAGATCGGGTCCCCGGCGCCCGCCGTACCCGCTCACGAGGTGGCAATTCAGGCAGCCCTTCTTGTCAAAAATCACCGCGCCCTCGTAAACGGGCCCGGTATTCGCGCCGATGACTGAGACCGGCAACTGGCCCGGGTCGAAATTAGGCGACCATGGCGAGGCTCGCCCGGCCACCCATAGCGAGCCGATCAGGATGATGCTCAACAACACGACCGCGATGGACCATGGGCGCCGGCTCGGCGCGCGCTCACCGCGATTATTCAGGATCGGCACCAGCAGCAGCAGCGTACCGATGATCACCGGCACCAGGATCATCACGTACCCCTCGATCTGCGGCGGGATCAGCGCCAGCAGGGCGAAGTACCACATTAGATACCAGTCCGGCCGCGGATCGGCGTTAAGGATGCTCGGATCGGGCGGCCTGTCGATGGGCGGCGGCCCGACGAAGTATGCCAGCAGCGCGATCGTGATGATCAAACCGGTCCCGAAAACGAAATCGCGCCACGCCCCGTCCGGCCAGAACGGATGGCCATGCTTCTCGAGGAAGGTGTGATAGCGCTGCCGGTAGGTTTTCGGTTCCACTTGCTGGCCCGGCACCGGCGGCTCGGAGATGCCATGGCGCAATACGAGCCAAAGATGTACTCCAATGAAAATGAAAAGCATTGCAGGTATGAAAAATACATGGATCGCGAAAAATCGACTCAGGGTCGCGCCGCCGATCGTATTGCCCCCCAGGATAAATCGCGCCAGCCAATCCCCGATCAGCGGCACGCGCCCCGCCTGCTCGGCAGCCACCACCACCGACCACGCCGCAGTCTGATCCCAGCGCAGAAGCTGCCCCGTGAAGCCCATGATGAGCGTCATCCCCAGCAGGAGCACGCCCGTGGTCCAGTTCATCTCGCGCGGATATTTGTAAGCGCCGAAAAGGAACGTCTGCGCAAGGTGCGCCCCCACCATCAGCACCATCGCGGAAGCGCCGTAATAATGCATCCCTCGCAACATCCGCCCGAATGGCGCGTCGTAGGTGATAAATTGCAGCGTGTCGTACGCCTGCGACGATGAACTGACATACGAAAACGCGAGCGCCACGCCCGTCACCACCTGCACGATGAATGCGAGCATCGTCGCGCTGCCAAAGACGTACCACCACTTCGCATCGCGCGGCACCAGGTGCGTCATCGCCGGCCCCATCAGATCGGAGACACCGATCCGGTCGTCGAACCATTTCCAGATGGCCGTCGCCAGGCGCTTCATAGAACGGTGGTGATGGGGATTGCCGTCGGTTGAAGCTGCACCTGGTCATTCACCACGCGCACCGCGTAGCGATTGAGCGGACGCGGCGGCGGTCCCGCGGCGACTGTGCCATCCTTGTAATAAACGCCGCCGTGGCACGGGCACATGAAGAGTTCCGCATCTGGCAGCCAGCGCACCGGGCATCCCAGATGCGTGCAATTGACGGAGAATGCGATGAACTCCGTGGCCGAGTTCCGCCGCAGCCACGCCGCGTTCTTTGCCGTGATGCCGGCCCATGGCAGCGGCGAGGGATCGTTAAATGGCACGCTGACCGTCTTGCCGATCTCGAAATCGCCGATCTTGCCGACGGTGACCCATTGCCGCGGCATCTTACGGAAGAGCGGCGCAATGACAAAGCCCACCACCGGCACACCCAGGATCACCGCGCACACCCCGCTCAGCGCGATGCAGAGCTTTGAGAAAAAGCTGCGCCGCGAGACGCATTCCGGATCGGTCTCATAAGTCTGCTGCGTCTCCATGTGCAGTCGGCCATGGGGCGACAGGTCCGGCGTCGGCAGCCGGGCTTCCAGCGGGTTAATGTCTTCTTCGTTCATGGCGAATATCGGTGATCCAGCCTGCGAGCGCGGCGATGAAAAGACCGGCGCCGATTGCCACGACGACCCAGGACGTGATCAATCCCCAAAATATGAATGTGACGCCCATCGCCATCCCGGCCGGAAAATAGGTGGGATGCGGCAGGTGTTCGTTCGGCAGCGGTTTCCAGTCTGGTTTTGGTTCCATGGGATCAGGAGATGGCTATTGGTACTTCCGCGGGCGCCGCGTACCAACGCGCCACCTGGCCAAAGATGGCCGTCAGATAAATCATGCACATCGGCACCCACATGAGCAGGCCGCCGATTTGCTGGTCCCGCCCCGCCGTCATCCCCCACTCGCCGCGGATGAGCGGATCGATGCCCAACCGGTCAACAGGATGGAGGTAGGCCTTGCAGACGGTCACGGGCGAGAATGTGAGGATAATGCCGAGCACCGAGCAGGCAACACATGCCGCGAACAGGTACAGCACCCCGTGAAGCGGCGAAATGCGCTGGCTCTCGACCGGCGCCAGCACCTGCCACCAAAACGCCGCGCCCAGCACCAGCAGCGTCGCCGTTTGCACTGCGGACACGGATCGCGAAATCGCCGCCGCGTCGCACAATGCCGGAACGTGCCACACCCACATCGCCCCCACGCCGCACCCCCAGCAGACCGCGGGATTCAGCAGCCGCGAGATCACCGGAGGCATGTGCCGCGCGGGCGGCAGCGCCATCAATGCAAATGCGGGCACCACGAGCAGCAGCAGAATGTGCTGCGCCATGTGGGCGCTGAAGAGATATCCCTGCGCCAGCACCGCCAGCGGCGAATCGAGCGTGAGCAGGAATACCGTTGCCGCCGCCAGCATCCACCACCCATGTGCGCTCCAGCCGAACCGGCGAAAATAAACAAACAGCCCCGCCGCCACCACGGCGATGGCCAGCGGGTTCAAAACCCATTCGGAAGCGAAGAATCGCGACGTATTCATATGAAACGTGGAAGAATGTAAGTGGTTGCCAGGACGAAGATCCAAACGATGTCCACGAAATGCCAGTAGATCGCCACCATCTTCAGGCCGGGGGGCGGTTTCTCATGGAAATCCCCCGCCAGCGCCAGCCCCAGGATGATGATCATGATCAACAAGCCGACGATCACGTGAATCCCGTGAAACCCGGTGAGCGAGAAGAAGCTTGTGGTAAACAGATTGGTGCTGATCCCCACTCCGTTGCCCAACAATTGGCCGTACTCGATCGCCTGCCCGCCGATGAATATACCGCCCAGAGTGATCGTCAGCGCCAGCCAGGAAATCATGCCCCCAACATTGCCGCGGTGCAGCGCCACCTCACTGCGCCAGATCGTGAAGCTGCTGGCAAACAGGCAGAGGCTGAATATCAGCGTCCGCGCAAGGTCCAGGTCCTTCGCCGATGGCCCAGGCTGCGGCTGAAGGTTGAAATAGAGGAACCCAAGGATCAGCGTACCGAAAAAGGCCGCCTCGGAGAGCACGAAGGCGATCATTGCGCACTTGTTCTTATCCGGCCGCGGCGCCGCGTCGTTGATAGGACCGACGACCGGATCGGGCCGGTCGGGATTCGCATCGTCCCAAAGCGGACGCCGGCTGCGGATCGGCGGCAGCGCGTCGAAATTCTCAATCGGCGGCGGCGACGTCGTAGCCCACTCGAGCGTCCACGCATTCCACGGATTGTCCGAGGCGCGCGGCCCATACAACAGCGATGAGATGATATTCCAGACGATCACAAGCGCTGCCGCCGCCATGAAGAAGGCGCTCACGGTCGAGAGCATATTCATCCAGCCCCAGCCCGGAAGATCGGGATAAGTATAGATGCGCCGCCCCATGCCCGCGAACCCGAGGAAATGCTGGATGAAAAACGTGCCGTTGAATCCGATCACCATCAGCCAGAAAGACCAGCGCCCGAGCTTCTCCGAAAGCATCCGCCCGCTCATCTTCGGGAACCAGTAATGAACGGCCGCGATATCGGCGAAGACGATCGCGCCGACGGCGACATAATGAAAGTGCGCCACGAGGTAGTAACTGTTCTTCGTTTGCCAATCCAGCGGCACAATCGCGTGGCTGATCCCCGTAATGCCGCCGCACAGGAATTGGATCAGGAACGCGATGCAATAGAGCATTGGGACACCCAGCCGGATGCGCCCGCGGTAAAGCGTCGCGCTCCAGTTGAGCACCTTCACGCCGGTTGGGATCGCGATCAGCATCGACGCGCCCGAGAAAAATATATCCATCGGACGGCCCAGCCCCACCGTGAACATATGGTGCGCCCAGACGCCCATGCTCAGCAGCGCTATGGCCACCGTCGAGCCCGCGACGAATTCGTACCCGAATATTGGCTTGCGCGAAAAGACAGGGATGATTTCCGACACCACGCCAAAGGCCGGCAGCGCCAGGATGTACACCTCGGGATGTCCGAACGCCCAGAAAATGTGCTGCCACAAAATCGGCGAACCCCCTTCCGCGGGCAGGAAAAAATGAGCGTTCAGTTGCCGGTCGATCAGCAGCATGACCAATCCGGCGTTCAAGACCGGCAGCGCCGCAAGGATGATGAATGCATTGACGAAATTCATCCATGTAAACAACGGCAGCCGCCGCAGCGTCATGCCCGGCGCGCGCAGGCACAGGATTGTTGTCAGCAGATTGATCGCGGTGCCGACCGAGCCGATCCCCAACACCAGCAGCGCCACGATCCAATAATCGACGCCAAGGAGCGGGGAATACGGCGTCTCGGTCAGCGGCGCATAGGCAAACCAGCCCATATTCGGCCCCTCGCCGATCAGCAGGCTGAAGTGCAGCAGGATTCCGCCCAGCGGCACCAGCCAGAATGAAAATGCGTTCAGCCGCGGGAAGGCCATGTCCCGCGCGCCGATCTGGAGCGGCACGAAATAATTGGCCAGCCCGAAGAGCAGCGGCATCGCCACCAGGAAGATCATCGTGGTGCCATGCATCGTGAAGAGCATGTTAAACGTGTCCGGGCTGACGAGGTGATTGTTCGGCACGGCCAGTTGCAGCCGCATGATGAGCGCCTCGGTGCCGCCGGCGATGAAAAACACCAGCCCGGTCAGCAGATACATG
>JBEKOV010000132.1:0-9201 GCA_049521415.1 Chthoniobacteraceae bacterium
GTCCCCCCCTCAGTCCCAAAGCCGCACCCCCCCCGCCCGAGCCCACCGCCGTCGTCAACGAAACCCCCGAACCTCCGGCTCCCCAATCCATCCCCGCCACCCCCCCCACCCCCGTCGACACCCAATCCCTCTGGATCGACGCCCTCACAGCCGTCCGCCGCGACCGTCCCCTCATCTCCACCTGGCTCGAAGCCGGCGCCTTGCTCGAAATAACCGGCAACAAAGTGCGCATTGGGTTCCCCCCAGATCAAACCATGGCCATGGAATCCCTCTTGCGCGCAAACAACCGCACCTTCCTCGAGGACCTCTTCACCCGCCTCGCCGGCGACCGCCGCGAAGTCGAGTGCCTCATCCGCGAAGGCCTCGTCGTCGAGCACGTCAACCTCCCCTCCACCGAGCCCGTCCAGGTCGATCCCATGGAAGACTTCAAGAACGACCCCCTCATCCGCAAAGCCCTCGAACTCTTCCAGGCCGAGATCCAGCCCGCATAGCCGTGAATCCCACCGTCCAGGACCCGCCCCCAAAGCCCGCCCCCGCCCCCGACCTCGAAATCAAAGACGCCCAGCTCATCTTCAACGGCGTCTGGAAGGAGCTCGAGCACCACTACGGTCGCGAAAACCTCCGTTTCCCAAAGGAACTCATCCTCCTCGGCGGCGCTCCCGGCGCCGGCAAGGGCACCAACACCGACTTCATCCGCGAGCTTCGCGACATCACCGCCCCACCCATCGTCGTCAGCTCCCTCCTCGATAGCGCCGAGGCCCGCCAGATCAAAGCCCGCGGCGGCATGGTCGGCGACCGCGAGGTCATCGGCATCCTCCTCCACAAGCTCCTCGAGCCAGATCAGCAGAACGGCGCCGTCATGGACGGCTTCCCCCGCACCAAAGTCCAGGTCGAGTGTCTCAAAATGCTCTACGACGAAATGATCGCCCTCCGCCGCGATTTTGCCGACACCCCCCTCGCCATCCATTTCCGCCAGCCCATGTTTCACATCATGGTCCTCTTCGTCGATGAAACCGAGAGCATCGCACGCCAGTTAAAGCGCGGACGCCAGGTCATCGCCCATAACGAAGAGGTCAAGCGCTCCGGCATCGGCGACCTTTGGGAAGAGCGCCCCACCGATTTCAACGAGGCCCTCGCCCGCAATCGCTACCGCGTCTTCAAGGAGCAGACCTACGATGCCCTCGTCTCCCTCAAGGAAATCTTCCACTACCACTTCATCAACGCACAGGCCCCCCTCGAGGTCGTCCGCAAAAACATCGTCCGCGAACTCGAATACCAGAGCTCCCTCGAGCTCGAGCCCCGCACCTACGACCTCCTCCGCAGGCTCCCACTCGCCAGCGAGATCATCCGCGCCGCCCGCCAGGAGCTCGTCAACCGCCTCGACGGCTACGCCACCGACCACGCCCCCATCTTCGCCCGCGTCATCGAGTTCATCGAGCAAAAGATGATCCACATCGTCATGCGCCACGCCATCTCCGGACGCGCCAATATCAACTCCGAGGACCCCCTCTTCGACGATCCCTCCGCCCTCGCCATGCTCATCGACGTCTTCTCCGAGCGCGGCTTCCACGCCACCGTCGACGTCCAGCGCCTCGAGATCCCCTACTTCATGGACCTGCAAACCGGCGCAATCCAATGCCGCCACAAAAAAGTCTACTCCTTCAGCATCCGCTTCCGCGGCTCCCAAATCCGCCGCGGCTAATCCTCTTCAATTGGCGATCTCCCCACTCAATCCAACCTCCGCGTATCGGCTTGAACCGCGATCCCAATTAGCAATTTCAGATTAGCAATTAGCAATATCCCCGCGTTCGACCCAATCGCTGCGTATCGGCACACAATCAGCAATCTCACATCAGCAATCAGCAATCTCCTCCCGCATGAAATCTCCCCTCATTCTCCTAACCGCCCTTCTCCTCCTCCTCGCCCCGCCCGCCTTCCCCCAATCCCCCTCCCCCACCCCCGACTACACCGCCGCCATCCGCACCCCGCCCGCGCCCATCACCCCGCGCATCAACGGCCCCCGCATCTACGGCCAGCGTCCCGGCCATCCGTTCCTCTATCATCTTCCCGTCACCGGCCGGCGTCCCATCACCATCACCGCCCAGGGCCTCCCCGTTGGCCTCACCCTCGACCCCGCCACCGGCGACATCACCGGCGCCATCGCCCAGCCCGGCGTCACCAGCGTCACCTTCACCGCCACCAACACCGCCGGCAAGGACACCGCCACACTCAAAATCGTCTGCGGCCCCGTCATCTGCCTCACCCCGCCCCTCGGCTGGAATAGCTGGAACTGCTTCCATTCCAATATCGACGAAGCAAAAATCCGCGGCGCCGCCGATGCCATGGTCTCCACCGGCCTCATCGATCACGGCTGGACTTACATCAACATGGACGACCGCTGGCAAGGCAACCGCGACGCAAACGGCAACATCCAACCCAGCCCAGCCTTTCCCAATATGAAAGCCCTCGCCGATTACATTCACGGCAAGGGCCTCAAGATCGGCCTCTACTCCTCCCCCGGCCCCTTCACTTGCGCCGGCGCCATCGGCTCCTATGGCCACGAGGACCAGGACGCCGCCACCTACGCCGCGTGGGGTATGGATTACTTCAAATACGATTGGTGCTCCTACGGCTCCATCGCCGATCAAATGCGCGCCAAAGCCCATCACGACCTCCTCACTCCCGGTCAGGCGCAACAACTCAATTCCCTCATCGCCAAGAGCCACCTCCCCGGCGCCCCTTCCCTCTCTCAATCCGAAGCCATCGACCTTGAGGTCCTAAGCGCCCCTTACCTGAAAATGCGCGCCTCATTGGACAAAGTGAATCGCGACATCGTCTTCAGCTTCTGCCAATACGGCTGGGGCGATGTCTGGAAGTGGGGCGCCGCCGCCGGCGGTAATCTCTGGCGCACCACCGGCGATATCAGCGCCGATTGGCAGAGCGTCGAGAACCAGGGCTTCGGCCAGAACGGCCTTGCGCCCTACGCCGGCCCCGGCCATTGGAACGACCCCGACATGCTCGAGGTCGGCAACGGCAACCTCACCCCCGACGAAAACTACACCCACATAACCCTCTGGTGCATGCTCTCCGCCCCCCTCCTCATCGGCACCGACATGCCCAGGATGAGCCCCTTCATCGTCAGCCTCTTCAGCAATGACGAAGTCCTCGCCGTCAATCAGGACGCCCTCGGCAAACAAGGCTGGCGCGCAAAACAGGACGGCCCCGCCGAAGTCTGGATGAAACCCCTCGCCGACGGCAGCCTCGCCCTCGCATTCTTCAATCGCGGCGAAGCCCCCTCCCCAGTCTCCATCAATTGGTCCGACCTCAAACTCAAAGGCTCGCAAAACGTCCGCGACCTCTGGCGTCAAAAAGACATCGGCGCCCAGCCCGCCGGCTACACCGTCAACGTAGCCCCCCACGGCGCCGAACTCTTCAAAGTCTCCCCCGCCGGCTAACTTCCCGCAAACAATCCTTCAGGCTGAATTTGCCTTCTCCGGAACATCTTGTAAGGATGCCGGCAATCCATAACCCATAATACTCACCGTGCGCTCCATACTTCTCTTCGCCCTCATTGCCCTCATCCTTCCCTCAGCATTGCTCGCCGAGTCCTCCGCGCCAAAGTTCACCGGCCCGCCCGAGAATTTCGCTGGCCTCCTTTCCACCCAAAAAGTCCTTCTCACCCTCAAGCTCAGCACCGGCGGCGCCTTCACCGGCATCCTCGATTTCGCCACGGGCGCCCACAACGTCCTCAGGGGCACAGTCAACTCCACTGGTTTCTTCTCCGGTACCACCGGCGTCAACAGAGTACCCTACACCCTCCAAATCACTGGTTCCTCGCCCGGCACTTACCTCCTCACCGGCTCCGCCGAAGGCAAATTGATCTTTGCCTACTCCGCCACTTATTCCTCCAGGCAGATCCCCGCCGAATTGGGCGCCTACAACGTCCTTCTTGCCAGCGCGGACAACGGCCCCTCCACCCCCGGCGGCATCGGCTACGCCACTCTTACCGTCAGCAAGGGCGGCTCGGCCAAAATCACCGGAAACCTCGGCGACGGCACCAAATTCTCCGCGGGCGGATTCATCGTCTCCGGCACCTCCAACCATCAGTTCGTCGTTTATGACCGCGGCATTTACAAAAATCCCACCGGCCTCTTCTCTGGTATTCTCACCTTCGGCGCCGTTCCCAGTCCGGCGCAACTCAACCCGCTGATCCTTGCCGGCGGGACCACAACCATCGTCCTCGGCGACCTTCTCTGGCATAAACCCGCCGGTCCCGGCGATTACTATCCCCTCGGCTTTACCACCGGCGCTTCCGCCCAGGGGCTTCCTTTCGTCAAGGCTGCCGGCATTCCCTTCACCACCGGCACCCTTGCCATCACCGGCGGCATCCTCGGCTCCACCGGCACCACTCAGGCCTTCACCGTTAACACCGCCGGCGACGTCGTCGTAAGCCTCCCTAATCCCGGCGACATCAAGCTCACCATCAACAAAAATACCGGCGCCGTTTCCGGCTCCTTCAAGCAGGAAGTCCCCACCACTCCTCTCCCGAAGCTTGAGACCATCAAATTCTCCGGTCTCCTTCTTCAGGACGGTACCGATTCCGAGGCCGGCGGCTACTTCAAGTCCCCGGTAGTCAGCGGCACCGGCCTCTACGGAAACATCATACTCCCCTGATGCCTCAGGCAACTGGCACGCCGTAGCCCGCCACCAACCGGGCCACATTGCCGGCCCTCGGCACATCAAGGTCCATCAGCAAATGCTCAACCGCCGGTTGAGCAAGGTGGTGCTTGGTAACAATGGGTAATATCGCGGACGCCACCTCCACATCTCGGATCATATGCCGAACTTCAGCGCGATGCATGAGCCTAACTCTCCTTTTCCTTGGGGAGTACGCTGTTTCTGCCGGGAAAGATCTCTTCCCACTGCAATTTGGGTAAGTACGCTCCGATCCTAAGTGAAATTGCCACAACCGTGATCAACGTGATCAAAAAAAATTCTTTCATACTGTAACTTCGTGCCCGCCCGCATGGATGGCAACCGGTAACTTCCTCCTATTTTGAGACTTATTCGTGTCTTCTGAACTTTCCACCAATACTAACCCTGAATTGTCGTTCTCAAGCGAATATCTGCCATGAAACATATTATCTTACATTAGTTCCAATTGTTCCGGCGGTGGCCTTCGACCCCAATGCGCACATTACGCTGGCAAAAAAAGTCGAATATCGCAAAGATTGACTTACGGCCATTTAAGCACGACCGTAACCTGTTTCGTCCAGGACCAGTCGCCATTTTCCGGCCGGGGTCGCTGCCATCGTGAGGCGCTCGAAATCACTTGAGGGCCTTATGGAGAATATACTAAATACCAGGCACATCGCCTTTCTGGGCGATTATGTCCCGCGACGCTGTGGCATCGCCACTTTTACCGCCGACATTTGCGAGGCCATCGCCGCTGAGTTTCCCGACGCGGATTGCATTGTCGGGTCGGTAAATGATCGCCCGGAAGGTTACGACTATCCCCCTCGGGTGCGCTTTGAGATCGATGAAAAAGAACTCGATTCCTATCGCCGCGCTGCGGAATTCCTGAAGATCAACAACGTCGAAGTCGTCTGCGTGCAGCACGAGTTCGGTATCTACGGCGGGCCCGCCGGCAGCCATTTACTCGCTTTCTTGCGCGAAGTGCGCACACCCGTGGTGACCACCCTTCACACCGTCCTGCGCGACCCGAACAAAGATCAGCGCATGGTCATGCAGCAACTCGATTTGCTCTCCGACCGTTTCATCGTCATGGCCGAACGCGGCAGCCACTTGCTCCAGTCGGTCTACGGAGTCTCTCCCGGGAAGATCGATCTTATCCCTCATGGGGTGATCGACATGCCGTTCGTCGATTCGAACTTTTACAAAGACCTCTTCCATGTGGAGGGCAAAACCGTCCTCCTGACGTTCGGCCT
Source organism: Chthoniobacteraceae bacterium (assembly GCA_049521415.1). Classification (GTDB taxonomy): domain Bacteria; phylum Verrucomicrobiota; class Verrucomicrobiia; order Chthoniobacterales; family Chthoniobacteraceae; genus DATAXI01. The sequence continues at coordinate 5,949 of JBEKOV010000132.1, forward strand.
GGTTTCGCCCAACAAGGGCATCGAGTACGTCATCGAGGCCATGCCCGCGATTCTCGCCCGCCATCCGGACGTCGTTTACATCGTCCTTGGAGCCACACACCCCAATATCCTGGCGGCGGAAGGAGAGGCGTACCGGAACAAACTCGAGGATTTGTGCCGGAAACTCGGCGTCGAGGATAGCGTAATCTTCCACAACCAATTCGTCGCTCTCGAGGAGCTTAAGGAATTCATCGGCGCCGCCGACATCTACATCACCCCCTACCTCAATGAGGCCCAGGTTACCTCCGGCACCCTTTCCTACACATTCGGCGCCGGAAAGGCGCTCATCTCGACCCCTTACTGGCATGCCCAGGAGCTCCTTGCCGAAGATCGCGGAATCCTCGTCCCCTTCGCCAGCGGGCCGGCCATTGCCGATGCCGTGAACCGCTATCTCTCGAATCCGACGATGATGACGGCAATGCGCAAGCGAGCATGGAAAGCCGGGCGCGAGATGACATGGCCCGTCGTCGCTCGGCATTACATGCAAAGCTTCGAAAAGGCTCGTGCCGGTCTCAGCGCGCCCTCAGTGCCGGCCGTCGAAAACCGCAAGACGGATAGCTATCCCCTCCCGCCGCTCAAGTTGGATCATCTCCTTAGGATGAGCGATCACACAGGCATCTTTCAGCATGCCATTTACAATGTGCCCAACTATCACGAAGCCTATTGCACCGACGATAACGCGCGTGCCTTTATCTTCACCATCCTCATGCAGGAGAGGCAGCTAAGTCAGCAGGGGGAGGAGCAATATCTTGAACTCAAGCGGCTAGGCGGCACCTACCTCGCTTTTCTCTGGTATGCATTCGATGCAAATACATGCCGTTTCCGCAATTTCATGAGCCACGATCGAAAATGGACCGAGTTGCATGGCTCCGAGGACAGCCATGCGCGCGCCCTCTGGGCCGCCGGCACGGCCTTGGGACGCTCGCGCAATGAAGGCCACCGCAATCTCTGCGCCCTTCTCTTCCAGCGCGGCCTCGCCCCGGTCGCTCGCTTCAGTTCTCCGCGGGCATGGGCCTTTGCAATCATTGCCATCCACGAATATCTGAGAACCTTCTCTGGCGACCGCGTGGTGGCCCACATGCGCGACACGCTCACCAATATGCTTGCCGGCCTTTACCGCGCAAACTCTTCGCCCGATTGGAAATGGTTCGAGCGCATCGCCACCTACGACAACGCAAAGCTTTCCCACGCCATGATTCTCAGCGGCCAATGGACTTCCCAAACCGAGATCCTCGACATCGGCCTCACCTCATTGCGCTGGCTCCTCGATGCCCAGACCACAGAGGACGGACACTTCGCCCCGATCGGCTGCAATGGCTTCTGGCCGCGCGGTGGCGAATGCGCCCGCTTCGATCAGCAGCCCTTGGAAGCCCACGCAATGATTTCCGCCTGCCTCGAGGCCTTCTCCGCCACCCGCGACGAATTCTGGCGATCAGCCGCCCGCCGCTGTTTTGAATGGTTCCTCGGCAGGAACGATCTCGGCCTGCCCCTTTACGATCCCACCACCGGCGGCTGCCGCGACGCCCTCCTCCAGGATCACCTCAACCAAAACCAGGGCGCGGAATCCAGCCTCGCATTCCATCTTTCCCTTGCTGAACTCACTCGCGCGGAAGGAGCCCGCATCGCGGCCACGCAATCATGCGCCGCCTGAAATTAAGGCCGTCCGGCATCGTATTCCGCCCGAATAGCGCCCGCGTCCTCATTCGTCCTTTCGTCCCGGCGGATCCTTCCCGCGTCGTCAATATCATCGGCCGCGCCCTCGCCCTCAGCGACTCAGAGACCGCGCAGCAGCTCGCCGCCGTCGCCGCGGAGTTTGGCGGACGCCACGCCGATATCCATGCCATCTGGCGCTCCCACTTTGAGCGCGTAAAGCATCACCTCTTCAGCAGTCGCCCCATTTCCGAGGACCGCCTCCTCTACATAGGAGCGCTCTTTTCCGGCGAATACGCCCTCGAATCCGCCGCTCTCTTCAATCCCTCCATCGTCCCGCATCCCGATCAATCCGGGCTCCAGCCGGGCGAGCTCCGCTTCATCCTCAGCCTCCGCGCAACCGGCGAAGGCCACATTTCCTCCATCGAATTTCGCTCCGGCGTCATCCATGCCGATCTCCGCCTGTCGATCGACAAGCCCTCAAAATTCGTCAGCGCCCCGGACCTGGACAAAAATCCCACCTACCGCAAGGGCGTCTTTCTCCACAAGCTGATGGAGATGGGGTTCGAAAATGATTGGTCCCGCTGTCTCATGGAATCGTTGGGAGACAACTTTACCTTCAGCGCACTCGAACACGCCATGCGCCAGGCCGCCCCGGAATCCGCACCGCTCCCGCGCGAAGTCCAGCGCACCATGGAATGTGTCCGCTGGCTCGCCGAATCCAATTACGAAATCCATTTCAACCCCTCCCTCGCCGTCTCCGAGCGCATTATCTTCCCCGTCTCCTCAAACGAGAGCAACGGCATGGAGGACGCCCGCTTTGTCCGCTTCGTCGAAGATGACGGCAGCGTGATCTACTACGCCACATACACCGCCTACAATGGACGCGCCATCCTCCCGCAGCTCCTCGAGACCGTCGATTTCCTCCACTTCCGCGCCGTCACACTCAATGGTCGCGCCGTTCAGAACAAAGGCATGGCCCTCTTCCCGCGCCGCATTGCCGGACGTTACGCCATGATCTCCAGGCAGGACGACGAAAACCTCTTCCTCATGTTCTCTGCAAATCCCCATTTTTGGAGTGAGCCAACGCTTCTCCGCAAACCCTGCGAACCGTGGGAGAGCGTCAAAATCGGGAACTGCGGCTCACCCATCGAAACCGATGCCGGCTGGCTCGTCATCACACACGGCGTCGGCCCCATGCGCAAATACAGCATCGGCGCCATGCTCCTCGACCTCGACGACCCCTCAAAAGTCCTCAGTCACCTCCGCGAGCCGCTTCTCACCGCGCGCGAAAGCGAACGGGAGGGCTATGTCCCGAACGTTGTCTACACCTGTGGCGCCCTCCTCCACCGCGATCACCTCGTCTTGCCATACGGTCTCAGCGACACCGCCGCCACTATCGCCACCATCGAGATCGATTCGCTCCTCGCCCTGCTCAAGGCATCCTAGAGCATTTTCTATTTAATCTGAAGCATATTGGGCATGATGAAGGAAGTGGAGGCATTCGGAGGCTGAGAAGCAGTTGAGGGCGTGGGCGATTGCCTTGACGAGGTCATCGAAGGTT
>JBEKOV010000133.1:0-9143 GCA_049521415.1 Chthoniobacteraceae bacterium
GGTGGTTCATTCCTGATTTCGTCCAGCCGAGGACGTGGTAGCCGTTCATCATGTAAATTTGCCCGGGAAGCGTTTCGCCGGCGGCGGGCCAGATGAACAAGTTGATGTAGTGTTTGCGGCGCTGATAGATGAGGGCTGCAACATTCCGATTGTCGAGAACATCGAGGCGTCCGCCGACCAGGGGATAGCCTGCCGGGGCGAGATCGACCACCGGGGGAGAGTAATCGAGTTTGCCGGCAAACCATGGTTTCACCGTGTGCTGGTCGGTCGAGGCGACATCCATCAAATGACTGACCTGCAAGGACCGGACATGATCCGCCACCGCGTCCCGGACCAGATCGGGGATTGCCGGGTTCCATTCAAAATGAACCGCCAGAATGACGACTGCGGCAACGGCCACTATGCCGGCGATCCAACCCAGCGAGAGGCTTCTCCAAAACGACGGGGCCGGAGATGCTTCGGCCCGCAGGGCGGCGCTGATGCGGGTCTTAAGGAAGGGCGAGGCGTCGAAACGCGGTGTCTCAGCCTGGACGATGCCGATCAAATCCTTTTCGGCTTCCATCTTGTGCTGGCAGGAATCGCAGCCGGCGATGTGCTCTTCAACCGCCATGCAAGCGGTGAGGTCCAGCTCGCCATCGAGATAGGCATCCAGGAGGCGTGAAACTTCTTCGTGGTTCATGAGGAGGATGGATTCACGTTTGAGGCGACAATTTCGGCGCGCAATCGCGCGCGGGCGCGGGCGAGCCGCGACATGACCGTGCCGATGGGAATGCCGATAACGGTTGCGATTTGCTTGTAAGCGAGGCCCTCGAGATCGTGCAGCACGATGATCTCGCGGAAGTCATCAGGCAATTTATCGAGCGCGCCCTGGAGGGTTTCGGCATTGGCTTTCTGGCGGAATGCCTCCCGTGCATCGGATTGACCCGCGGCCTGATGAATTTCTTCGTCGAACGGCTCGGGTGTCTCGTGACTGCGAGACTTCTTAATCACGGTAAAACAAACATTGCGCAAAATTGTCATCAGCCAGGCCTTGCCGTCTCCTCCGCGGAAGTTGGCAAAGGCCTTGTAAGCCCGCAAATAGGCATCCTGCACCGCGTCTTCGGCGTCCTGATCGTTGCGCAGGAGCCAGCGGGCAAGGTTATAAGCGGCATCCAGATGAGGCAGGAAAACCTGCTCGAATTCAGGGTGACTCAGATTTCCTCCCCATCGTGATGTTGTTCAATCATGGATACTCGGGCTCACCCGGATTTATTCCCAAAAGATTTTTCGTGTCCTTGGAATAAACGGGGCCCGCGGCGGGTATAGCAGCATGAGGACAGCATGCGAAAGAGCATGAACCTCTCAGAAACCAAACCCAAACGACAGGACAAATCCAAATGACGAACGACAATATTATAGTCAATGATACCAGCCGCGACGGCGTCGACCGCCGTGGTTTTCTCAAATGCATGGGGTGGGCGGGCACGGCCGTGGTGTGCTCGATCTCCGGCGGGATACTCACCTCGCGGGCGCTGGGCGATGCGCTCTTGAATTCCAGTGCGATCGCGGCGGCGGACTTCAATTTTGTCCAGATCAGCGACAGCCATATCGGCTTTAACAAGGCGGCGAACAAGGACGTGATCGGGACCTTCCAGGAGGCGGTGAAGCGGATCAACGCGCTGACGAAGGCGCCGGACTTCCTGCTTCACACCGGCGACCTGACTCATCTTTCGCAGGCCGACGAGTTCGACACGGTTGAGCAGGTTCTCAAAGGCTCGAGCGCCTCGAAAGTATTCTATGTTCCCGGCGAGCACGATGTGATGAGCGACAACGGTGCGGAGTATATGGCGCGGTTCGGCAAGGGCACCCTGGGCTCGGGTTGGTACAGTTTCGATCAAAAAGGCGTTCACTTCATTGGCCTGGTAAACGTGATGGGCAAGACGGAATTGGGCATGGGCAATTTGGGCCAGGATCAGCTCGCGTGGCTGCAAAAAGACCTCGCCGCGCTTTCCAGCAGCACGCCAATCGTGGTCTTCGCGCATGTGCCGCTTTGGGAAATCTATCCGCAATGGGGCTGGGGAACGACGGACGGAGCGCAGGCGCTCGGGATGCTCAAGGGCTTCGGCTCCGTGACCATTCTGAACGGCCACATTCATCAACAGGTGCAGAAGATTGAAGGGAACATGACCTTTCACACCGCGCGTTCGACTGCGTTCCCGCAGCCGGCGCCGGGGACCGCCCCAAAGCCGGGACCGATGGTAGTGCCAGCCGGACAATTGCGCGGGATGCTGGGACTGACCAGCGTCAAGTACACGGAGGTGGACCATCATCTCGCCATCATCGACTCAACTCTCGCCTGAAATGAGCCATGTCGATCGATCCTGCTCTTTGGCCCAGGTTACACGGTGCCAGCACGCACTTCCCGGTGGCGCTTGCCATGGCCGCTGCCTTGTTCGACGGCCTGGGTGCGCTCTGTCCCAGGTCGTCGCCGCACAAGGCGCGGCTCCACGCGGCCGGCTACTTTACCGTCATCCTGGGGGCGCTGGGAACATTTCCGGCGGTGCTTTCCGGGCTGTTCATGACGAAGGGGAGGGTGCTGGGACATGACGCCGAACTTTTCCATCATCTCTTTGTCTGGCCGGCGTTCGCGCTGTTGGTGGGGCTGGGCACATGGCGCGCGCTTACGGGGGACAAGGCTACTCTCCGCGGGTTTGCGATCTACCTGGGGGTGCTGTTTCTCACAGCGGGGTTGATGGCCGGAGCGGGTTATTGGGGCGGTGAACTCATCCTCAATTCCTAGGCAACACCCATGAACGTCTCGCTCAAAAGAAGGGCGCTCGCAGACGAACCGTCACAAAACGGAAACGTGCGGACCCTGAGCAGAAAGGTCTTGGGCGAGAAGAGAGCCCTTCTATGGGCCCTCCTTTCGGCCTTCGTTTCCCTCGGCGGCGCATTGTTGATCGCCACTCCAATCCAGAAGATGACAAGCTCGGCCTCTTTTACCAGTGGGGCATCCTCCGGGATCATCGCCTCCCCTCAACTCCTGGCTCAGGGAGCAGGGTTTTTCGCCCAGAGTTGCGCGGATTGTCATGGCGATGATGCGCACGGCGATGAAGGACCCGATCTCCACAACCTCGCCATCAGCAACGCCCGCATCGCCGCACAGATCAAAAATGGAACCAAAGACCAAATGCCCTCTTTCTCGAGGAAATACAATGAGGCGCAGGTTGCGGCCCTCGTCGCCTATGTGCGCTCCCTGCGGTAGCGCCGCGGCGCTGGGCGTCACGCGGGAAACTTCTTCATCTTCATGGAATAAATGAGGCTCCCGGCAGGTATGGAAGCTTGAGGACAGCATGCGCAACGAGGCGCTGCATCCTCTCGGAAATCGAAAGTATCAAGACCAATATGAAAATCAAAACCATCAAGCGAATCGCAATAAGCCTCCTTGCCGGGACCACCCTGTGTAACAGCTCCTTCGCCGGGCCGGCGGCGTGGACCTATCGGCACGCGCCGGCGGCGCCTGGACTACCCGAAAAGAAGACCGTGCCGCGCGTCCCGCGTCCAATAAGTGCGATACCCAGCCAGAACGTCAGTCAGCCCGCGCCTTCCAATCAGTTCAGTGCCGGCGAAAACCCCTTCAGCGTGGGCGACGAATGGTTTAGGGACTAACCCGGATATTTAATAGACAACCGAGTTACGTATCCTGCCCGGGATCGTCGAGGGCGCGGCCTTCGAGTTCCTGATACTCGGCGAAATGATCGGGGCGCAGCGGCTCGGAGATGCGGTAGTCCTCGTCGAACCATTTGCCGAGATCGATGAGCTTGCAGCGCATCGAGCAGAATGGGCCGAGGGGCGCGGCGTTGAAATCGTTCTCATGCCCGCAGGTGGGGCATTTGACGAGGGTGGATGCGGCCATAAGGGAATATAGAGGGAAAATTCGAAATTCAAAAATCGAAATTCGAAGGATTTGAGGGGAGGGAACGGAAGGAAGCAGTTCGACAGGCTCACGGTTCCAGAGCAATGCGCTAATTCGCCGGTTTTGCCTCCTCGCTCCACCAGCGGGAGAGGCGGGCAGTAGGGATGGCGGGGATGGCGAGGCCGCCGTGCTCGTAGTGGGAGGTGTCGTTGAAGAGGGTGAGGCGGGAGCGGGAGGGCTCGCGGAAATCGACGATGTTCAGGGCGGCAGGGCTTTGGTCGAGGTTATCGCGGTAACGGCGGGGATCGAAGCCGAGGAGGGAACTGAGCAGGAGGCGGATGGTGGCCTTGTGAGAGACGACCAGGAGGCATCCGCCCAGATGGGCGCGGATGATTTCCATCAACGCCGGGAGCGCGCGGGCAGTGACGGCGAGGCCGCTTTCGCCGCCCTGCGGGGCGAAGGTGAAGGGGTCGCGGTCCCACTCCCTGGCCTCCTCGGGGAACTGCTGCTCGACTTCGTGGCGGGTCATCTGCTCCCAGCGTCCGTGATTGATCTCGCGCAGGCCATCGACGGGCTGGACGGGCAGGCCATGGGGCGCGGCAAGGATGGATGCGGTCTCCATGGTGCGGCCGAGCGGCGAGGCGAAGACGGCGGCGATTTGCTCGCCGCTGATGCGCACGGCGAGGCGGCGGGCCTGCTCGCGGCCTTCATCGGAGAGCGGGACATCGGTGGCGCCGGCGAAGCGATCTTCCGAAGTAAGTATGGTGGCGCCGTGGCGGACGAGGAATACGCGGGTGTTCATGGGAACCGGAGATTGATGATTGCTGATTTGGAAACGGTCAGTCCTTGCCCCAGCGCCAGCGCGGTTTTTCGCCTTTGATCCAGCAAATGATTGTGAGGGCGATGGAAAGCAGACATGCGTAGAGCACATACAAGCCGGTGCTTCGCGCCGCCAATTCGATTCCCCCGGCAATCAACATGACGAGCCACACCGCCATGACAACCCAACCCTGCCAGCAAACAGGCGGTCCCCAGCCCCAGCCGTACTTCTTGGCCGGGAACCAGATTTTCTTTTCGTCGAGTTGCATGACCCATGGATCGGCTTAGGGCCAGCCGAGAAGCCAGGTGAGGCGCCCCTCTGTGGGTGCGACCCGGGCGGAGGGATAATCGCCTTTGCCGGCGAGGATATCTTCCACGACGGCTTTCTTTTCTTCGCCACTAACGAGGAAACAGACGTGGCGGGCGGCATTGATCAGTGGGTAAGTGAAGGTGATGCGGTGGGAATTGAGTTGTGGGACGAAGTTATGGACGACATTGCGGGTCTGTTCCTTGAGGGCTTCGGTGCCGGGGAAGAGGGAGGCGGTATGGCCATCGGGGCCCATGCCGAGAAGGAGGAGGTCGTGGCGGTAGCGCGGCTCCTGGAACCGGTCCGCGAGGCGCGCGAGGCGGTTGTCGTATTCGGCGGCGGCGATTTCCGGCGGAAGCTCGGCCTGGATGCGGAAGACATTGCCGGGAGGGATCGGGACGTTGTCGAGAAGGGAGAGGCGGGCCATGCGGTAATTGCTCTGCTCGTCATCGGGCGGCACGCAACGCTCATCGCCAAAGGTGATCTGGACGCGGTCCCATTGGAGGCCGCCGGAGTTTGCGGTCCAGTAGCGATTGATGGCGGCGGGAGTGTGGCCGCCGGAAAGGGCGATGCGAAAGATGCCGCGTGCGTTGATGGCATCGCGGGCGGCGCCGAGGATGAGCCTGGTCGCGTCGGCGGGAAAAGATGAGGTGTGGAGGACTTCAGGAGTCATGATGGAATCGGTCGAAAATTCAAAGTTATTGGAAGGTATATGTTCGTTTCAAAAGAGTAAGTGAAAGTAAGTCAGTCTTACATGACCATGCCGCCGTCGACAGTCAGTGTCTGGCCTGTGATATATTTGCCCTCGGGGCCGGCGAGGAAGGCTACTGTGCCGGCGATGTCATCGGGATCGCCGAAACGTCCGAGCGGGATTTGCTCGAGAACGGCGGTCTTTACGTTATCGGGAAGGACGCCGGTCATATCGGTGGTGATGAAGCCGGGGGCGACGGCGTTGACGGTGATATTGCGGCTGGCGAGTTCGCGGGCGAGGGATTTTGTAAGGCCGACGAGGCCGGCTTTGCTGGCGGCATAATTGGCCTGGCCCGCATTGCCGATGAGGCCGGCGACGGAGGCGATATTGATAATGCGTCCGGCGCGCTGCTTGACCATGGGGCGCATGACGCCCTGGATGAAATTGAAGGCGCCCTTGAGATTGGTATCGAGGACAAGGTCCCAATCCTCTTCGCTCATCCGCATGGCGAGGCCATCGCGGGTGAGGCCGGCGTTATTGACGAGGATATCGACGCGGCCGAAATCGGCCATGATGCGCTCGCAAACGGCTGCGACGGCGCCGCGGTCGGCGACATCGACGGCGTAAGGGCGCGCGGAGTCGGGGGCGGTTGTGTTGATGGCGTCGGCGGTTTTTGTGGCGTTGGCCTCGGTGCGGCTGACGCAGGCGACGCGGGCGCCGTCGCGCGCGAGGCGGCGGGCAATGGCTTCGCCGATGCCGCGTCCGGCGCCGGTGACGATTGCGGTAGGGGAGGGATCGGTCATGAGTGTGAGTTAAATGGGAGCGAGGGGATTTGTTCGGACTAAGCCGGCTTCACCCATTGGCGCGTCTTTGCGCTCTCGGCGATGGCGGCGAGGATTTTTTGGTTTCGAAGGCCATCCTCGAAGGTGGGATGCACGCTCTTTCCCGCGACGACGGCCTGGATGAAATCGGCGAAGGTATTCACGAAGGTATGCTCGTAGCCGATGATATGGCCGGGCGGCCACCATGCGCCAGCGTAAGGTTGGGACCTTTCGGTGACGAGGATGGTGCGGAAGCCGCGGCGGTCATCGGGTTGGGCGCCGTCATAGAAATCGAGGCGGTTCATGTCCTCGAAGTTGAAGGCGAGGGAGCCTTTGCTGCCATTGATCTCAAGGGCGATATGATTTTTGCGGCCCAGGGCAAAGCGCGTGGCCTCGAGGTTTGCGACGGCGCCATTTTTGAAGCGGCCAATCCATGAGACGGCGTCATCGACGGTGACGCGGCCCATTTTTCCGGTGCCTGGCAGCGGGCGCTCGCGGATGAAAGTCTCGAGCAGGCCGCAGACCTCTTTGAATTCGCCGACGAGATAACGACCGAGGTCGATAATGTGGGCGTTGATGTCGCCTTGCGCGCCGGAGCCGGCGGTCTTCGATTGCAGGCGCCAGTTGATGGGGAAATTCGGGTCGGTGATCCAATCCTGCGCGTAGCGTGCGCGGAAGTGATAGATGCGGTCCCCGATCGCGCCATCGGCGATCATGCGCTTCGCCAGGGCGATGGCGGGGATGCGGCGGTAATTGTGGCAGACCATGTTGACCACGCGGGCTTTTTTCACGGCGGCGGCCATGGACTCGGCTTGCGGGACATCGAGGGCTAGGGGTTTTTCGCAGATGACGGCCTTGCCATGGCGGGCGGCTTCGATGGCGATCTCGGCATGGGAATCGTTGGGCGTGCAGATGTCGACGATGTCGATATCGGGATCGGCGACAACGGCGCGCCAATCGGTGGAGGATTGATCCCAGCCGAATTTGACGCGCGCTCTTTCCAGCGGGGCGGCGGAGCGCCCGCAGATGGTGCGAAGCTGCACATCGGCGGGCAGATCGAAGAAGCGGCCGACCTGGCGCCAGCCATTGGAGTGCGCCTTGCCCATGAATTCGTAGCCGATCATGCCGATGCGGAGTGTTTTGCGGGGAGTCATGGCGAGGCGGGCAGATTTGCACGGGCGGCGTGCGGCGTGAAGCCGAAAGGCGGTTCGGGCGGTTTTTGCGCCGCCTGTCCGCTCAGCAAGTACGGCGGGGCTTTATGCGCGAAGGGGGTGGCTTGTGAATTTTTTCACAAATTGCGCTTGCGTCGCTTTCCGGGCAAAAAATAAGGTAGCCCGCCTTACCCGAAATTGCCGCCCTGTGTCCGCAAGTTGTTCCAAACCTATCGACCGCCAAAACCCGAGGCTTCGCGCCGCCGGATGCCAGGCCCGCTAAATCCACATGGCGAATTTTTTTCCCAAATGGACGAACTGGATACCGCTGAAGCTGGTGGTGATCATGTTCGTGCTGGCGAACGCGGCGACGGCGGGCGTCTGGTATTATTTCACGCCGAAATACACGCGCGTGGGCTACCAGCCGGTGCAGCCGGTGCCGTTCTCGCACGAAATCCACGCGGGGGAGTTGAAGATGGATTGCCGGTACTGCCACTCGTTCGTGGAGGTGTCGTACCACTCGAATATCCCGAACACCCAGGTCTGCATGAATTGCCACTCCCAGATTCAAAAGGATAACCCGAAGCTGGAGGCGGTGCGGCAGAGCTGGGCGAGCGGGCAGCCGATCGTGTGGACCCAAATCCACAAGACGCCGGACTACGCGTACTATAATCACTCGGTGCATGTGAACCGGGGCATTTCATGCGTGTCGTGCCACGGGCAGGTCAATCACATGCAAGTGGTGTACGAGGACCAGCCGCTGTCGATGGCGTGGTGCCTGGATTGCCACCGGCATCCGGAGAATGCGCTGCGCCCGCGCGAGGATGTGTACAACCTGGACTGGAAGCCCTCGGACGTGAACGCGAAGGCGTTCGTGGCGAAATACGGGAAGCCGCCGGGGGAAGAGGATCGCGATTTTTCCCAGGGTGACATCAAGCTGACGCAACTTGAGATCGGCTCGACCCTGAAGCATGACTGGTACGTAAACCCGCCGGAGAATTGCGCCGGCTGCCACCGCTGATGAAACGAGTCTTCCAACACCCAGCGGAGCCGACCGGCGGCAAGAAGTACTACCGGAGCCTGGAGGAACTGGCGGGAACGCCGGGATTCGAGGCGGCGCTCGAGCGGGAGTTTCCGCAGGGGGCGGCGGAATTCCATGGCGGGGAGGTGTCGCGGCGGCACTTCATGAAGATCATGGGAGCGTCGACGGCGCTGGCGGGAATCGGGCTGTCGGGCTGCCGGCGGCCGGAGATGCACCTGGTGCCGTTCACGAAGAGTGTGGAGTGGGTGATCCCGGGGAAGTTTTTGTTCTATACGAGTTCGATGCCGGCGGGGCGGGGGTATGTGCCGTTGATTGTGTCGACGTATGAGGGGCGGCCGACGAAGATTGAGGGGAACCCTTATCATCCGATCAATGGTAACAGCCACGGGGGGACGGACTTGTACGCGCAATCTTCCG
>JBEKOV010000134.1:0-16835 GCA_049521415.1 Chthoniobacteraceae bacterium
TCTGCGGTCGCTCACCTTTACCCATTTTTACTCCGCTTACCATGTCCCGACCTATTCGTGTCAACCTATTTGAGATCGCTGAAACGTCGCTGAAACGTGCTCTTCGGGCAACAGCCCGTTGATACCCTCCAAACGAATTATCAGAATAAATAACTTCGGTTAGCTGATAGTAATAATTATAATAAGATCCGTTATAATATTGGTAATTTTGATATAGGTAAAAAGCAGATCTTCCGTCGGAAGTCGTGACCGTAGTGATCAGGCATCGAACGCCACTCCTTTTCCCAAACCCATGCGGGTGGCATTTGAAATACATTCAGCGACAGATGTCAAAAAAATTATCATATTTCATCGGGATTTCCCATTTTGGGTTCAAGTTCATGGTGAGCTGGGGTGGTTTCCTGCGATTTTCTGTCTGGCCGGCTGAATGGAAAGGCGGCGGACCAGGGTCGCCAGCGAGGCATCGGCGCGCCAATTCGTAACAATTCACGAGGAAGGGACGACTGACTTGTCTATCGGGACACAGCGCGGGGACGTGACGGCCTTACAGGCCTTCCCCATATTGGACGCCAATTACCCGGGCCTGCGCTCGTGGGCTCGCTTCAGCCCGGGCTGGTACATTCGGGGCTTTCAGCCCCGTTTCGGTTCCTGCGGAACAAGTTAGCGCTCATGCGGCCCCGCCGCTAGGCCGTTCTGCCGCAGCAATTTTTGTACTTCTTCCCGCTCCCGCAAGGACATGGAGAGTTCCGGCCCGCCTTCGGGGTTTGCTTGCGGACGGGGATGCCGATCTTGTCTTCTGAAGCCGGTTCCAAGGCTTGGGTGGCTGGCGTGGGCTGGTTCGGGCGGACTGCGGCGGGCTTGTTCGCATTTGGATCGTTCTGCTGTTGCGAGAGGCGCGCGGGGAGATTTTTGAGGAATGTCTCGAAGGCCATCAAATTCGACGTGCTGCGGAAGAGGTTGTTGAGTACTTCGTTTTTGATGTTGGTCATCAACTCGACAAACATTTCGTAGGCTTCGTTCTTGTACTCGATGAGCGGATCCTTCTGGCCGTAAGCGCGGAGGCCGACGGAGTCGCGGAGGGCATCCATGGCGTAGAGATGCTCCTGCCAGAGGCGGTCGATGGCGTTGAGGACGATGTAACGCTCAAGGCTCAGGATGGCGAGGGGCTCCTCGTGCTGGCACTTCAATTCATAGGTGGTCTTGACTTGCTGGACGAGGTAATCGGCCGCTTCCTGAGGGGTCTTTGATTTGAAGCCGGCGCGTTCGGCGGTGAGGCCGAGGGGGAAGGTGACGTTTACCCAATGCAAGAGGCCGGCATAGTTCGGCCCGGCGTCCTCGCCCTCGAGGAAGGTGCCGACCTTGGCGGGGATGGCCTCGTCGATGATCTCGTAGATGAGCTGGCGGGGATTGTCGGAATCGATCGCCTCATTGCGCAGGCCGTAAACGACCTCGCGCTGGCGATTCATGACGTCGTCGTACTCGAGCGTCCGCTTGCGGGTGAGGTAGTTGCGCTGCTCGACGCGCTTTTGCGCGGTCTCGACGGAGCGATTGAGCCAGGAGTGCTCGAGCTCCTCGCCTTCTTCCATCCCGAATCGTTCCATGATCTTGGTCATGCGGTCGGCGGCGCCGAAGTTGCGCATGAGATCGTCTTCGAAGCTGACGTAGAAGCGGGTCATGCCGGGATCGCCCTGGCGGGCGCAACGTCCGCGCAACTGGCGGTCGATGCGGCGGGACTCGTGGCGCTCGGTGCCGACGACGTAAAGGCCGCCGAGTTCCGTGACGCCGGAGCCGAGCTTGATGTCGGTGCCGCGGCCCGCCATGTTCGTGGCGATGGTTACGGTGCCGGCCTGGCCGGCGCGCGCGACGATATCCGCCTCCTGCATGTGGTAGCGGGCGTTGAGGACGCTGTGCGGGATGCCATCGCGGCGCAGCAGGCGCGAGAGGGTCTCCGAGGCCTCGACGCTGACGGTGCCGACAAGGACGGGCTGACCCTTGCCGTGCGCGACGCGGCACTCGTTGATGACGGCGTTGTATTTTTCGCGGCGGGTCTTGTAGATGCGATCGTTGTTGTCATTCCGCAACACGGGGCGATTGGTGGGGATGACGTTGACATCCAGCTTGTAGATGTCGTGGAATTCGTTCGCCTCGGTCTCGGCGGTGCCGGTCATGCCCGCGAGTTTGTGGTAAAGGCGGAAGTAATTCTGGATGGTGATGGTGGCGAGCGTTTGTGTTTCGCGGTCGATCTGGACTCCCTCTTTCGCCTCGACCGCCTGGTGCAGGCCGTCGCTCCAGCGGCGTCCGGTCATTTTGCGGCCAGTGTATTCGTCGACGATGATGACCTTGTTGTCCTCGACGACGTACTGGACATCCTTTTCGTAGAGGCAATAGGCGCGGAGGAGCTGGGAGATATTATGGATGCGCTCGCTCTGGCGATCGCAAACGGCCTGGAGCTTCGCCTTTTCCTCGTTCTTCTGCGCGTCGTTGAGGTCGGTGCGATTGTCGATGTCCGCGAATTGGGTCATCAGGTCGGGCAGCACGAATGCGTCGGGCTCGTCGGGGTTGAGGAATTCGCGGCCCTGCTCGGAGAGGTCGGACTCGTGGGCGCGCTCGTCCATGGTGAAGAAGAGTTCCTCCTTGAGGTCGAAGAGTTCCTGCTTCTGGGCGTCGGAGTAGAACGAGAGTTCGGACTTGTCCAGGGCGCGGCGGCGCTCGGCGTCTTCCATCATGCGGAGCAGGCCCTTGTTGCGGGGCTGGCCGAGCTTGACCTTGAACATGAGGCGGCCCGCGTCTTCGCTCTTGCCGGCGGCGAATAGTTCCTCGGCCTCGGTGATGAGGCGATTGCAAAGGATGGTCTGCTTGCGGACCAACTGGTCGACCAGGGGCTTGAATTGATCGTACTGGTGGGTCGAGACGGTGGCCGGGCCGGAAATGATGAGCGGGGTGCGCGCCTCGTCGATGAGGATGGAGTCCACCTCGTCGACGATGGCGAAATGGTAGCCGCGCTGGACCTGCTGGGCCTTGGTGGTGGCCATGCCGTTGTCGCGGAGGTAATCGAAACCGAATTCGGAATTGGTGCCGTAGGTGATGTCGCAGGTGTACTGAGCGCGACGGACGTCCGGCGTCTGGTCGTGCTGAATGCAGCCGACGGTGAGGCCGAGAAATTTGTAGACCGCGCCCATCCACTCGGCGTCGCGGCGGGCAAGGTAATCGTTCACCGTGACCAGATGCGCGCCGCGCCCGGCGAGGGCATTCAGATAGAGAGGGAGTGTGGCGACGAGTGTCTTGCCTTCGCCGGTGGCCATTTCCGCGATGCGCCCGCGATGGAGGACCATGCCGCCGATCAATTGCACGTCGAAATGGACCATGTTCCACTCGATGGGGTGGTCGCAGACGCTGATGGTCTGGCCGACGAGGCGGCGGGCGGCGTTTTTCACGAGGGCGAAGGCCTCGGGCAGAATTTCGTCGAGCCGCTGCTGCAATGCGACCGCGTCCTCGATGGCCGCCAGTTCGGCCTTCCACGCGGCGGTCTTCTCGCGGAGTTGTTCGTCGGTCAGTGCCTTGCATTCCTCATCGAGCTTGTTGATGAGGTCCACGGTGGGCCGCATGCGCTTGATCTCGCGCTGGTTTTTCGACCCGACGATTTTCTTTAAAATCCAGTTGATCATAGAGGTGCGGGCCGATTCACAGTCCGCGGGGATGGGTAATCTGGCTCATCCGAAGGCCGGGCGCAACGTGGTGTTCGGTGAAAAGGCGCCGGGGGGAAATGACAATGCGGCCGGGCAAATGGTTCAGCATGGGGCGAATAAATGTCAGATTGCCGGATCGGAGTCGTGGACGGCGATGGCTTCGATTTCCACGTGCGCTCCCTTGGGCAATGCCGCGACCTGGACGGTGGAGCGGGCCGGCTGGCTGCTGGGGAAAAAGGTGGCGTAGACGTCGTTCATGGCGGCGAAGTCGCCGAGATCGGTGAGGAAAACGGTTGTCTTGACGACGTGGGCGAAGGTCATGCCGTTTTCGCGGAGGACGGCGCCGAGGTTTTCGAGGACCTGCGTGGTCTGCTCGGTGACGTCGCCGTGGACCAATTGGCCGGTTACCGGGTCGAGCGGGATTTGACCGGAGCAAAATAGAAGGGCCCCGGCGGCAATGGCTTGGGAGTAGGGGCCGACGGCTTTTGGGGCGTCCGGGGTGGCGATGATTTTCTTGGGCATTGGGAGAGCGGGGGAGGGTAGCAACGGGGGCTCCGGTGTCAATGCGGCTGGGTGTTCGGTAGTGTCCTAATTTGACGGATTCGGGGTTCATGGCGTTTTCCTTGCTTCGGACACCAGCCAGGCCCGAACGGCGGCAAGCGGAGAGTCAATCGGCGGGTTGCCAAGAACAGTGACGTATTCCGGCTCCGGCCCGGTGGCGCTCTCGACTTTCCACACGTAGGCGCGATCCGGGGGCGGCTTCGCCACGGTGAAAACCTCGACGATCCCGTCCCAAACGATTTGGCCCCGGAATGTCTCGACTACCGGGACGGATTCCAAGTGCTTCGCATCACCCCTTACGCTGCGCTCTACAGCCTCTTTAAGCGTCACTTGGCAGCCTCCATGAGTTCCGGCACCGTCCAGATGTGATTCGTAACGCCCCCGGCCATTGCGGGCGTCATGCGGAGGCTCTTGTGAACCCGGACGAAGTTGTAATATCCGAAATGCAGGGAAACGGCGGACTTAAAGTTGTCCAGCTTCTTGCTGAAAGCATTGGTCAACCGGGTGAGGCGGCGCATGTGCATCCGCATCGTCAAGTTCTGGCGCTCAACGTAGGACGTGGAAATAAGGCTCTCGTCCGGGTGGCCAGCCACTACAAACTTCCGCACGTCGATCAGCTTGGCGGGGCTGTAGCGGCGCTGTTCTGAAACCTCAGCGGCACCGTAAATTTTTATTAGCTGCCCGTAATCCACGTCCGCGCCAAATCCACGCTCTACGGCGTCTGCATAAGCATTCATCGCATCGCTGGAAATCTGCGGGCGTCGATTAAGACGGGCAGCCAAGTCCTCCACAAAACAATCTGTATGGTAGCTGTCGCGCTGGCCAACCAAGTAGGCGGGGACCATGCGGGATTCCACATCAACGGCAACAAAGGTCCAAACGTCGCCCAAACCGGCCCGGCGATCCTCAGCGGTGGCCTGCTTCTGCTTCTTGCCAATAAAGCCCCAAATCTCGTCCATCTGGATCAAGCGGCAATCGAGGTTACGCATGGTGGCATCCATCACAGCGGCGCAACCGTCTCCCACGCGCACGCCAAGCCGCATGATCGTATCCCGATGGATGCCGGTCATCCGCTCAATGCTGCGAATCGAATTGCCCTCAGCCAACGCGCTGATTACCGCCGTCTGCTTTTCGGGAGAGAGAATGTTGCTCATAACTTTTGGATTTGACTTTTTGTGCCACAAAATAGAGATTGAGTCAACATATTTTTGTGCTACAGAAAGAAATCTTATGAAAATGTCTAAAATCGGACGGCCAAAACTCCCAAAAGGGGAAGCTAAAACTTGCACGATCCGCGCCAGGGTGACTCCCTCCGAACAAAAGGCGATTGAAAGAGTGGCTAATGGCGGCGGGGTTTCGGAGTGGGCGAGGTCTGTCCTCCTTTCTGCGTTGCGGCTGCACGAGCCTTAACTCCGTCGGAATGCTGCTTCTCTTTAATGCCAGTATTGCAATACGGATGGGTTATCTGTGCGTTTTCGACAGTAGCCATTCCTCCATCCTCCCGTCTTTCTATGTGATCGAGATTAAGGCATTGGGGAGGTATTTTTCCGTGGCAGATGGGGCACACAAGTTCTTTTAGCAGCAATGTACGCATCACGATTCCTGCCTTCATCGCGCTTGAAAATTGTTTTGGCGCGGCCTCATAGGGGGATTCCTCGGGTTGTAGAAATTTAAAGAGTGTTTCAGCGCGGATTGCCTCCGTAAGATTCTCAGTCGCCACCCCCGCAAGCAAATGGTCAATCAGTTTGGAATAAAACTCTGTGACGTGCACATATCCAGAAGTCTTAGTACCAAATTTCCTTATTACCTGCGCCACCAGGGCGCGGTTGAATATTAAGTACTGCTCTAGCTTTTGGCGGACTGAAATAAACTTCGGGAGTTTTTGTTTCTGTTGCAAATCCAACATTAATTCGGCGATGGTCAAAAACAAAATAGGCTGCTGCTTTCCCGTCCAACTGTAAAAGTACACAGCCGGATGAAGGCCAACAGAACCCGGCTCCGAACTTAGAATAAATTCCATCACTTTTTGAGTTCTTTCCAGATATTCTATCGCTTGGTCCCCTATTAAATCTTCTTCTGTGGATGGAGTCCCAACGCACAGACGGACAAAATCAAAGGTCATTCTCAACGCTGTACCTGAATACACCGGGCCACCAGCCGGAAGATTAATGGTTGTAAGCGGGTTGGGCATCGGCGGCTCAAAGATCAACTTAAACACGTTCTCTCCGATGGATTTTATGGATTCCTGTTTCTCAGGGGCCATTTTCGCCCAATATTGATGACCAGTGCCGCGCCTAATGATTGCGCGAGAAGAAATAACTGTAGGCTGTGTGCGGCGCTCGATAAGTTCAAGCTCGTTAGGCGTTATAGTTGCCGCCCTCTGATTTATCCTGATAAAAGAACTTTCTGCTTTTGCCACACTTCCTTTAACCCATTGCAATTCAAGAGATAGGGTTCCGAAATTCAAAGCGCGCTTCACAATATCCGGCCCATACAAATCGGGGTGTTTCATCGAATCGAGATGCTTTACGTAAGAGCCAAACTCCTTTTCAACGAGTCTGCGGGTTCGACTCGCATACCTCTGCTGCTCATCGGGAATTACCCCGTTATAGAACTCCTTTGACCGAGCGCCGTCGCCGTAGTCATTTTGAACCCATGCTATAAGGGCGCTCAATCTGTGTGCGCCGTCGATAACATAACAAAGCCCTTTGTTCTGCCACAAAATTACAGCCGGTATCAAATCATCCTCAATGAATGTACGAATTAGACCGGCCACCGTCTTGGGGTCCCATTCCTCCGTGTCGCGCTGAAAATCGGGTTTTCTTAGCGATTCGTAAAAAAAGTCAGTGGCTTCAAGCTGCCGAATTTGAATGCTGGTTTTTTTCGGAGCCTCGCCAGGTCCGCTTACGTTGAAATCTTCGCGTTTAATGAGGGCATCAAGATTTACTTTGGCACGCATGAGACTCCTTTGGGGTATGGGAACGGGTTGAAGCGGGATCATGCCGCGCCCCCTTGCCTCTGGCCAGCCGGAATGCCATCATCATGGCCCCGTGTTCCACAGAATGTTCCACAGCTCGAAAACCAAATTAGGACACTACCGGGTGTTCGGACAGGATGAACAGGATACTGCCTACTGATTCTGGATTTTTGCCGGTTACCGGGGGCTCCGCTCGCTGTGCTCGCTTCGTCCCGGGCTGGTACATGAACGGGATGAGGAAGGCTCTGCGACCGCCTTCGGGGTCGTGAGCTTTTATTGGGGCTTTCCGGGGGTATCGTCCTTCGACGGGCTCAGGACTCAACCCCCGGCTACCGCTCTTTGAATTCTTCGGATTCATCAGAATCCGCAGCTAATTTATGGCCGCGCTATTTCTTGGACGCCCGCCTGCATCCCGGGGCGGGAAGCGTGGCGGGCGGGAAAAGGACCGAAAGGACATTTCGAAGGGGCGCTATAGAACCGCGATGCGTAAACCCGCGCGGATCGCCGTGGATAGTTGCGGAAAAAGGTTGTGGCGCATGGATGAAGGGTATCTGTTGAGGCTTATGGGACATTGCAAAGGTAAAGATAACGTCAAGAAACACGCGAAGCGCCGCAAGAAGACGGAGCGCCTCGCGCTCGCGAAGAGCAAGGCGACGGCAGGATCGAAATAGATCTAAGGCGTTTTAAATAAAACTGTGGCCGCGTGAAATGAACCGCCCCTTCAGGGCTTGGCCGATCTGGGCGGAGTTACCTGGGGCGTTGCCCCAGGCTTTTATGAGGACGGGCCTTTGGCCCGCGGGAGGTTTGCTGGAGATGTCGAGGCAGACGCGGTTGACGCCTTTTACTTCGTTGATGATGCGGGTGGAGATTTTGGCGAGGAGATCGTAGGGGAGGCGGACCCAGTCGGCGGTCATGCCATCCTGGCTCTCGACGAGGCGGACGGCGATGGTGCTCTCGTAGGTGCGCTCGTCGCCCATTACGCCAACGCTTTTTACGGGCAGGAGGACGGCGAAGGATTGCCAGACGCGGTAATACCAGTCGCTGGCTTTCATCTCGCTGACGACGATGGAGTCGGCTTCGCGGAGGATGCGCAGCCGCTCGCGGGTGACGGCGCCGAGGATGCGGACGGCGAGGCCGGGGCCGGGGAAGGGCTGGCGGTAGACGATCTCGTGAGGGAGGCCGAGCTGGAGGCCGACCTGACGGACTTCGTCCTTGAAGAGTTCGCGCAGGGGCTCGACGAGTTTGAGCTTCATGCGTTTGGGCAGGCCGCCGACGTTGTGGTGGCTCTTGATGAGGGCGGCGGGATTGCCGGAGATGGAGACGCTCTCGATGACGTCCGGGTAGAGTGTGCCCTGGGCTAGGAAACGGATGCGCGCTTTTGATTTGCGGTTCAACTCGGTGACGGCCTGGTCGAATACTTTGATGAAATCGCGGCCGATGATTTTTCGTTTCCGCTCGGGATCGGTGACGCCGTCCAGGCCGTCGAGGAATCGTTTGGTGGCGTTCACGTACTTTAGTTTTACGTGGAAATTTTCGCCGAAGACGCGCTGCACGACCTCGGCCTCTTTCGAGCGCAGCAGGCCGTTGTTGACGAAGATGCAGGTCAACTGGCCGCCGATTGCCTTGTGGAGAAGGGCGGCGGCGACGCTGGAGTCCACGCCGCCGCTAAGGCCGAGTACGACGTGATCGGAGCCGACCTGCTCGCGGACCCGGGCGCACATCTGCTCGATGAAGGAGCCCATGGTCCAGTCCATCTTCGAGCCGCAGACGTGGTAGACGAAGTTTTGGATGATTTCCTTGCCGCGCGGGGTGTGGGCGACCTCGGGATGGAATTGGAGGCCGTAGATGTGCCGCTTCGGGTCGACGATGGCGGCGTAGGGGGAATTATCGGTCTCGGCAACGGCTACGAATCCCTTTGGGAGTTTGGTGAGCTTGTCGCCGTGGCTGTTCCAGATATCGAGAATGTCCGGGAGGCCGTGGAAGAGGTCGGTGGTCTCGCCGCCTTTGCGGCCCCCGGGCCGGACTTTCAAGAGGGCGGGGCCGAATTCGCGCCGCTGGGAGTTCTCGACTTTGCCGCCGAGTTGATGGCCCATCAATTGCATGCCGTAGCAAATGCCGAGGATGGGGATGCCGAGCTTGAAAATGGCGGGATCGGGGTGTGGGGCGCCTTTGCCGTAAACGCTGGCGGGGCCGCCAGAGAGGATGAGCCCGCGCGCGCCGGATGCCTTGAGCGCCTTGGCGGAGATATTGAAGGGGACGATCTGGGAGTAGACCTGGCACTCGCGCACGCGCCGCGCGATCACCTGTGTGTATTGCGAGCCGAAATCGAGGATGAGGATACGGGATCCCTCGAATGGGTCGATCTGGGTCATGCGTTGTATTGCCAGAATGGCGGGCAGGGGAGGAAGGGGAAAATGGGGAAAAATTCGATCCCGCCGTCGCGGGACGAAAATCGAAAATCGAAAGGCCAGACATCAGCGGTCGAAAACGCCCAAGATGCTTGCGAGGGCGCCCGGGGCATCCGATAGTCGGAACTCCTTATTTCAAAAACAGTCCCTTTTCTTCCATGACTCATACCAAGCTCTTCATCCCCGGCCCCGTCGAGGTCTCCCCGAAAACGTTCCAGGCTTTCTGCAAGCCGATGATCGGGCATCGCAGCGGCGATTTTAAAAAGCTCTATGGGGCGATCCACCCAGGGCTGCAGACGCTGTTTGGCACGTCGCAGCCGGTGTTTCTCTCCACCTCGTCGGCGTGGGGCGTCATGGAGGGGGCGATCCGGAACCTGGTGGCGGGGAAGGCGCTGAATTGCATGTGCGGGGCGTTTTCCGACAAGTGGCTGGATGTCTCGCGGCGCTGCGGGAAGGAAGCGGACTCTCTGCAGGTGGAATGGGGGGAGCCGATCCTGCCCGAGGCGCTGGACCGGAAGCTGGCGGAAGGGGGCTTTGACACGGTGACGCTGATTCATAACGAGACCTCGACCGGCGTGATGAGCCCGCTGAAGGAATTGTGCGACGTGGTCAAAAAATACCCGGATGTGCTGCTGGTGGTGGATACGGTCTCGTCTTTTTCCGTGGTGCCGACGCCGATGGATGAACTGGGGATCGATGTGCTGCTCACGGGCAGCCAGAAGGCGCTGGCGATGCCGCCGGGGCTGGCGATCTTTTCCGTGAGCCCGCGCGCTTTCGAGCGGGCGGCGACGATCAAGACGCGCGGGTATTACTTCGACTTCCTGGAATTCAAGAAGAACCAGGCGGAGGATATGACGCCGAGCACGCCGAGCATCGCGCATATCTATGCGCTGCAATCGAAACTGGAGGATATTTTCGCGGAGGGAATCGAGGCGCGGTACGAGCGGCACGCGCGGCTGAATGCGCTGGTGGCGGCGTGGGTGGTGCAAAACGGGTTCGAGTTTTTTGCGCCCGAGGGGTACCGGTCGAAGTCGCTGACGTGCGTGAAGAATAATCGCGGAATCGACGTGGCCGGGCTGATCCAGAAGCTGAAGGAGCGGCATCACTGCGTGATCGACGGGGGCTACGGGAAGCTGAAGGGGAAGACTTTCCGCATCTCGAACATGGGGGACGAAACCGACCAGTCGATCAGCGATCTGCTGGGGTGGCTGGACGAGTGCATGGGGTAGGTTCGTCCTTTCCAACAGCCGGCCATTCTGATAAGCTGTCGAGATGGACCGGACTGTAAATAAAAGCCGGAATTTCAAGGAGGCCGAGGAATGGACCGACCGGCAATACCGCGAGATGACCTTCAAAGAGAGGATGGCGGCGGCCAAGGAGCTGAAACGGAGAGCGTACGGTCCCAACCCACCTGATATTCGGGAATGGCACCGAGCAGGCAATGCCGCGTCTATTGATCGTCGGGGTAGCGCTGGGCGTGGATCTTGATCTGATTTACGTGCAGGGTCTGGCCGTCGACGGTCTTGATGTCGAAGGCGGGAATGACGAAGTCGCCGGCACGGCTGGGCGTGAGGAAGAAGTTGAAGTCTTCGTGATCGGCCTGGGGATTGGTGCCGGTGCCGTTGAGGGTCAGTCCATCGACGTTGGGCAGATTGATGTTGGCGACGTTCACGCCCTTGACGGTGATGGTGAGGGTGAGGGTGAGGACTTCGCCGACGTTGACGTTACCCCTTGCCGGGATGGTCGTGACCGTGACCGGGTCATCGGCGAGGGCAAGAGCCATCATGGCGGCGAAAGCGAGCGCGAACGAAAATATGCGTGGCAAATTGCGACCGGGACGCGCGGGTGAAATCGAGGGGTTCATAACGCCAGACCCTTTTCGGCTCCGTATTGGGTTTTACAATCCCGTCCCGGCTTTCAACTCTGCTTTGCCGGCGTAAATGACGTCTTTGTAGGTCTTCCCGCTGGGGATCATCGGGAGCACGTGCTCGGTGTAGGGCACCATTATCTCGAGCAAGCAGGCTTCCTTCGAGGCCAGGAACCATTCCATCGCCTCGCGGAGGTCTTTCTTGTGGATCACGCGGCGCGCGGGAACGTCGAAGCCCTCGCAAATTTTCATGAAATCGGGATAAATGCGGTCGGGCTGATCGTTGAGGCCGAGGAAGGTGTGGCCGCGGTTGGACTTGTAGAAACGATCCTCCCATTGCATGACCATGCCGAGGTATTGATTGTTCAAAACCATCGCCTTGGCCGCGATTCTTTCCACGCGGGCCATGGCCAGTTCCTGGATGTTCATGAGGAATGAGCCGTCGCCATCGATGTCGATTACCTCGCGGTCGGGCATGGCCACTTTGGCGCCGAGCGCGGCCGGGTAGCCGAAGCCCATCGAGCCGAGGCCGGCCGAAGTCAAAAAGGTCCGCGGTTTCTGAAAATCGTAGAACTGGCCGGCCCACATCTGGTGCTGGCCGACGCCGGTGGTGATGATGGCCTCGCCATTGGTCATCTCGTACAGGAGGCGGATGGCGTACTGCGGCTGGATTGCGTCCTCCGTGTCGGTATAGGTGAACGGGAACTGGTCCTTCCACGACATGACCTGCTTCCACCAATCGGGATAGCGGGTCTGCTTCGCGGAGCGTTCGTAGCCGGCGTTCGCGAGGAGGTCGTTCACGCGGGCGAGCGCGTACTTCACATCGCTGAGGATGGGGAGCTTTACGGGCTTGTTCTTGTTGATCTCCGAGTTGTCGATATCGATGTGGACGATGGTGCCGTGCTTGGCGAATTCCTCGAGCTTGCCGGTCACGCGGTCGTCGAAGCGGACGCCGATGGCGAGAAGGAGGTCGGCTTCGTTGACGGCGTTGTTGGCGTAGACGGTGCCGTGCATGCCGAGCCACTTGAGGGAAAGGCGGTGACCCTCCGGGAAACAGCCGATGCCCATGAGTGTGGTGGCGACGGGGATCTGGGTGCGCTCGGCGAATTCGAGCAGTTCTTCGGAGGCATTGCCGGAGATAATGCCGCCGCCGCAATAGATCATGGGCTTTTCGGCCATGCGGATCAGAGCGACCAGTTCATTGAGCACGTCGTCATCGGCGTGGACCACCGGGTTGTAGCCGCGCAGATTTACGTCGACCGGGAAAATGGGTTGCGTCTCGGCAAGCTGGATGTTCTTCGGGATATCGATGAGCACCGGTCCTGGCCGGCCGGTCTGGGCGATGTAGAACGCCTCCTTCACGACGCGGGGGATATCGTTGATATCCATGACGAGGTAATTGTGCTTCACCACGGGGAGGGTCATGCCGAAGACGTCGGTCTCCTGGAAGCCGCCCTTGCCGATGAGCCATTGGGGCACCTGGCCGGTGATGGCCACCAGCGGCACGGAGTCCAGGAAGGCGTCGGCGATGCCAGTCAGGAGATTGGTCGCGCCCGGCCCGCTGGTGGCCATGCAAACGCCGGCGCGTCCGGTGGCGCGGGCGTAGCCTTCGGCGGCAAAAACGCCACCCTGCTCATGACGCGGCAGGAAGGTGCGGATTTTTTTTGAACGGGTGAGCGCCTGATGCATGTGCATGGAGGCCCCGCCCGGATATGCAAAAATCGTATCGACCCCCTCGCGCTCGAGGCAATGGACAAGAATCTCGGCTCCGCTCATGACGGGGCCGCGCTCGGCGGGGCGGCGGGCATCGGCTGAACTTTTGGCGGGTGAGGCGGCTGTGGTGCTCATATATCGAGTGGACAGGGATTATTGGCCAGAAATGGCACTCAGGCAAGCACTCGTGGAAAAAAGGGCGGCTGATTCCTGGGTATTGGTGCGAATTATGCTTAAGGCCGCAGAGCAATTTAAACCGCAAAACCCGGGAGTTTTTTGGCCCGATTTGGAGAATCATAACCATGCCGAACGAAATGATGCAGGAAACCCCTCAAGATACCGGCGCAGTTGCGACTCTGGAAGAGCCGCCAACGAGTCCCACCAACGGACATAGGGAAGAGCCGCCGATCGAATTGAGCAAACCGGAATTAACCGACGCGGACCCCGCGCCGACCGATGCCGAGACGGAAGCGCCGGGCGACCGGGACGCGGACAAGAAGAAAGATAAGAAGCTCAAGAAGGCCGAGAAGAAACGGATGAAGGCCGAGCGCAAGGGCCGATGGTCCAAGGCGAAGACCTTCGCGAGCGCCTTCCCGATGGTGGACCTGATCGCGGAGCAGGTGCGCACGAGCATTCCCGACGAACTGGTGGAGCGGGTGAAATCGGCCGAAGGCAAGAAGAAGAAGATCATCAATTCAAATTATCCTTATCCGAAGCGGATGAAGTCGGAGGATTATGAGGCGGAGGTGGAGTTGCTGGAGATCGAGCTGGTGAAGATGCAGGCGTGGGTGAAGGAGACGGGCGAGAAGATTGTGATGATCTTCGAAGGACGCGACGCGGCGGGGAAGGGGGGCACGATCAAGCGCTTCACGGAGAATCTGAATCCGCGGGGCGCGCGGATCGTGGCGCTGACCAAGCCCTCGGACGGGGAGCGGGGCCAATGGTACTTCCAGCGTTATACGGAGCAATTGCCGACGGCCGGGGAGATCGTCTTCTTCGACCGGTCATGGTACAACCGGGCGGGGGTGGAGCACGTGATGGGCTTTTGTTCGCCGCACCAGTACCTCGAGTTCATGAGGCAGGCGCCGGAGTTCGAGCGGATGCTGGTGCGCAGCGGCATCCAACTGTTCAAGTTCTGGTTCTCGGTGAGCCGTGAGGAGCAGTTGCGGCGATTCCTGGACCGGGCGAGCGATCCGCTCAAGCAATGGAAGCTGAGTCCGATGGACGTGGAGTCGCTGGGCCGGTGGGAGGCTTATACGAAGGCGAAAGAAGACATGCTCTTTTATACCGATACCGCGGATGCGCCGTGGACGATTGTCCGTTCCGATGACAAAAACCGCGCCCGGCTGCACGCGATGCGACACATCCTGTATTCAATACCGTACGCGGGTAAGGACGAGAATCTGGTTCAACCACCCGATCCGCTGATCGTGGGGTCGGCGAAGACGATCTACGAGCGGGGCGAGAAGGCTCATCACTCCTGACGGGGCGGCACTGCTGCCCTGTCAGGGGTTGCGCCCAATGCGATCTGGGCGGCTTGGCGCCGTTGCAGTTCCTCACCCGACGTGGGGGAGGGGTTTGGTTTGGCTGACGGTGTTGCCGTCGCGGCTGCGGAGTTCGTGGAAGATGGCCGATGAGACGATGGTCAGGATACCGAGGGCGACGAAGGCCTTGTGAATGCCGTGGATCATCTGCGCCGAATTGGCGTGGAGATGGTCTGGAATGAAGATGGCCGCGACGAGGGAGGCGGTAGCGACACCGAAGCTGATGGACATCTGCTGTGTGGTGCTGGCGATGGTGCTGGCGCTGCTGGTCTGCTCGCCGGTGACATCGGCGTAGGCGAGGGTGTTCATGCTGGTGAACTGAAGCGAGGTGAAGAACCCGTAGATGAATAGCTGCACCACGACGAGCCAGACGGGCGTGGCCGGGCCGATGCTGCCGAACAGGATGATGAGGACGCCCAGGATCACGGTGTTGGAAATCAGGACGGCGCGATAACCGAGCCGCCGCAAGATGAACGGCATGGTCAGCTTGAGGCTCATCGCGGCGGCGGCCTGCGGCATCATGAGGAGGCCGGATTGCACGGGCGAGAATCCAAGGCCGACCTGGTAAAGGAGGGGCATGAGGAAGGGGATGCCGCCGATGCCGAGCCGCGTGAAGAAGCCGCCGCTGACCGCGGCACGGAAGGTCCGGACGCGAAAGAGCGCGAGGAGCAGCAAGGGATATTCAGTACGGGTGGCGTGAAATCCATAGGAGGCGAGCAGGATGGCGGAGATGGCGAGCAGGCCGGCGATGACGCCCCAACTGAGCGTGTGCTCGCCGAAGACCTCGAGGACATAGGAGAGCAGGGCCACGCCGGAGCCGAAGAGGACCAGGCCGATGAAATCGAGCGGGCGCCTTTGATCGAGCCGATACTCCGGCATGAAGCGATAGACGAGGTAGAGCCCCAGGATGCCGATGGGGAGATTCACAAAAAAAATGAGCCGCCAATGCAGATAGCCGACGATGAGGCCGCCGGCGAGCGGGCCGAGCATCGGGCCGATGAGGCCGGGGATGGCGACGAAGCTCATGGCGCGGATGAGTTCGGACTTCGCGAACGTGCGCACCATCGTGATGCGCCCGACGGGGACCATCATCGCGCCGCCGCCGCCCTGAAGGATGCGGCAGGCGACCAGGGTATGGATATTGGTCGAGATGCCGCAAAGGAACGATCCGAGGGTGAATAAGCCGATGGCCGATGAAAATACCTTGCGGGTGCCGAAGCGGTCGGCCATCCAACCGCTGATGGGGATGAAGACGGCGAGGCTGAGCGTGTAGCTGGAGAGCACGGCCTTCATGCTGAGGGGGGCAACGCCGAGGGCCCTGGCGATCGTGGGGACGGCGGTATTGAGGATGGTCGTGTCGAGCGATTCCATGAAGAAGGCGACGGCGACGAGCCACGGGAGCAGCGGCTTTACGGAATCGGGCGGGGGCGCCGAGGATGGGACGGTATGAGCGGGACTGGTGATGGTATCCAAGCTGGGGAATCAGGGGGGCAGATTCAACCTGAAATCCGAAGTTTATCAGGGTGAATTAAGAAGAACTGCGACCGTGTTTTGTGGAGCAAGGACGAAAAGGACGAAAAGGACAGAAAGGACGGAAGGCTGCACAAAAAGTTAAAACGCCATAATACGCCTGAGCATTCATCATGTCATCGCGCCTCAGCGTCTTACGCTGCCTCGTCCCTTCCAACATCGGAATTCGGGCTAACTGTTTGCGGTCTGCTGGCGACGGACGACGGTGGTGAGGACGTCCAGGCCGGCGTGGATGGAATCGGAGCGGCTGATCAGTTCCTGGATGACGAGTTTCTGGGCTTCGCGGTCGCCGGCGCTGGCCAATTGGGCGAAGAAGAGGATCGGGGCAAGGTCGTTGCGGATGGCGTGGATTGCATGTCTCGCGGCGCTCATATTCGAGTGAAATCAAATGCACACGGTATGCCAGACCCCCCGGGGGTAATCCCTTAACGGGCTGTTGCCCGAAGAGCACGTTTCAGCGACGTTTCAGCGATCTCAAATAGGTTGACACGAATAGGTCGGGACATGGTAAGCGGAGTAAAAATGGGTAAAGGTGAGCGACCGCAGAGC
>JBEKOV010000135.1:0-15460 GCA_049521415.1 Chthoniobacteraceae bacterium
GCCTCATGTTCGGCACCGTCGAGCCCTACAAAGGCATCGAACCCGTCCTCGACTGGTGGCGCAAAGCCAGCCCGCCCATCACACTCGCCATCGCCGGCAAGCCCCACACCGCCGGCTACGCCGTCGAAATCCGCGAGCGCGCCGCCGGCTCCCAATCCATCCGCCTCGACCTCGCCTGGCAAAGCGACGACGCCCTCAAACGCTGGCTCGCCGCCGCCGATTGCATCCTCTTCCATTATCGCTCCGTCTTCACCTCCGGCGCCGCCTGCCTCGCCCGCTCACTAGGCATCCCAATCCTGCTCCCAAACCGCCTCGACACCATCGACCTCGCCGAACCCCACCCATTGGTCTTCCGCTTCGACACCATCGAAACCGATTTCCAATCCGCCCTCGAAGCCGCCCAATCCGCAAACCCCGATTACGCCGCCGCCGCCGACTGGCGCGCTGCCACCGCCTGGCCCCGCATCGCCCAGCAAACCGCCACCGTCTACCGTTCCGTAGCATAACCCCTGCTCTCCCACCCAACATGAAAACCCCATGAGAGCGCCGAACTCGACACGCGAATTTCTTCAATCAGCAGTCCCGCGACTGCGGGATCAGCAATCAGCAATTCTCCCGCCATTCGGCCCGGCCGCTACGTATCGACTCCATCCGCAAATCTCTTCAATTAGCAATCACAGATTAGCAGCCGAGCGGAGCGAGACGACTGCGCGTAGCGCAGCCCAAAGGGTGAGCCGGAAAGGCGAATCAATTAGCAATTTCCCCCATCCTTTATTTTCTTCTGTTCCAATTCTTTCGAATTTCGTCCCGCGACTGCGGGATCGAATTTTGAATTTTCTCCGATGCCCCCGCTAGTCTCCATCCTCATCCCCTGCTACAACGCCTCCCAATGGATCGCCGCGTCCGTCCAGAGCGCCCTCGACCAGACATGGCCGGAGAAAGAAATCATCGTCGTCGATGACGGCTCGACCGACGGCTCCGTCGGCATCTTGCGAAAATTCGGCGGCGCGATCCGCGTCGAGCAAGCCGACCATGGCGGCGCCAATCACGCCCGCAATCTCCTCCTCAAAGCCGCCCGCGGCGACTGGATTCAATACCTCGACGCCGACGATTATTTGCGCGACGAAAAAATCGCCCGCCAGTTCTCCGAGGCCGGCATGGATGCCGATATCATCTACAGCCCCGTCCTGTTCGAGCATTGGAAAGACAACCAGCCCCTCCCCCTCGAGCCCGCCCCGCTCGACGCAACCGCCGACATCTACATCCAGCTCCTCCGCTGGCAGCTCCCGCAGACCAGTGGCGCCCTCTGGCGAAAAAAAACTCTCGAAGAAATTGGCGCATGGGACGAAGACCCCGCGCAGCTATGCGACGAGCACGATTGCTACTTCCGCGCCCTCAAGGCCGGCAAACCCTTCGCCTTCGCCCCCACCCCAAACGCCGTCTACCGCATCTGGAGCCAGGAAACGCGCAGCCATCGCAATCAGCGTCCCGTCATCTTCAGCCGCACCGCCCTCAGCGAGGCGTTGCGCGAATGGCTCCGCTCCCGCGGCGAATGGACCCCTGCGCACGACCAAGCCCTTGGCCAGGCCTTTCTCGAAATGGCCCGCAATCTCGCCGGCGAGGACCTCGCCTTCGCCTCCCACTATCACGCCGCCCGCAAGCAGGACATCCGCCTCGCCGGCCCCGCCGCGCCCTTCGCATATCGCCTCGCCTATCGCGCCCTCGGCTTCGGTGGCGCCGAAAGGCTCGCCCGTTCCTTCCGATGAACCCCGCTCATCCATGGAACGCCTGACTTACACCCCCGTCATCGCCACCTTCGAGCGCCCGGAGTTCCTCAAGAAAATGCTCGGCACCCTCGCCGAACAATCCCGCCCGCCCGAGCGCACCATCGTCATCGACTCCTCGCGCAACGACGAAACGCGCCTCGCCGTCGAGTCCATGGCCGCCCGTCTCCCCATCCATTACGAGCGCGCCGAAATCCCCAGCGCCGCCCAACAGCGCAACCAGGGCTCGCGTCTCGTCACCACCCCCCTCATCGCCTTCATCGATGACGACGACGCCCTCCAGCCCGACGTCTGCGAAAAACTCTGCGCCGTCTTCGAATCTGATCCCGCCAACGAAATCGGCGGCGTCTCCGCACGCCTCATCGGCGGCGAGCGCCCCGTCCCGGGCAAGCTCCTCTGGTGGTACTATCGCATCCAGGCTGGCTTCTCCCACCCCACCTACGGCGGCAAACTCTTCGGCCCCGCCATCAATTGCTACCCCAGTTACACCGAGCAATCCACCCACGACCTCATCCCCGCCGATTGGCTCAACTCCACCTGCGTCTTCTATCGCGCCGATTCCTTCGCCCGCGAACAATTCCCCGATTTTCCCGGTTACAGCTTCATGGAGGACGTCCACCTCTCCGCCCGCATTGCCCGCCGTCAGCGCCTCTACTTTCACACCACCGCCCGCTTCGAGCACCACGACGCCACCAGCTCATGGAAGCGCGACCTTGCGGAAATGGAACGCAATCGCCTGCGCAATCAGCGCCGCGTCGCCCGCGAAATCCTCGGCCTCTCCGGCCCCGCCCTCGAATCCAAACTCTTCCTCCACCGCCTCTTCGTCACAGTCTACCTCCTCCGCCGCCGCGACCCCGGCCTCTGGCAGCGCCTAACCGGCACATGGCTTTAAGAAAACTTATGCATATCCGCTCAAATCCGCGCGCCAGCGTTGTAGGCGCGGACCGTTGGTCCGCCCGGGTTTACGCGGCGTGGTCCGATTCGCCCATTTTTTTCTCTCTCCACAACCCCGGATCAATCGCCCCCATCCCCCGATGAAGATCCGCTCCATCTGCCTCACCAAAAACGAAGCCGACGTCATCGAGCCCTGCCTCCATGAAGCCGCCCGCTGGTCCGATCGCATCTACGTTTACGACGGCGCCAGCACCGATGGCACCTGGGAAAAAGTCCTCGCCATGAAAAGCGACCGCATCATCCCGTGGAAATCCGACGGCGCAGTCTTCCGCGAAGGCCTCCGCGCCGAAGTCTTCGCCGCCTTCCGCAACGAAGCCGCCCCTGGCGATTGGTGGTGCCAGCTAAACGCCGACGAATTCTACGTCCAGCCCCCCGATGCCTTCCTCCGCGCAGTCCCATCCCGCGACCACGTCGTCTGGGCCGTAAACATCCAATACTACATCACCGAAAAAGAAATCGCCTCGTCAGTTCTCACCGGCAGCTTCATCGAAAACCGCCCCAATCTCCTCTATTACAAAGCCGCATGCGCCGAGCCCCGCTTCTTCCGCCACCGCGCAAGACTCCGCTGGTCCTTGCGGGACGCGTGGCCCGCGCACCTCGGCGTCACCCATCCGCACCCCCTCTACTTCCGCCATTATCCATACCGCAGCCCGCGCCAAATCCAGACGCGCCTCGACACCCGCCGCGACAATCGCTCCCGCGGTTTCGAAGGCTGGGACCACGCAAGCGAAGACACATGGCAGAAAATGATCGCCCCCAGCGCCGACCTGCACCGCGATGAAAGCGACGGCCATCTCATCGTCGAAGACGAAATCCTCCGCCAGCCCCTCGATCCCGCGCCCCGTCGCATCATAAAGCGCCTCCTCCACTCCACCGGCATCTGGCCCTAGTCATGAATCAGCTCACCTGCGCCATCAGCATCGCCACGCACAACCGCCTCTCGGAAATGCGTCGCACCCTCGGCGTCATCGCCGCCCTCTCTCCCCCTCCCGATGAATTGCTCGTCTGCGCCGATGGCTGCGACGACGGCACCGCCCAATACGTCCGCGAACAATTTCCCAGCGCCACCATCATCGAGCACGCGCAATCCCAAGGCTCCATCCGCTCCCGCATCGAACTCATCCGCGCCGCCAAAAGCGACATCGTCATCAGCCTCGACGACGACAGTTACCCCGGCGATCCCGCCTTCATCGCCCGCGTCCGCGACCTCTTCGCGACCCACCCGCACATCGCCGTCGCCTCCTATCCCCAGCGCAGCGACGAGCATCCGGAAACCCTCACCCTCCCCGACTTCGGCCCGCCACGTTACGTCGCCAATTACGTCAACGCCGCCGCCGCATTCCGCCGTGCCGTTTACATGCAACTCGAAGGCTGGCCCCCGCAATTCGAGCATTCCTACGACGAGACCGATTACACCCTCCAGTGCCTCGCCGCCGGCCACGCCGTCTACTTCGATACCAGCGCCTCCATCCGCCATCACTTCACCCAATTGAAGCGCAACGAAATCCGCAACCATCACCGCCACGCCCGCAACGAGCAATGGTGCGCATGGCGCCGCTGCCCATTCCCCGGCGTCCTCGCCGTCTCCGCATACCGCGCCCTCAGCCAGCTCAATTACGCCCGCAAGCGCGGCCTCGCATGGCTCATCCGCGAGCCCGCATGGTGGTGGATGGCCTTGCGCGGCCTGCCCGCCGCATTGCGCACCCGCCACCCCGTCCCCTCCCGCATCTACTGGCAATGGATGCGCATGGTCGGCCATCCCATCGCCACATTCGAGCAATGGCAGGCCGCATTCGGGAGCAGGCGATGAAAATCTCCATCGCCGCCACCAATCCCTGCCACCTCTTCCCGCTCGCCCTCGATTTGGCAAAGACCGGCGACCTCGGCTGCTACTACTCCGGCTATCCCGCCTGGAAACTCCACGCCCCTCCCACCCTCCCCATCACCACCCACTCCCTCCGCACTTTAATAGTTTACGGCGCCCTGAAATATCTCCCCCCCTCCCTCCGCCCCACCCCGCGCTCCCTCTTCCTCTGGCAGGATCACGGCTTCGACGCCTGGGTCGGCCGCAACCTCGAGCCGTGCGATTTCCACCACGCCATGCCCGGCCAAGCCCTCCACACCTTCGAGCGCGCGCGAAAACTCGGCATCCGCACCGTCCTCAACCACGCCACCGGCCCCGTCCGCGATTGGGTCCGCATCATGGAGCCCGAGTACCGCCGCGTCGGCCTCCGCCTCGAAGACGTCTGTCCCTACGACGCGCAATGGTTCGCCCGCGAGGAACGCGAATACGCCCTCGCCGATTTCCACTGCGCCGCCTCCACCGTGGTGCGCGATCAACTGATCGCCCTCGGCATCCCCCCCGGCCGCATCTGGGTCGCCGGCTACGGCGCCGACACAAAAATCTTCAACTCCAAGGGCCGCGTAAAACCAGACCGTTTTCGCATCGCCTTCGCCGGCCAAATCGGCTTGCGAAAAGGAATCCGCACCCTCCTCGACGCATTCCGCGCCCTCGGCCCGCGCGATTGGGAAATGCACTTCTACGGCGCCGTCGCCCCCGAGGCGAATCAAGATCTCGCCGATTACACCGGCGCATCCCCCGCCAAATTCCAGCAATTCCTCCCGGTTCCCGCAGCCAATCCTGGCGACATTCCCCTCACCTTCCACGGCCCCATCTCCCAACTCTCCCTCGCGGCCAATTTCCGCCGCTCCTCCGTCCTCGTCCTCCCATCCCTCGAGGAAGGCTTCGGCCTCGTCATCCCCCAGGCCCTCAACTGCGGCCTCCCCTGCATCGTCTCCGACCGTGTCGGCGGCAAGGACCTCATCCGCCACCGCGAAAACGGCTCCATCTTCCCCGCCGGCGACGCCGCCGAACTCGCCGCCGAACTCGGGTGGTGGGAAAAACACTGGAAACCCGTCGAAGAACTCCACACCTGGCAAAAACCCGCCGCCGAAATCATCGCCGCCTCCCATTCGGCCTTGACCGCATAGAGCCGCGTCCGTCCGCGCGCCAGCGCTGTAGCCATGGGCCGGTGGCCCATGCGGGTTTACGCCCTGTGGTCCGATTCGCCCGTTTCCCCTAATTATCCCCCATCCGTTGACCGGACGAACCAGCCCAGCTAGCCTGGTTCCATGAAGGCGGTAGAGTTCACGACGGAGCTTGGGGCGCGACCCACCATCACGATCCCACAGCAGGTCGCCGCACAGCTTCCCAAAGCTGGCCCTGCCAGAGTCATCATTCTCACTGGCGATGATCCCGACGACGCCGACTGGCGGAATGGCGCTTACCGGCAATTCGCTCGCGACGACTCTCCCCAGGATTCGGTTTACGACAGCTACCACTAAGGACCCGCTCAGCGGGAGCCCATCCGGGCCTACGCCCTGTGGTCCATTTTCGCCCCCGGCATCCCTCCCTTTTAGTCCCTTCGGTCCTTTTCGTCCTTTTGGTCCCTCCGTCCTTTGTTTCCTTTGCTTCCTTCTGTTCCTCTCTCCCATGGCAGGAAACTTGCATCCCAGCCTAAACTAAGGCTCCTTCTGTCTCTGTACGGCGGGAGGCCTCAACCTTTTCACCCATGGCCGGCCTTCAATCGCCCAATCATCCGCGGCATTCCATGAACCGAGCCGTCGCCAATCCCAACGCCCGGCGCCCTCAGGCGCCCATGGGTCCCGCGCCCCCCGTGCGCATGGTCAAACTCGATACCAGCGTCCCGGGCGCCAATCCCTTCGGAACCATCCTCTGCCTCATCGGCCTCGCCGTCACCGCCTTCTTCCTCCGTGGCGATACCCCAGAGGACGTCGCCCGCTTCGGCGCCGTCGGCGTCTTGCTCAGCCAAGCAGGGTCAATACAACAGCGTCGCCAGCATGGTCGAGACCCGTGCCGCCGTCATCGCATGCATCTGGGCTTACGCCGGCATGGCCGTTGGGCGCCATCTCATCCCCGTCAAGTGGAAGAATCCCTTCCAGAAAGTCTTTCAGGAGCCCGTTCCCAGTTCCGTCCTCTTCTCGATTTTCTGGGCCTGCGTCATCATCGGCTATCTCAATATGTTGATCGCGGTCAAATTCAACATCGTGGAATTGGTGGAGTGGTTCATGCAGCCGCGCTTCACCCAGCCATGGCAGCGCGGACGCCTCGGCGATTGGAAGGCCATGCTCTACGAGCTCAGCATGCTCCTTTACCTCGTCCCTCCCCTCGGCGGCATCCTCGTCGCCCGCCGCGCCAGGTTTTCAAAGTTCCAGGTTTCCCTCGTCTTGTTCGCCGTTCTTTTCACGCTCTTCTACGGCTTCTCCAGCGGCACGCGCAATATTTTCGCTTCGTACCTCGTCACGTTCCTCATCGGCTATTGCTTCGCCGCAAATCGCCAGCAGTCAAAAGAGATCGCCGCGATCACCATCATCTGCGCGGTCGCCATGGTCGCCTCGACCAAGATCATGCTCGATTTCCGCGACGTCGGTTTCGAGGATTATATCATGCAGGGCTATTACAAACAGGCCTCCCATACCGCCGAGGGCCAGTCGCTCGCCGTCGATAACAATCTCTACGCCATCTCCCGGATGACGGAGTATTTTCCCCAGCACCACGCCTACACCGGCTTCGAGATTCCCTATCTCGCACTCATCCATCCCATCCCCCGCGTCCTCTGGCCCGGCAAGCCCGATGGCATGAGCATCACTGTCGAGGATATCTTCAGCGCGGATGGCTATACCATCGCCACCAGTGTCGTCGGCGAGGAATACATGATGCACGGCGACCTCGCCGTCTTCCTCATGTCCGCCTTCTTCGGCGCCTGTTGCGCATGGTGGAATCTTCTTGCCTCGCCTAAGAATACCGAGTTCGGCATCCTCATTTACGCATCGGGATTTTTCTCGGTCGTCATCACCATGCGCTCGATGAATTGGTTCAGCACAGCCTTGCTCCCCACTCTCGCAGGCCTCGTGCTCGGCTACATCTTCCTTTGGAGCCATAACCGGCGGCAGCGCGCCAGGCCCCCGGTTCGGCAGCACATCGCCCCGCCCCGGCCCTGATATGGATAACCCCGTCCCGGCCCGGTGGCAGGTCGTGCGCGCGGGGCTCATCACGGCCCATCTCACCCGCGCGGGCGGCGGCGTCTTCACAAGCGTTCGCCAGTTCGCTCGCGTCCTCGAGACGCATCCCGGCATCCAGGTCGATATCTTTGGCCCCGCTCCCGCCGGAAAGCCTTTTCCTGAATGGAGCCCCCTCACCCCGCGCACCGCTTCCATGCTCGGCCCCGCCTCTTTCTCCTACGCCCCCGGCCTCTCGGGTCGCGTAATCTCCTCGGACCTCGACCTCCTCCACCTCCACGGCCTCTGGATGCATCCCTCCGTGGTCACTCTCGGCTTCACACGCCGCACGGGTAAGCCCCATCTCATTTCCCCGCACGGCATGCTCGATCCATGGGCCCTCCAAAATTCCGCCTGGAAGAAGCGCCTCGCCGCCCGCCTTTTCGAACACGCCAACATCCGCTCCGCCGCATGCCTCCACGCGCTCAACTCCGCCGAGGAGGCCGCCATCCGCGCATACGGTTTCGCCGGCCCGGTCTGCGTGATCCCGAACGGCATCGATCTCCCCACGCCGGATCGCCCGCCCGTCCCGCCGCCCTGGTGGACCAGGCGCGAACCGGAACTCAAGACCCTCCTTTACCTCGGACGCCTCCACCCGAAAAAAGGTCTCCCAAAACTGCTCAAAGCCTGGAGCCGCCTCGATCGTGAGACCTACAGGCAATGGCGCCTCGTCATCGCCGGCTGGGACGACCGTGGCCATCAAATGACCCTCCGCCGCCTCGCCACCACCCTGCGCATCGAGGGCTCCGTCACCTTGCCCGGCCCCCTCTTCGGCGAAGACAAACGCGCCGCCTTTGACCATTGCCACGGCTTCATCCTCCCCTCCGTCAGCGAAGGCCAGCCCATGGCCGTTCTCGAAGCATGGGCCTCCGGCAAGCCCGTCCTCATGACCCCTCAGTGCAATCTCCCGGAGGGCTTCGAAGCGGGCGCCGCCATCCGCGTCGAGCCCGACGAGGAGAGCCTCCTCGCCGGCCTCACCGCCTTCCTCGCCATGCAGGACTTGGAGCGAGAGAGCATCGGTGAAAAAGGACGCGCCCTCGTTGCCGAACGTTTCACCTGGCCCGTCATCGCCGCTCAAATGGCCGGCGTCTATCAGTGGCTCACACGGAACACCCAAAAGCCTCCCACCGTAACCCCGCAATGAAGTACCGCGTGGCGTTTCTCTCCGTGGTCCCCTCGCCCTACCAGCGCGATATCTTCGCCGCGCTTTCCCGCCGCGACGATGTCGATCTCCGCGTCCATTACCTCGAAGCCGCCGCTCCCGATTCCCCCTGGCCCGATAAACCCCTTCCTCCCTGCTCGCAAATCCTCCCCGGCTTCTGGTTCCCCATCGGTTCCGCCCGCTGCCACGTCAATCTCCCACTCCCCGATTTCCGCGATCGCGACATCGTGGTCCTCAACACGATGATGTCCCTCACCGCCCAGTGGCTCATGCGCGCCGCCTTGCGCCGCAAACCATGGATCTTTTGGGGCGAACGCCTCGCCGGGCGCGCGCGCGGCGGCCTGCACAGATGCCTAACCTCCCCGCTCCATCGCGCCGCCGCCATCGTCGGCATCGGCTCCCTCGCCGAGCGCCAGTACGCCGCCATGTTCCCCGAGCCCCGCCATTATTGCATCCCGTATCATTGCGAACTCACCTCCTTCCTCACCGCCCAGCGCCCCGCCCGCGACCCCGCCGAAACGGTCTTCCTCTTCTGCGGCCAAATGATCGCCCGCAAAGGCCTCGACCATCTTCTGCAAGCCTTCACCTCCATCGCCGCACGTTACCCGCGCTCCCGTCTCCTCCTAGCCGGACGCGAAGCCGATCTCCCCGCTCTCCTCGCCACCGTCCCCGAGCCCGCCCGCTCCCGCATCGAGTACGCCGGCTTTCAGCCCCCAGAGGATTTGCCGCAAATCTTTGCCCGGGCCGATGTCTTCATCCTCCCCAGCCGCTACGATGGCTGGGGCGTCGTCGTCAATCAGGCCATCGGCGCCGGCCTGCCCGTCATTTGTTCCGATGCCGTCGGCGCCGCCCACGATCTCGTCGAGCCCGGCGTAAACGGCCTCCGTTTCCCGCCCGGCGACGTCCCCGCTCTCACCCAATGTATGGAACGCCTCGCCGCCGACCCCGTGCTCGTCAAAAAATGGGGCGCCGCCTCCCGCGCAAAAGCCGCCGCGTGGACCCCCGATCGCGGCGCCGCAAAATGGGTGAACGTCTTTCAAGAGGTCCTGGGAAAATGAGAATTCTCTTCGCCAGCAGCAGTTCCGGCTCGCGCGGCGGCGGCGAGACCTTCCTCGTCTACCTCGGCGAAGCCCTCTTCCGCCGCGGGCACAAGGTCATCCTCTGGACTTCCAATCACCCACGCATGGACGAAATCGCCGCCCGCTTCGCCCCATTCGGCGCCGTCCACCGCGCCGAGTACGTCAACACATACGACCGCCCGCGCCGATCCCTCGCCGCCCTCATGGATCGCAAAACTCCCATCCGCGCCGCCCGCGAATGGGCCGCCCTCAAGCCCGACATCGTTCACGTAAACAAGCAAAACCTCGAAGACGGCCTCGACCTCATCCACGCCACGCGCCATCTCCCCTGCCCCACCCTTTGCACCATCCACATCACCCAATCCGCCGCCTTCCTCGGCGCAAAAGCCGCCCGCCTTCGCGATTGGGTTTCCCGCCGCGCCCTCCGCGGCTATCGCGGCTCGCTCGTCGCCGTCTCGGAGCCCCGCCAGGCCGACCTCTGGAAATTCCTCGGTCCCAACACATCCGTCGCCGCCATTGCCAACGGCGTCCCCATCCCTCCCACCCCTTCCGATTCCGACCGCACTCGCATGCGCACCGAACTCGGCCTTTCCCCCAATGACCTCGCCATCCTCGCCGTCGGCCGATTGGTCCCTCAAAAACGCCCCCTCCTCTTCCTCGAGATCGCCTCCCGCATCCTCACCCGCGTCCCCGAGGCCAAATTCCTCTGGATCGGCGACGGTCCCCTCGCCGCCGAGTGGGACACCCGCGCTGCCGCACTCGGCATCGCCTCTCACGTCCAGCGCCTCGGCTGGCGCGAAGACGCCGCCACCCTCCTCTCCTGCGGTGACCTCCTCCTCCACACTGCCGAATACGAAGGCATGCCCTTCGCCATCCTCGAGGCCATGGCCGCCGGCGTCCCATGCGCCATCTCCGAGGCCATCCACCGCGAACTCCCCTTCCTCGACGAGACCAACTCCATCCGCCTCTCCGAAGACGACGCCGGCATCGAGATCCTCCGCGACCGCGCCGAACTCTCCCGCCGCGCCCAAGCCGCCGCCCGCCTCGCCGCCACCCAATTCTCCACCGAGTCCATGGCCGCCGCCTACGAGCGCCTCTATAAAAACACGGAACGCTCCACGCATCCTTAAACTTCTTTGTCCTTTATGTCCTTTTCGTCCCTTATGTCCCTTCTTAAATCCCCGGGAATATCCCACCCCTCCTCCTCCTCACATAAACGCATCCAAATCCCATGAATGGCCGTATATTCGAAGACACCATGCAGTTGACCCGGCGCAATGCTTTAAAGACCATCGTCCTCGCCGCCGCCGGCGCGGCCGCGGGCATCCGCGCCTTCTCCGACGACCTGCCGGCCGACCCACAGGCCGCGAAAATCCGCGCAAAACTACAAGCCATCCCTATGGACCAGAAAGTCAATCTCACCGACGACGAGTGGCGGAAAATCCTCACTCCTGAACAATTCCGCGTCATGCGCCAGGCCGGCACCGAGCAGGCCTTCTGCAACGCCTATTGGAACAATCACGGCAACGGCAAATATTCTTGCGCCGCCTGCAATAACCTCATCTTCGACGCCAGCGCCAAATTCGACTCCGGCACCGGCTGGCCCAGCTTTTATCAGCCCGTCAAGGACTCCGTCATCACCCACGAGGACGACAGCTACGGCATGGTCCGCACCGAGGTCCGCTGCGCCCGCTGCGACTCCCACCTCGGCCACGTCTTCGACGACGGCCCCCCGCCCACCGGCCAGCGCTACTGCATGAATTCCGTCGCGCTCAAATTCGTCTCGGAAAAATAATTGCCCTGCCGGCTCCTCCCGGCTCACTATCCCACGCTCGGACGGGATTCCCCGTCCGATTCGAAGGAAATATCTTATGAAACTTGGCATGATTGGACTCGGGCGCATGGGCGCGAACATGGCTCGCAGATTGATGCGCGGCGGCCACCAGATCGTCGGCTACGACCGCAGCCAGCCAAACGTCGCCGAACTCGCCGCCAACGGCGCCGCCGGCGCATCCTCCCTTGAGGACCTCGTCGCGAAACTCGACGCGCCACGCGCCATCTGGATCATGGTCCCCGCCGGCGCCCCCACCGAAGAAACCGTCGTCGCCCTCGGCAATCTCCTCTCCCCCGGCGACACCATCATCGACGGCGGCAACTCCTTCTACAAAGACGACGTCCGCCGAAGCCAGTCCCTCGAGCCAAAAGGCATCCATTACATCGACGTCGGCACCAGCGGCGGCGTCTGGGGACTCGAGCGCGGCTACTGCCTCATGATGGGCGGCCCCAAGGACGAGGTCTCCCGCCTCGATCCCATCTTCAAGACCCTCGCCCCCGGCATCGGCGATATCCCGCGCACCCCAGGCCGCTCCGGCGGAGGCGCCGCCGAGGAGGGCTACCTCCACTGCGGCCCGTCCGGCTCCGGCCATTTCGTAAAGATGGTCCACAACGGCATCGAATACGGCGTCATGCAGGCTTACGCCGAAGGCTTCGACATCCTCCGCGGCGCCCACTCCGATCATCTCCAGCAAGGTCTCTCCTACGATCTCAATCTCGC
This sequence comes from Chthoniobacteraceae bacterium, assembly GCA_049521415.1. GTDB lineage: Bacteria > Verrucomicrobiota > Verrucomicrobiia > Chthoniobacterales > Chthoniobacteraceae > DATAXI01. The sequence continues at coordinate 12,613 of JBEKOV010000135.1, forward strand.
CGACATCTCGGAGCTCTGGCGCCGTGGCAGCGTCATCTCCTCATGGCTCCTCGATCTCACCGCCCAGGCCCTCGCCTCGGACGCCCAGCTCGAGGCCTACACCGGCTTCGTCGAAGACTCCGGCGAAGGCCGCTGGACCATCTCCGCCGCCCTTGAGGAGGGCGTCTCCGCCGATGTTCTCGCCGCCGCCCTCTTCACCCGTTTCCGTTCGCGCCTCCAGCACAGCTTCGCCGAGAAAGTTCTCTCCGCCATGCGCAAAGGCTTCGGCGGCCACGTCGAGCGCCCCCGCGTCGAGAAAGTAAATCCCGGCCTCTAAGGATTTCGACCGCCCCATCATAGGTCCCATGAGTCGCATGGGTCCTATAGGTCCCATCCGTTCAGGCAAAATTTTTATTCGAAATTTTGTCAAGAAAATTTCACCGCAATCCTTCCGCGCGGTGAACAAAATCCCGGGTCGCTTGTCGGACATCGTTATACTCACTATGAATTCGCCCATCCTTTGGTGGACTGCATCGCGGTCCATCCGCCTCACCCGAATCAAACCAGCCATCCTCTCCCGCCTCGCCGCCGCGCTCCTCACCTCCGCCGTGGCGCTCCCGCTTGTGCCCCTGCCCGTCCAGGCGCAGTTGCAATCCAGCGGCGCTTCGAAAGACCTCAACTCTCCCGCCCAGGTCCAGGTCGATAACTCGCCCCTCAATCGCAACACCGGCGCCATCACCAGCTTTGCTCCCATCGTCGATAAAGTCGGCCCCAGCGTCGTCACCATCACCGCCAGAGGCGTCAAGGACGACGGCGACCAGCCGCAGGACAATCCCATCCTCCGCCACTTCTTCGGCATCCCGGACGATCAAGGCGGCGGCCAGGGAGACGACAGCGCCGAGGCGCTTGGTTCCGGCGTCATCGTTAGCTCCGATGGCCTCATCCTCACCAATAACCACGTCGCCGAAGCAGGCGACAAAATCACCGTCCGCATGGGCGACCACGGTCCCGAGTACAAGGCCAGGGTCGTCGGCAACGACCCCACCAGCGACCTCGCCCTTCTCAAGATCGATGCGAAAAATCTCCCCGTCATCACCTTCGCAGATAGCGATCAGGTCAAGGTCGGCGACATCGTCCTCGCCGTCGGCAATCCCTTCGCCCTCACCAATACGGTCACCATGGGCATCGTCAGCGCCCTCGGCCGTGGCGGCATGGGCATTACCGATTACGGCAACTTCATTCAGACCGACGCCTCCATCAATCCCGGCAATTCCGGCGGCGCCCTCGTCGATACCGAGGGCCGCCTCATCGGCGTCAACACCGCCATCTTCAGCCGCAGCGGCGGCAATCAGGGCATCGGCTTCGCCGTCCCCTCCAATCTAGTCCGCAACGTCATGGACAGCCTCCTCAAGAACGGCAAAGTCACCCGCGGCTTCCTCGGCGTCGGGCCGCAGGATCTCGATGCCGACCTCATCGAGTCCCTCCACGCTCCCGCTGATCAGCAGGGCGCCCTCGTCAAAGAGGTAATCCAGGGCGGCGCCGCCGACCAGGCCGGCCTTCAGGACGGCGATATCATTACCTCCGTCAACGGCAAGCCCATCGCCGATTCCCAGTCCCTCAAGCTCACCATCGGCGGCATGAATCCCGGCGACAGAGCCCAGATCGCCTACCTCCGCGACGGCCAGCCCAGGACCGTCGAAGCCATCCTCGGCCAGGAGCCCGGCGGCGATGACGTCGCCCAGGCCGCTCCCCAGCAAGGCCCCTCCCGCGAACTCGGTGGTGGTGGTGACCTCGCCCAGGCCACCCCGCCCCCTGCCGCTCCGCCCCAGGGCGTCTCCAATGTCCTCGACGGCATCGCCGTCGGCGACCTCGACACCTCCGCGCGCTCCGACCTCAAAATCCCGGGCGATGTCAAAGGCGTCGTCATCACCGACGTATCCGGCGACTCCGTCGGCTACGACGCCGGCCTGCGCAAAGGCGACGTCATCCTCGACATGAACCGTAAGCCCCTCACCAGCGCCGATCAGGCCATCGCCGAGAGCAACAAAATCGCCAAGACCGAGCACGTCCTCCTCCACGTCTGGAGCCAGGACAGCGGCAGCCAGTACCTCGTCCTCAAGCCCAAGGACAGTTGATTTCATGGTAGCGCATCGAGCCGCGCTGACTGTTGGTTGGGGTCGCTGATCGATTCTCGATCAGCGGCCCTTTTTCTATTCCTTCGATTTTCGATTTTCGATTTTTCGATTTTTCCCACACAGTCCTCCCATGCGCCTCGCCATCTATCCCGGCAGCTTCGATCCCATCACCAACGGCCATCTCGATGTCATCGCCCGCGCCGCCAGCCTCTTCGATGCCGTCATCGTCGCCGCCGCCTTGAACGAAGCAAAACACGCCCTCTTCAGCATGGACGAGCGCCTCGACATGCTTCGCCAGGTCACCAGCCGCTTCGACAACGTAAAAGTCGCCGCCTTCGGCGGTCTCCTCGTCGAATTCGCCCATCAACAGGGCGCCGTCGCCGTCGTCCGCGGCCTGCGCGCCGTCTCCGACTTCGAGTTCGAATTCCAGATGGCCCTCATGAACCGCAAACTCGATCCCTCCATCGAAACCGTCTTCCTCACCCCCCGCGAAGAATACACCTACCTTTCATCCCGCATCGTCAAAGAGATCGCCCGCCTCGGCGGCGACGTAGACGCCTTCGTCCCCCCCGCCATCGTCCTCGCCCTGAGGAGGAAGTTGAAAGTCAACGCCTAAGCCGTAACGATGCAGTTGGAAAGACGGCGAGAACTGACCACAGAGAACGCAGAGAGCACAAAGAGACACCGCGACCATCATGGAAACGTGAAAACGGATTTCACCAAATGGTGATTGG
>JBEKOV010000136.1:0-8843 GCA_049521415.1 Chthoniobacteraceae bacterium
CAATTTCACGATCTCATCCTCCGATTTCGTATCGAGCCCGCTCGTCACCTCGTCGCACAGCAGCAGCACCGGCTGCGTCGCCATCTCCAACGCCAGCGCCAGCCGCCGCTTCTGGCCGCCGGAGAGGACCGCCGTGCGCCGGTCCGCGATCTCGCCCAGTCCGGCGTCCTTCAGGATTTCGAGCGCGCGCCGCCGGCGCATTTCGGCGTCCATGCCCCCGACTCGCAGCCGCAGTGCCGTATCCATGCTCTCGGCCACCGTCAGCAGGTCGAATGAGATTCCGAATTGCGGCACGTAGCCGATCTCGTGCGGCTCCAGGTCGCGCTCGGCAGAGAGATCGCGTCCCTCCCACAGCACCGTTCCCTCCTCCGGCTCGATGATGCCCGCAATCACCTTCAGCAGCGTGCTTTTACCCGAGCCCGACGGGCCCACGATCGCGCACAGGTGCCCGCGCGGGAAGTGCGCCGAGATATCCCGCAGGAGCATGATCGGCTCCCCATCCGGACGGGCGCCTGCGGCTAGGGAGACATCTCGAACTTCAAGCATGGGTGTTGGATTCTTACCGAACTGCGTTAACGTTGAAAGTCTGATGAACAGGATTCTTCCCCGGCTCGGCATCGCCCTGCTCGCCTTGATTGTGTTCCTGCTCGCCGCCGTCATGGTGGCGCGCGCGATGTTCGTCAATTACCTCAAGAGCGACGCCTTCCGCCGCACGCTCGGGGAGAGCGCGGCAAATGCCATGCATGCCAGCCACGCCGATTTTTCGCCGCTGCAATTCGATGGCTCGCTCGTCTACGGCGGGAATTTCCACGCCTCGCGCGACGATGGCGGCGGCTTCTCCGCCATCGATGCCGATCAATTGCGCGCATCGTTTGATTGGCACGGCCTTTTGCATCACACCGTCCAGATCGATGAACTCGCGATCCAGCGCGTGACCGTCACGCAGCCCGCCGCCAGCCTTGCCGGCACAGCCCCGCCCGAGAGCATCCCCGGCGCGCCTGAGTCGCCCGCCCCCATCGCCGGCTGGCACCAGAAATGGACCGCCGATCTGCGCAAGGCCGTCATCAACGAAACAAACTGGCAATGGTCGCAGGATCCCCCCGGCGGCATCAGCGGCGCCTCGCTCACGCTCACGCCCGATACGGACAGCGGATGGATCATTGATGCCGAGGGCGGCACACTCCAGCAGGCCGGCTGGCCCGCGCTCGATCTCGATACCGCCGACATGCGCTGGCAAAGCCCGACCCTTTACATCAATTCCGGCAGCCTGCGCGACGGCTCCGGCCGCCTCGATGTCACCGGCTCCGTCCAGGCGCGGCAATCGGTGGACCTCGATGTCAAATTCGACGGCGTCGACGTCCGGCCGCTCCTCACGCCCGATTGGCGCGAGCGGCTCTCGGGGAATCTAAGCGGCCAGGCCCACATCCAGGCTCAACTCGGGTCCGACGCCGATTCCGCAAGCGGACCCAGGCATAATCTGACCGTCTCCGGCTCTGTCGTCCTCACCGATGGCCAGTTGACCGCCCTGCCGGTCCTCGACGAGATCGGCGTATTCACGCAAACCGAGCGCTTCCGCCGCCTCGATCTCACGCGCGCTTCCGCCGATTTCACGCACTCGCCCGACCGCCTCGAAGTGCGCAACATGGTCATGGAATCCGAGGGATTGATCCGGGTGGAAGGCAACTACACGATCGTGGACGGCCAGATGGACGGCACCTTCCAAGTCGGCCTTACACCCGGCACGCTGCAATGGATTCCCGGCTCGCAGGACGAAGTCTTTACTGTGTCGCACGACGGTTATCTCTGGACCAGCATGCGCCTTACCGGCCCCGCCTCGCACCCGCACGATGATCTGACCGCGCGCCTCGCCGTCGCCGCCGGCAAGAACGTGATCGAAGGCACCGAAGGCACTGTGAAGAAAGCTGCGGATAGTGTGCTGGACCTGCTGCTGCATTGACAATCGTCCCTTCGTTGACACTTCCCCTCCTGAAATTTACTCTGGAATCATCACGTGCAGCAGGCACCAGCCATCTCCCGTTCCTCCGCCGGACGCACCTTGGGTGTGGCCGCATGGATTCTGGGCGCCGCCTTCCTCGTCGAAATCATCTGCGCCTCGGTCGCACTGGTCGATCGCGCCCGGCATAATCCGCCGCTGAGCATCAAGATCCCTCCCCAGGACGAGTTCGCCGGCAACTCCCAGGCGCCCGTTGCCACGCATCCCCAGCCCGCGTTTAACGATCCCTTCGCCTCCATCACCAATAGCACGCCCGCGCCTGCGGCAACCTCGCAACCCGCGCCTGCGCAATCCACGCCCGCGGAAATGGCCTCGCTGCCAAATCCGACCCCCGTTCCCGAGGACCAGATCACGACTCCCCAATCCCGGCTCGATGGCCTCGTCGCGGAGGGCATTGCCTTGCGGGCGCGCGGCGATACCAGCACCGCCGTCACGCGCCTGCGCGAGGCCCTCGCCATGTCTCCAAAGAATCCGCTCGTCATCTCCGAGCTGGCCGAGACCTACGAGAAGATGGACCTCACCGACAAGGCGCTCGAGCAGTGGCGCACCATCTACGACATGGGCGAAGCCGCCGGCATTTACTACACCGCCGCCGACGCCAAGCTGAAGGCCGCCCAGCTCGGCGATGGCGATGACACCGCCTCCAGCCAGGACACCACCGCCTCCACCGGCGACGGTGATGACAGCGGCTTCCAGCCCGGCTCCCAGCTTGCCCTTGTCAATCTCAGCACCGTCGAGAAACCCCCGACCCCGGACGGCTATGATCGCTTCACGCTCAAAATCCCCGTCAAACGCCGCCCCAATATCAAAATCGACGTCTCCGGCGTCGTCATCCAGGTCTTCTTCTACGATCAATTGGGCGATCAATCCGTCGTCCGCACCAATGCTTCCGTCTCTTCGCATTGGAATTCTCTCCCCGCCGATTGGCAGTCGGACGACATCGAGATTCTCGACGTCGATTACACGCAGTCCCCGCCGGAGCCCGGCGCCATTGAGGCCAGCCGCCACTACTACGGCTACATCGTTTGCGTCTATTACAACAAGGCGCTGCAAGATCAGGCCGCGGACCCGCCCGGCCTCATCAAGACGTATCCCCCGCCGCTGACTCTGCCCGAGCCGGACAAGTGAGAGTGAGTACCCTATGAAGATTCTCGTTGTGGACCGGGCGGAGGACCTGCCCGCAGTGGTGGCGCTCCTTCAGCAAACCCCGGGCAACGAAATTCAGTCCGCCGCCACGGGAGACGCGGCGCTTGAGTTGACCCAGGGCCAGCAGCTCGACCTCCTCATCACGGAGGTGATGATGGAGCCGATGAACGGCTTCACCCTCCGCAACAAAATGGAAAACCGCCATCCCGGTGTGAAGACCATTTTCCTCACCGGCTTCGACCTGTCGGCATACGCCGAGCACACGGCGGGGTACGAGGTCGTGACGAAACCGGTGTCGCAACAAAAGCTCTTCCCCGCGATTGCGCGCGCCCTCGGCTTCGGAGCCGCCCAACCGCCCGCCCAACCGTCCCAGACCACCGCACCCGCCGGCGAATTACCCTTCCCCGCCCAGCCCGCCCCGCATCTACCCGCCGCCGTGCCCAAGGCCGTCCCCACAACCCACCCACCGGCCGCCCCTGCCGCCATGCCGAGGCCCCACGCCGTCGCCGCAGTGCCCAGGGCCACCCCTGCCGCCATCCCAAGAGCCACCCCGGCCACCCCACCCAGGCCTACGCCCGGCGTCTCCGCCGTCCCCAGAGCCACGCCCAAGGCCGTTCCCAGGGCAGCCGCCCCAGCCACTCCCATCGTCGCACCCAAAGTCACGCCCCACCCCGTCGCCACCACGCCCACGGCTACCGCCGCCATTCCCAAAGTCACCGCTCCCGATCCGCTTCTCGGCAAGACGATCGGCGCCTACCGCATCGAGTGCCGCCTCGGCGCCGGCAAATGGGGTCCCGTTTACATGGGCATCCAGACTTCGATGAACCGCCCGGTTGCCATGGAGATTCTCTCCAGCGAATCGGCCGGCGACGAAGAGGCGCGCCGCAACTTCGTCGCCACCGCGCGCGCCAAGGCCGCCGTTCAGCATCCCCACATCCTTTCCGTTTACGAGGCGAACCAGGCCGATGGTTACCACTTCTATACGCACGAGTACGTCGATGGCCTCACCCTCGCCCAACTCACCGCCCGCGGCGAGGGCCTCAGCGAGCCGATGGCCCTTCAGACTATCAAGTTTGTCTCCCAGGGTCTCGCCCATCTTCATCATCATCGCATTCCGCACGTCATTCCCGATGATAGCGACATCTACATCGGCACGGACGGCCTGCCATATCTCTCGAACGTCGCCCAGCCCGGCCAGGAGATGCCGGGCATCCAGGAGGAGATCGCCGCACTCGGCGCCATCATCCGCGCGACGCTTCCCGGCGGCCAGGCGCAGGACCGTGGCTTGCAGGCCATGTTGATGCGCATGGGTGTAATGACCCAGTCCGGCTTTCAATCCTGGGCCGCCCTTTTTCAGGCTATCCAGGCCATCGAGCCAAAGGTCATCCCCGCGGACGCATTCAAGCTCAGCGCGCAGGATCAGGCCGCCATTCAGGCCGTCGAGGAGGCGCGCAAGCGCCAGAAAATCCAGGTCATCTCCAGCATCGTCGGCCTCCTCTTCCTGATCGGCTCCATCGGCCTCGTCGCCTGGTGGGAATACATGCGCCCTATCGCTCATGACTATGGCAACGACATGGTCATGATCCCCGCCGGTGAATTTATCTACCAGAACGGCCAGAAGATCACCCTGCCCACTTTTTACATCGACCGCTATGAGGTCACGATTGCCGAGTACAAAAAATTCCTCGATTACCTCGCGCAACATAACAACACCACCGAGTTCGACAGCCAGCTCCAGCCCGTTGGTCTCTCTCACATCCCGCGCGATTGGGATATTTACTATGGCCGCGCCAGCTCGGCTCTGCCCATGTACCGCACCGTGCGCGGCGTGCCGATTACGCTCGATTGCCCGGTTTTCAACGTCAGTTACTTCGATGCCTACGCCTACGCGAAATGGAAGGGCCGCCGCCTTCCGACCCAGGAGGAATGGGAGAAAGCCGCCCGCGGCCCCGAGGGTTATCTCTATCCCTGGGGCAGCCTGTGGGATCCCAGGAAGCTGAACGCCGGCGGCGATTACCAGGCCGACCCGCCCCCTGACTACAAACCCGGCGTTGATGGCTTCACCTGGTGGTCCCCCGTCGATGCATTCCCCACCGACCGCAGCCCATTCGGCGTCATCGACATGGGCGGCAACGTCAGCGAGTGGACCAATTCATGGGACCCCGGCAAGACCTACGTCACCATCCGCGGCGGCAATTACAAATCGACTCCCGAGCAGGCCATGGCCACCACCATCGTCAAGGCCTACCCCCAGCAATACGCCCAGGATCTCGGCTTCCGCACCGCCAGCGACACCCCTCCGCCGAAGTGAACCGCCAGTATCAATCCGTTCTCTTGGCATGCCCTCTGGCATTTGCCGCAAAATCGGCTACACTTCCCCTCCTCATGTCCCGCTTCGCCAATTCCCCCCGGTTTCTCGCCTTTGCGCTCCTGTGCGCGCTGGCGCCCGCGCTCCATGCCCAGATCGATGTCAGCATCAGCATCCCCCGCCGCCTTTATGTCTGCTATGAGCCGGTCATCGCCACCGTCTCCATCACCAATCTGGCCGGACGCGACATCACACTCGATGATGAGGCGCCGAACAAATGGTTCAGCTTCGAGGTCATGGACTCCCAGGGCATGCCCGTGCCGCCCAGGGCTTCGAATTATCACCTCGATCCACTCACCATCCCCATGGGCCAGACGGTTACGCGCAAGGTTAACCTTGTGACCCTTTACCCCGTCACCGATTACGGCATCTATCACATCCGCGCGGTCATCTTTATGGCCGGCCTCGAGAAGTATTTCGCCTCCACTCCCAGGGTCATCGAGGTCTCCGAAGGGACGACGCTTTGGCAGCAGACCGTCGGCGTTCCCGATGGCGAGAAAGGCGCGGGGCAATATCGTGACTACGAGTTGCTGAGCTTCCACCAGCCGAGGGACAACATGCTCTACGTCCGCATCCAGGATCAGGATGCAGGCATCGTCTATGCCACCTGGCCCCTTGGACGCTTGGTCGATGGCTATGACCCCGAGGTCCAGGTCGATGCCCTCAGCCAGTTGCACATTCTCCAGATGGTTGCCCCCAAGGAATATCTCTACACCCGCCTCGGCCCCAACGCGGAAATGCTCGGCCAGGACGATTACGCCGACCTCCGCACCCGTCCCCATCTCAAGCGCATGCCCGATGGCGACGTCACCGTCACCGGCGGCATCCAGGTCCTCCCGGAGACTGCCGCCCAGGCCACTGAAAACTCGGGGCCGAAACTCTCCGATCGCCCACCCGGCATGCCGGACACCCAGTGATTTTTTTCCACCGGCGCGGTTCGTTTGTTTGACCTCGCCTCCGTTTCCGTGGAACAAGTGCGGCGTCAGCGCCATGGAAAACGCGAGGGAACCATCCAATGAGCGGCGCCCCGGTCTGCTCGCCAGGCCTTGCAGGCGCATTGCCCGCGTGGCGGCGGCATGCCGGATAACGCTGACCCTTTGCCTCATCGGCGCCGCGCACGCGGCGTTTGCTTTCACCACGGTGGTGATCGATCCCGGCCACGGCGGCGTCGACCGCGGCGGCATCCCCGGACAGCGCTATCCGGAGAAGATGATGACCCTCGACACCGCCCTCCGCCTCAACGCGCTCCTGCGCGCCGCCGGTTTTCGCACCGTCCTCACGCGATGGAATGATACCTTCGTCTCCCTGCCCGCTCGCGTCGCGATTGCCAATGCCCAGCGGGACGCCATCTTCATCAGCATCCATTACAACGCGGCGCCAAATGCCGGTGGCGAAGGCTTCGAGACCTACTATTACAACCGCCGCTCCGCCCGCCTCGCCTCCGCATGCTACTCTCAGATCATCCGGGCCTGGCCGGGCTTGCGCCGCGGCGTTAAGACCCGCGGCTTTTACGTGATTCGCAAGACCAACATCCCCTCGATCCTCGTTGAGCCCGGCTTCCTGACCAATCGCTACGATGCTTCCTATATTTTAAAGCCCGCCGTGCGGCAGCGCATCGCCACGTTGCTGGCGGCCGCGATCATCAGCAAGCGCAGGATGTAGGGGCTGCCGCGAATTAACCTGGATGAAACTCCCCGTCGTCTCCTCCGCCAAAATGCGGCGCATCGAGGAGCAGACTTTCGCCGCCGGCGTCACCGCGCAGACGCTGATGGAAGAAGTGGGGCGTCAGATTGCGGACGCGGTCCGGCAATGGCCGGCGTGCCCGGGCAGCCTGCTGGTCTATTACGGAAAGGGGCACAATGGAGGCGATGCGCTGGTCGCTGCGCGCCATCTGGCCGCCGAAGGCTGGCAGGTCGAATTGCGCCCGCAGGAGCGCGATCCGTCGAAGCTGGCAGAATTGACTCGCGGGATGCTACAGGCGCTTGAATCCGGCAAATTATCCGTCCGGAAGATTCGCAGGGCCGCCACTCCTCGGCCCCCTGTCATCCTCGATGGCTTGCTGGGAATCAGTGCGTCGGGCCCGCTGCGTGACGATATCCGCGCACTGACGCGGGAAATCAATAACCTTCGCTTGCAAGAATACGCGCACGTAGTCGCCGTCGATCTACCCACCGGTCTCGATGCGGATACGGGCAAGGCCGATCCCGATTGTGTTGTGGCCGATATGACCGTCACCGCGGGCTACGCCAAAACGGGTCTGGTGGCCGATGGCGCCGCTGCATTCGTCGGACGCCTCTGCGTCGCGCCGCTCGCGCAATTCAAGCCCCACGCTCCCACCGAATTCACCAGCGAGACAGCATCGCCCGCTTCTCTCCATGGCGTACTCCCGCGCCGCAACTTCGATTCGTACAAGACCCAGTACGGCCGCATCGGCATCGTCGCCGGCTCACCCGGTTTCACCGGCGCGGCAGTCCTCTGCGCCAATGGCGCGTTGCGCGGCGGCGCGGGCCTCGTCACTGTTTACGCCTCCGAGGATATCCAGCCGATCCTCGCCGTGACCGCGCCTCCGGAAGTCATGGTGCATCCCGTCAAAAGTTACTCGGAGGTCCAGGAGCAAAAGCACGATGTGCTCGCCCTCGGCCCCGGCCTTGGCAAGGGCCACGCCGGCGCCATCCTCCATTTGATCGAGCACGCCGAGTGCCCAATGGTCCTCGACGCCGATGGCCTCAACCTCGTTGCCGCTCACAATCCCGACTTGCTCCTTCATTGCGCCGGTCCGCGCCTCCTCACGCCCCATCCCGGCGAAATGGGCCGCCTCTTCCCCGAGTCATCAAAGCTTTCCCGCTATGAGGCCGCGACCCGCTTTACCGCGCGGCATGCGAACGCCCGCTTTCCAATCACCCTCCTGCTCAAAGGCTCCCGCACCATCATTCGCGAGCAGGGCAAGCCCGCCTCCTACAATACCACCGGCAATCCCGGCATGGGCACTGGCGGAATGGGCGATGTCCTCACCGGCGTATGCGCCGCGTTGATCGGCCAGCACCTCAGCCCCTACGACGCTGCCCGCACGGGCGCATGGCTATGCGGCGCTTCCGCGGATATTGGTGTGCAGTACCGGTCGGAAGAATCGCTGGCCGCGATGGATGTCGTCGAGTTCCTGGGAGAGGCGTTTGGAAAACTGCGTTCGGGGAGCCGCTAGAGCATTTTCTATTTAATCTGAGGCAAAGAGTGGTATGGTAGGTGGATGCGAACCTACAGTCTTGATCTGCGGGAGCGGATCATAGCGGCGAGAGAAAAGGGGCACACGACTGCGGA
>JBEKOV010000137.1:0-8700 GCA_049521415.1 Chthoniobacteraceae bacterium
GCCCAAGGAAAGCTTTGTGACGGACCGCCTGGACGCTTTGGAGCGGCGTCTTACCGATCAGGTGCGAGCCGCCGTCGAAGCCGGCCGAGCCGGTGGCGGATCGGTTGTGGAGGCCCTCGAAGACGTCATCCGAAATTTGGAGTCCGAATACATCGAATGGGACCCGCGTTTTCCCCTTGCCGCGGCGCCACCGCCGCGGCCCGGCGAACCTCCAGCCGGGTGATTTTCGATCCCGGGCGACCTCAAAAACGGCCACCCGCTTACGCCTTGTTGCGAAATAGTTGTGCAAAAAGGGTGCAAGTCCTACAGAGCAGAGCGCCCGGCGCGTCTCAAGCATTTCGCAACGGGCGCACAACATTATCGCATGGCGGCGCGCTGAAATCGGCCTCCCTCCCACCCATCCTCCCATCCACAAGTATCTCTCGCTCCGTCACAAGCGAAACAGATCAGGCTAAATCAGGCCGAATCTGGCCAAATAAGGGTTCTGAACAACATTAACGCAACGTAACCGCGGCAGTCGTTCGTTTTCGGGGGATGATCGTGCATCATGAATCAAGAATTTCCAGAATCCGCCCCTGCGTTGCTCACCAGGGCAGCGGCTCGCCAAGCGGCTCAATGTATCCGTTCGTACCCTCGACAAGTGGATAGGGCGAAAACGCATCCCCGTCATGAAATTCAGTCCGCGATGCTATCGGTTTTCCCTTCCCGCAGTTTTGGCGGCGCTGGACCGTTACACGATCCGCGAGGCGCGGTGAAGGGCTCCGTTCGAATCCACGCCCGCATTGCCGCCTATATCGCGGGCCATGAAGGGCGAGAGAAACACGAGCTTTTCATGCGAAAAGGCGTGTGTTACCTGTTCAGTCCCAAGAGTGACCGTGAGGATTCCACCATGAACACCCGCCAACTTACCGCCTTATGGTACATCGCGCTGCTTCTGGCAGCATCTGCGGTCGCGATCGGATTGGCGGCTCAGAAAAACGACTGGCCCAACGACTGGCGGCCATTTACCGGCATTGCTGGCGCGATTGCTATTCTCGGCGGGACGCTGATATTCACGCTTTCCGAACATCCCAATGCGCAACCTAAGCGCCTCTGGAAAACGGTGGCTTTACCCTTAGCCTCCATTGCAGTCGTTGCAGGAGCCATTCTCATGTGGCATCTAGGTAGCTTCCGTCAGATCCAACAGGAACCCCAAGAAGCTGTTGACACGGAACTTCCATTTGCCGAACTCGCAAAATTAGAGGGTAATGCAAAAATCCATTCAGATGGAGACCTTTCCTGCACCGTTTACAATGCCTCTTCCTGGACGGTTAAGGAAATCATTGTTCACGTCGATGTGTCCCCTTCGACTCTCACCGATACCGACTTCTCGGCGGATCAAGTTCAACCGCCGCAATCCACGCCGTCAAAATCTGGCCCGCTCACGTTCGACGATATTGCGCCGCCGTCATCCGTGACAGGTTCATCAGTCGGCCATTTCGTTCCCGATTCTTACGCAAAGACTCCAGGCGATATTTTTGACAAAATAGCCGCAGCGACACCATCGCCCGGGAGCGTTGTCCATGATAGGGTTCTTATCTCACGGGATTTTCGAATGAGTCCCGGCTACTATTCAGACCCGCTGGAAACAACTATTTTTGGCACGTTCGCCGGGATTGAATTAGCGCCGAATCAACATTGGACCTGGAAGATCGTAAGCGCGCAAGGGCATCCCAAATAGCAGCTTTCTGGGCGAAAGGTTCCAGATTCACCCCTCCGATTCACCGCCGGAGCGTTCTGCCGCCATCGGGGATGATGTCACTGAGGCGACTGGGGCGCGATGTTTATAGGCTTGCTTGAGCAGTGCCTTCGGAATAGAAGTGTATCGCCAGCAGGGTTTGAGGCGCATCCTTTTGCGTGCGCGATGAAGTTCCCTCCAGTATTTTGGAATTGCTTTTTGCTTCGTCATATTCACCCTATGAGCAAAATGTTTCAAAGATTGATTCGTGTCTTATGAGCGATGTTTTGGACTTAGCCCTTCAAGTTGAGTGCCCGGTGTTGTGGGAGGCGAGGATGCTGTGTGAAGGGAGCGGCCGAGGGTTGGATGAACTTCTGGCTCCCCGGCGTTGGGCAATTTTTGAAAACGGCAAGACCCATAAATCTCCTCCGGCCCCTGAATTATCGTCTGGCCACTTGAATGGCTACTTCTGGCAATTGGACCCTGGAGCCCGTCCGCGCTCCAGTGTGCAACGGGTGTCGCTTCTCCTTGGAAAGAGCCGACAGCAAATCCGCCGCTATTTCGGTATTCTCAAAAAGCGCGGAAAAATTCCACCAGACTCGTTCGATGGCTATAGGTGGTGCATGTCTGACGAGGAAGTGATAGCGCTGGTGAAGGAGCAATTTGCAACGGAATCAAGGCAAAGAGCGATGGCATCGCCGGACCCAACCGAAGTGCGGTTGGCAGAACTGGGGAGAAACTACCGAAATATGTGTCGAAAGCGAGCGCATGATGATGAGGTACAGAATCGTCCAGCTCAGGTACACAAGCATCTAAGGCAGAGGTTTCGGAATACTTTTAAGAGACAGAATCCGGGTGTCGAAATGTTACCAGAGGCGGCGGAAGACTGGTTGAACGGTGATTCTCTGTTAAAAATCGCGTTATATGTTGCCCAAGTCGAACGTCCCAGTGCGCGTTTGTCCCGTTTGCCGAAGTTACTTGGATTGAGCCGTACCACCTTTTGGCGGCGGTACGGCCGGGATCAAGACAGAATGCGAGATGCCCGAAACTTTGTTAATGCGCTGATTCCGAAAGGAGAGATCGTGACGGAGCAGCCGCCACCCCGGGCAAAGTGTAGGTACGGTGCGGATGGAAAAATCACGACTTAGAGCGCGTTCCTTACCAAAAAGTTCACACCTGCGCTCAGAATGCCAATGGCACCGTTTTCGGACTGACACCCGGCGCAGCAGGGCCAGCCCTCGGCTTTTTCTGGCAATGGGATTCGTTACCTCGCCTACCCGCTTCACAGCGCGGCAACAAATTCTTCCACGCTGACGCCGGCCTGCCGCAGCATGCTTTGCAGGGTCTTGGGGACGATGCTTTTGTGGTTCGCTATGGTGACACGGCGCTCGGCCTTTGCCATGCGGATATGGGAGCCTTCCTGCCGGACGGTTTCAAAGCCGAGCCGCTTGAAGGCTTTCACGGCATCGCTGCCGGAAACGTCGCGCGGCAGTTTCACGCCGTCGCCAGCACGGGATCAGTGATGAAATGAAGCCGGATGCGTTCCGGCGCTTTTCCCTCGTCGAAATGGCACAGCACGGCTTCGCGCACCATGGCCTGCAATTCGCTCAAATCGTGGCCCTGGGTGGTGATGCCGCCGTTGCCGTCCGCTTCATCCCACGATGCCACGAGAAAGGATGATTTCTCGTCGCGCTCCACATTGAAAACGATCTCGTTCATGGTTTGATGCTGTGCGCATGGTAGCGCAGGGATGCGCAATTGACAAGGGGGGTGCTTATGCCGAAATCGCCACCAGACTCGAGACGGCAGCCGGGCGCGCCTTGCGAAATACTTGAACCGGGGTGCGGGCGGGTTAGAATATTGGGATGAGATTTTCGATGCTTATGTGCGCCGCCGCGGTTGTTGCGGGGGCGGGGCTTTGCTCGGCGTCGGGGCAGACCAATAGCTCGGGGCAAGCGGTGAGCGTGGCGACGCCTACGCCGGGGCCGACGGGAACGGCGAGTACTGCAATTGCGACGAGCACCAGTACCGTCGCGGGGGTGGTATATGGGCAGGGGACGATGGGTACGGGGGTGAATGCGGCGGCTTCGAGCGTCACGGCGCCGATCGTTCCGGGAGCGGTGACGATCAATGGCAATGCGACGTCGCTGGGCTCGGGGAATGTGGCGGGCAGCGTGCAGATCAATAATGGCGGCGCGGGGAGTGTAACGGGGGCGCCGACGCCGGTGAGCCCCATTCCCACTTATGTCACGCCGGGCTCGGGTCTTGGGACTGCGGCGGGGATCGGTGTGACTGTGCCGAATCCGAATCCCGGCTCTGTCCAATAGGCGCGGGATTATCCCGGTCTTCACCGCTCGCTCGTAAAAGCCAGCGCGTCGCGGCTGAGCGTGATCTCGGGCCTGCCGTCACCGATGATGACCTCGACGATATCGATGCGCACCGGCACATCGGGATGGCCGAGCAGCCGCAGCCATGCGTGCGCGCCGCGGATGACGGCCTCCTCCTTTGCCGAATCGACGGCGTCGGCAGGCCGCCCGGGGCCGCCTGGGGCGCGAGTTTTTACCTCGGCGAAGACGAGCGTGTTTTTCTCCCGGCAGACGAGGTCGATCTCTCCGCCGCCGGGCGGGCGGAAATTGCGGTAGAGCACTTTGTAGCCGTTGCGCCGCAGGTGCCGCGCGGCCAGCCGCTCGCCGAGCCGGCCGAGGCGGAGATGCTCCGGCTCAGGAGGCGAGGTCGAGGAGGCGCTGCCGCGCGACCGGGAGAAAAGTTTTGCGATGAATCGGGCAGGGGCCATGGAGCTTGAGGCGAAGGAGGTGCAGCTCTGTCGCGTAACCCTTGTGCCGGGCGAATCCGTAGGAAGGATACTCGGCGTCGAGCCGCACCATGATGCGGTCGCGTGTTACTTTTGCCACGATGCTGGCGGCGGCGATGCACTGGCACTTGGCGTCGCCCTTGACGATCGCGGTATGCGGCACGGGGAATGGCCGGACCGGGCGGCCGTCGATGAGCGCATGCTCGGGCACGGTCGCCAGCGCGTGGACCGCGCGGCGCATCGCCTCGTGCGAGGCGCGGTGGATGTTGAATCGGTCGATTTCGTCGTGTTCGACTATGGCGGCGGCCCAGCAGATATCCTGGCGCCCTGTGAGCATGGCGTAGATTTCGTCGCGCTGCCGCGGGGTCAGCTTCTTGGAATCGTCGATGCCGCTGTGCCGAAACCCCACAGGGAGGATGACGGCAGCGGCGACCACCGGCCCGGCGAGCGGTCCGCGCCCGGCTTCGTCGATGCCGGCGATCAATTGGAGACCCGCCCTGCGCAACGCATTCTCATGCTTGAGCGTGCAGCGCATGGCGGGGAGGGGAGGCGCTTACTCGCGGACGGCCATGGCCTGCTTGCCCTTGCGGCCACGCAGGTAATTGAGCTTCGCGCGGCGGGCGGTGCCGCTCGTCTCGACCTCGATCTTGGCGATGCGGGGCGAATGCACGGGGAATACGCGCTCGACTCCCTCGCCATACGATATGCGGCGGACGGTGAAATTGGCGTTCACGCCAGTCCCCTTGCGACCGATGACGATGCCGGTAAAAATCTGGATGCGCTCCTTGTCGCCCTCGATGACGCGGGTATGGACGCGGACGCTGTCGCCGACCTTGAAGGGAGCGAGCTCCTTCTTGATTTGTTCTTTCTCGATGGTGTCGATGATGTTCATTTGCGATTCCTCTCTCCCTGGATAAAAAGAGCCACACCATTTACCTGAAATCGGGCGGGTGGCAAATGATATTCTCAGGGGGGTCGCGGGGGGCGCCGAGTTACAACCGCACCTTATCGAGCGCGCCGGCTATGATCCGCTCCCGTTCCGCAGGGACGAGCCATTTCTCCCTGACCGGCCCGGACAGAGTGGCCAGCGGGTCGAAATAGAGGAATTTGACGCCGGGCTTGACCGCGGGACTGGTGAAGACCGCGATGCCATGCTCCCGGTCGTAATGCTCGAAGGAGTGCGCGTCGCGCTTGCCGCCGCCGCCCATCGTATCGACCACGAATGACGGGGTGTTAAATCCGGCGGTGGACCCGCGGACGTGCTTCTCGATTTCCAGGCCCGCCGCGAGCGAGGTGCGCAGGTCCTCGACGCCGGGCACCATGTCGTGGAAGAAAACATAATAGGGATGCACATTCACGTGGCTGAGGCGGCGGATCAGCAGTTGCATCGTCTCCGAGTCGTCGTTGACGCCGTGCTGGAGGACCGTCTGGCAGCGGATGAAAATGCCTTCCCCGATCAGGCGGTCCGTGGCGCGCCGCGTCACCGCGGTGATCTCGCGCGGATGATTGAAATGCGTATGGACCACCACGTCCTTGTGCAACCGGCGGCCCAACTGGACCACCGAGGTCAGCGCCTCGACCCATGCGTGATCGGTGAGAATTTTCTGCGGCATGACCGCGAGGCCCTTCGTGGCGTAGCGGATGCGGCGGATATTCGGCATGGCCAGCAGGCGCTCGCCGATGAGGCGGATATGCTCGGCCTTTAAATTATAGGCATCGCCGCCGCTGATGACGATGTCCTCCAACTCGGGCCGCGACGCGATGTACGCGAAAGCCTTCTCCCAGCGGGCGAGGCCGGGGGTGAGCTTCAGCTTGCCCACCACGTTGGTGTCGCCGCCGATCGCGTAGCTGCGGGTGCAGAAGCGGCAATAGACGGGGCAGGAATTGAGCGGCAGGAAGAGCGCCTTGTCGCGGTAGCGATGGGTCAGGCCGGGAACGGGGGAATCGGCCTGCTCGCCGAGCGAATCGAGGCGGAGGCTGGGGTGATCCGGTTGCTGCGTGGAGGCCAGGGGCATGAATTGGGCCCGGATCGGGTCATCGACGGGCTCGCTCCAATCGATGAGCGAGAGGAGGTAGGGAGAAATGCGCAGGGCCATCGGCGCGCGCTGCAATCCATCCGAAAGATCCTTGAAAAAGCTCTCGGGAACCAAATGTCCGACGGTCTCCCGGAGCTGTTGCGCGTTTGTGACCGAGTGGCGCGCCTGAAAAGTGTGTGTGTGAAACTCGGCGGCGGAAACGCGCGCGAAAGCCGGGATGGCGTGCCAGAAATCGTCGTCGCGCAAATCCCGGTGCTCGAGCCCCGGGAGCGCGGGACTGGAGGGAACGGGGCGAATGATTTCGGGGGGATCAACGTGCTGGGTATCGGCGAAGCCGAGGGTGGTGGCGAGATCGTGCATAAGGATGGGTGTGGAATGTAGCGGGTGAACGGCGAAAGGCCAGATCAGCGATTAACGGCGGATGGCCCGCGGGCGGGGCGTCATCACGCCTTGCCTCCGAAGCTCACGAAGTCGTCGAGCTCGAGCAGCTCGAACCACGTGGCGATGTCCTCGCGCTTCGGCCCGGTCTTCGATTGCATCTCGTTGAAAAATTGCCGCGACTCCACGTCCGCCGGCGTGCGGCGCTCGGCATAACTCGACCAGGCGTCGATTTCCACCTCGTTCCGCTTGTTCTTCGAGTTCTCGAGGACCCAGGCGAGAATTTCGCCGTCGCCCTTGCCGGTCGCCAGTTGCTCCTTGAGGGCCTCCGGGTCGATCCCGGCAAAATCGAGGAAACGCTGATCGAGCGGGCAGGCGTATTGGTACTCGCCGTTGGCGCCGGCGATGGTGGCGCGCGCCTTGTCGAGCATGCGTGGAAGGATGACGAATCCGCCGAGACGGGTGCGCGGGCTGCGTGGGGGGCGTTGGGTGAGATCGGATGGGTTCATAGAGGGTTGGATACTTGACCGGTCGTCTATTCCTTGTCAATGCTCTTTATGCCGAAGCCGGTAGGTTGCCTGTTCTCAACTCGGCTGTAATTTCGGCGCACGCCGCGCAACCGGATGGGTCCGCTTTGCGGCGGGCGCTGGCGCAGCCTGTACGGCAACGGGCATGGCGGGGATGCCGAGGATATCGAATACTCCCGAGCGCGCATCGCGCAGGATGTCGAGGCTGTCGAGAATGCGGGCCTGGGTCAGCGCCCCTTGCAGGAGGGCGTAGATCGAACGCGCCTTCACGCGCGCCTGCGGCGCCACGATCGACCCCTCGCCATGAGCGTCGCGGACGGCCGTCTCGAAGTATTTCAGTTGCCGCCCGAGAATCTCCTGAACCTTTGCCCGGATGAGGGGATCCTGAGTGCTGACCTCGCAGCCGAGGCTCAGCAACGGGCAGCCAAGCACGCAGCCGCATGCCGCGTGGGCCGCCGCCTGGCGGTCGAAGACGTAGTCGAAGTAATTGCGCAACCGGTCGAGCGGCGGGACCAGCGGGGAGAACATTTCGTCGAGTTTGGCGCGCTTGGCCTGCCAGTCGGCCTCGAGCGCCTCGGTGGCGAGGGTCGATTTCGACTCGAAGAAATGATAGAAGCTGCCCTTGCGGACGCCGGCCTTGTGGCAGATGGCATCGACCGAGGTCGAGCCGTAGCTGTTCTCCCATATCAACGTGCGCACCGCGTCCATGAGGCGAGGTCTGGCGTCACTAATACGAGGCATGAGAGGAGGCTAGCGTACTGTACTATATAGTCAAGTACGGAGTACGGAAGATTGCGGATATGAAAATCGGATTGACTTGCGAGTTGTCTAAAACGACCGTTTGAATCTTCCGCGCTCTCGACGGGAGCCGCAGTTCCGATGACATTCGACTTATAACTGATCTATGTGGATCGTCGCCCTGGCGCTCCGGCGTCCTTACACTTTTACGGTCATGGCGATCATGATCGTCCTTCTCGGGATCGTCACGATCAAGCGGATGGCGACCGATATTTTTCCGAATATCAATATCCCGGTCGTCAGCGTGATTTGGTCTTATCCGGGCGTGCCGCCGGAGGAGATGGAGAAGCGCTTTACCACCCTGACCGAGCGGGCGATGACCACCACGGTCAATGACATCGAGCACATCGAGTCGCAATCCTATAGCGGCGTCTCCGTAACGCGCGTCTACTTTCAGCCCAAGGCCAAGGTGGAATTGGCGCTCTCCCAGGT
>JBEKOV010000138.1:0-8604 GCA_049521415.1 Chthoniobacteraceae bacterium
GTCGAGCAAATCTATCAATCGGCAATCGTCGCACGCGAACCAATCAGCGTTCCAAGCGACGTCGCGGCCATCCACTGATTTACTCCATCCCCAGCGTCTCCTCGATCATCTCCGTCAGCGCCGCCAGGCTCACCGGCTTGGCCATAAAGGGATACCCTCCCATCCCCACCGAACCGATCTCTTGCTTTGAAACTATCGCCGTCAAAAAGATGATCTTCACTTCCCTCAAGATCGGGTCATTGCTGATTTGCCGCGCCACGTCGCCTCCATCCATCTTTGGCATCATGATATCCAGCAGCACCAGGTCGGGACGGAATTGCCGCGCCGTGTAGAGCGCCTGCGAGCCGTCGTTTTCCTCCTTCACGGTGTAACGTTTGGTTCCTTCGAGCGTCAGCTTCAGCAGCCGGGTAAACCCGGCCTCGTCGTCGACGATGAGTATGCGTTTGGTTGGTGTGTCCACGATTGTTTGGGTTTCAGGCTTTGAACATGACAGTTGCCCTCGCGCCCCCTTCGGGGCGGTTGGTGATTTCTATGGTCCCGCCGTGCAGATCGATGATCGTCCGCGTCACAGTCAATCCGAGCCCCGTTCCCTTCCCGGTCGGCTTGGTCGTATAAAACGGATCGAATATCTTCCCCAGCTTCGACTCCGGAATCCCCGTCCCCGCGTCGTCGATCTCCGCCACCACCACGCGGTCTCCCACGTGGAAGGCCTCCGTTTCCGAGCCCGCCAGGTTCGCCCCCACGCCGGTCAGTTGCTTCGCGTAAGCCCGCACCGTCAGCGCCCCTCCTTCCGGCATCGCATGGATGGCATTGGTAATCAGGTTCACGAACACCTGCTCCACCTTCATCCGGTCCAGGTGCAGGCGCGGCAGGTCCGCCGGATATTCCTCCACCACCTTGTAATTATGCCCGATCATCTCCCCGCGCACTAGCAGCAGCGCATGCTCGATGATATCGGTCAGGCTCTCCTCCGCCACCTCCAGTTGCCGCGGCGCGGAGAAATCCAGCAGCCCGCGGATCACATTGTCCGCCCGCTTTACCGCGGCTCGCATCTCCAGCAGGATTTCGCGCGTGTTCTCATCGGCACTCGGAAGCGATTCAATGTAATCCACGCCCATGGTGATGATCGCTAGCGGGTTCTTGACCTCGTGCGCCACTCCCGCTGCCAGCCTGCCGATGCTCTTCATCTTTTCCGCCTCGATCAATTGAAGCTGGATCGACCGCAGTTCCTCGCTCGCTTCCTTCAGGTTCGATAGCGCCAGCGACAGCTCCGCATTCGCCGCCCTCAGTTTCTCCTCCGCTTCCTTCGTCTGCGTGATATCCCGCCGAATGCACACGAGCCGCACGACCTCGCCCGTATCCGGATCGAAGATCGGCGCCTTGGTCGTCAGCAGCCACCGTTTCTTCCCCTTCGCGTCCGGCACGCACTCCTCGTGATTGACCATCGGCGCCCCGCTGGCCACCACGCCGTCGTCATCCTTCTTGGCCAGCGCCGCCTCTTCCTCCGGAAAAAAAGCAAACGACGTCCGCCCGATGATGTCCTCGCGCCTGGTCATCCCAAGCGACCGGCAATGCGCCTCGTTGTCCAGCAGGTAATGCCCCTCGATGTCCTTCACGAAAATCGGGTCCGGGATGTTCTCGATCACGCTGCGCAGCATGTTGCGCTCCGCCGCCAGCTCGTCCTCGATCTGCTTCATGCGCGTTACGTCCCGCGACAGACCCATCGTTCCGATGATCTCTCCGTTCCGGTCGCGCAGCGGCAGCTTGGTCGTCAGCGCCCAGCGGATATCCCCATTGGGCAGCGTCTCCTTCTCGACCTTTCCTTCGATCGCATTCCCCGTGCGCAGGATTTCCTGTTCGTCCGCAAACGCCTGCTCCGCGTGCTCAGGCAGGAAAAAATCGAAGTCCGTCTTCCCGATCACATCCTCCTGATGCTCCACTTTGAACAGCTTCAGCATCGCCGGGTTCACCCGGATGAATCGGCTCTGCGGGTCTTTGAAATAAATCCGCTCCGGCATCGTCTCGAGCAGCGCCCGCAGGATATCTTTCTCCTGCGTCAATTGCCGCTCCGCCCCGCCGCGCTCGATCGCATAGCGCATCGCCCGCGCGAGCAGTGGTCCGTCGAATCTCCCCTTGACCAGATAATCCTGCGCTCCCGCGTGTACCATCCGCAGCGCCAGCACTTCGTCGTCCACGCCGCTCAGCACGAGAATCGGCACATCCCGCCCGTGCGAGAGCAATCGCTCGAAGGTCTCGAATCCCTGGCTGTCCGGCAGGCTCAGGTCCAGCAGCACAAGATCCACACCGGATTTCTCCAATGCCTGCTCCGCCTCCGTCAGCCGCGTCACCTGCGAATCGAGCTGAAAGTAATCTCGGTAATCCCCCAGCAATTCGGAAATAAGCCGCGCATCCCCCGGGTTGTCCTCGACCAGGAGAACCTTCACCGGTGGCGATGCTTGTGAAGAACTGGGGGCCAACACTGCCTCCAATCCTATCTCCGCCGTGCGCCCCGAGGCAAGACCGGCGCCACGTCCGCGATCTCTAAATGCCGGAGCCAGGATGCTGGCTCTCCCCGCCCCTGACCGCCTTCGAGATCGCCCCCCGCAGCGAGTTCAGCGTGAATGGCTTGCTCACCACCAGGTCCACTCCCTCCGGCTTCTCTCCCGCCCCGCTCATCAAATCCCCGAATCCCGTCAGCAGCACCACCGGCTGCTTGGGGTTGATCTTCTTGATCTCCGCCGCCAGCACGTCTCCGTTGACCTCGGGCATCGCGCGATCCGTCATCACCAGGTCGAATGTTCCCGCCTTGTACTTCTCCAGCCCCTGCCGCCCGTTTGCCGCCGTCTCGATGATGTGCCGGTCTTCCCGCAGATAGACTTCGATCACCTCGCGCACCAGCGGTTCATCCTCCACCACAAGGATGTGCAACGACCTCTCCAGCATCCCCACCGGCTCGGGCCGCACGGGCAACCGCGTCTCCTTGTAAAGCGGCAGGCCGATCGTGACGGTTGTCCCCTTGCCCCCTTCGCTCTCGATCTCGATTGTCCCGTCGTGCCGCCTCACAATCCCGTACACGATTCCCAGTCCCAGCCCCGTTCCATGCTCGTCCTTAGTCGAAAAAAACGGCTCCAGGCACCGCGAGCGCACCTCCTCGGTCATGCCCATTCCCGTGTCCGCCACCTGTAGGAGCGCCGTCTCGTCCCGCATCGAGGTTCGGAATGTCACCGTCCCGCTTACAGGGATCGCGTCGATGGCGTTAAACACAACGTTAAACAGCATCTCCCGCAGCTCCGCCTCGTTGCCGGAGATGGTTGGGATGTTTTGCAATTCCGTCTTGATCGTGACATTGACCCCGTTTGCCTGCGCCTGATCCTTCCACCGTGGTTGCGTCAGCGAGATTACCTGCTGGATCAGGTCGTTCAGCGATACCGGCGTAAACACGTCGTTCTCCTCGCGGTAACGGTAGAACTCGCGCAGCCGCGCCACGATCTTCGCGCTGTCCTCCGCCGCCGTATGGATCATCTCGATGTAGCCGCGCGCCCGCTCCATGTCCGCCAGCGCCTCCGGCCGGCGCAGCAGCAATTCGCTGAACCCGAGGATCGGCGCCAGCGCGTTGTTGAAATCGTGCGCGATCCCGCTCGCCATCCGCCCCAGCGCGTGCAGCCGTTCCCGCTGGATCACGTGCTCCTGCGTCTCCCGCAGCCGCTCCAGCGCATACGACAATTGCCGGTTGCTCTCCAGCACCGCCGCTTCCGCGCGGATCCTTTCACCCACCTCCTTTTGCAATTTCTGGTTCGACGCGACTAACTCCGCCGTCCGCTCCTTCACGCGCCGCTCCAGGTCGTCCCGCGCCCGTTGCAATTCCATCTGCACCTTCTTTCTCTCCATCGCGTACCGCAGCGATCTCACCAGGATGCGGTCATCCACGCGGCCTTTCACCAGGTAATCCTGCGCGCCCCGTTGCACCGTCTCGACCGCCAGCGCCTCGTCGTCCACGCCCGTCAGCACCACGATCGGCAGATCGTGCCCATGCTCCTGCACCCGCAGGAAGGTCTCTATTCCCTCGCTGTCCGGCAGCAGCAGGTCCAGCAGGATGATGTCGAATCCGCCCCCTTCCAGCGCGTCCAGCGCCGGGCGCAGTGCCGCGTATTGCTTCACCTCGAAGACCGGCTCATCCGACTCCGCCAGCAGCTTCTGGAGCAATTCAACGTGCTCCTCGTTATCCTCCACCAGTAGTACCCGCATTGTGTAACCGGCCATGGTTGCTCCTAGTCCTTTGGCAGCTTGACCACCGTCAGCCAAAACTCCTCGACCCCCTTCACCATGTGGATAAAGTCCGCCAATTCGACCGGCTTGGCAATGTAGGAATTCGCATTGAGATTGTATGCCTCCGCCACTTCCTCCCGCTTTTCCGAACTCGAAAACACGATGACCGGGATGCGCCTCAGCGCCGGATCGGTCTTCACCTCCTTGAGCACCGCCAGCCCGTGCATGTCGGGCAGGTTCAGGTCCAGCAGCACCAGGTCTGGGCGCGCCGATTCAACACCCTCGCGCCGAAGCATTTGCAACGCTTTTCCGCCCGTCTCAGCCACGCCCAGCCGGTGGGGGACGGAGATCTCCGCCAGCGCTTCCCGCATCAGGCGCACGTCAGCGGGATTGTCCTCGACCAGCAGGATTTCGGCCCTGCGGATGCGTTCGTCGTGAGCCATGCTGTTGGGTTTTTTAAGGTCTGGTTTGGTACGGGTACGGTGGGCCAAAAGCAGCATTGGCCGGGCCACCCGTTTTATCAACTCGTTTCACCGCTCGACGACAATCCGGCTGTACAATTCCAGACATTCCCGCATTCCTGCGGGGGGGACGAAAACATCCCGGCATTGCCTGAATGCGAACCTCCTGCCAACGTCCAAGCCTTCCAATATCCATGCCCGTCAATCCACTTACCGTCGCGCTGCTTTCCGCCGTTCTCGCCATTTCCGCCGTCGAGGCCCAGATCACTCCATCCGCCTCGCAGCCGCCGGCTCTTTCCGCCACCCCCGCCGCCTCTCCCACTGCCACCCCCACCCCCACCCCCACCCCCTCCCCCACCGCGACACCCGTCGCGGCAGCCCAGGCCGAGCCGATCAGCGCCCGCGAAGTCGTCACACGCCTCCAGATTTTCCTGGATCAGCAGAATTTCGGCCCCGGCATCATCGACGGCCGCTGGGGCGAATTCACCGGCAAGGCCCTCGTCCATTACGCCCGCGCGCACTGTCTCAAGGTCACCCCGGACATTTACAACCAACTGCCACTCGACACCGTCTACCCCATTTACACCGCGTACACCATCACCCCGGACGATGTTAAATCCGTCGGCGAACTCCCCACCAAGCCGCCCGAAGAAGCGAAGATGAAGCGGATGCCCTACCCCGACCTCATCACCTTCCTCGAAGAACGCTACCACGCCTCACCCGATTTCATCGCGAAACTCAATCCCGGCAAAAACATGGACAACCTCAAGTCCGGCGACACGGTCCGCGTCCCCAATGTCGCCCCCTTCAAGCTCGAGGACATCAAGCAGGCAATCCTCCCGAAACGTCCCGACCTCGCCCTCCGCAGCGTCTACATTTACACGAAGGAAAAAATGCTCGACGTCTACGACGGCCCGCGCTTGATCGCCTCCTTCCCCATCACTCCCGGCTCGAAGACACTGCCCGCTCCACTCGGCGTCTGGGATGTCGTTGGCATCGTCACCCTCCCGCAGTTCCGCTGGGATGAGGAAATGCTCCAGCACGGCCGCCGCAGCAAGGACGCCTACGAAATCCCGCCCGGCCCGCGCAATCCCGTTGGCGTCCTCTGGTGCGGCCTCGACAAGATCGGCATCGGCATCCACGGCACCAACACGCCGGAAACCATCGGGCGCGCCGGCAGCCACGGCTGCATCCGCCTCGCGAATTGGGACGCCATCCGCTTCTCCTCAATGGTCACCACCGACACGCCGGTCATCATCGAATAACAGGCAATCCTCAACTCCTGCTTCTCTCAATCAATCCCATGAATCGTCTCGCTGGAAAAGTCGCCCTTGTCACTGGCAGCAGCCAGGGCATTGGCCAGGGTGTCGCCGTCCGCCTCGCTCAGGAGGGCGCGAAAATCATCGTCAATTACCACAGCAATCCCGAGGGCGCCGACGACACGATCAAGCAAATCGCCGCCGCTGGCAGCGAGGCAATCGCCATCCAGGCCGATCTCGGGCAGACCTCGGAGATTGATCGCCTCATCCAGGAGAGCGTCGCAAAATTCGGCCAGATCGACATCCTCGTGAACAACGCCGGCCTCGAAAAACGCGCTCCATTCTGGGAAGTGCTCGAGAAAGACTACGACCTCGTGCTCGAGGTCAATCTCAAGGGCGTCTTCTTCACCACTCAAGCCTTCGTGAAACATCTCATCGCCCGCAAAGCCCCGGGCCGCATCATCAACATGAGCAGCGTTCATGAGGAACTCCCTTTCCCGCATTTCGCCTCCTATTGCGCCAGCAAGGGCGGCATGAAAATGCTCTGCCGCGACCTCGCCATCGAGCTGGCGCCATTCAACATCACCGTCAACAACGTCGCTCCCGGCGCCATCGAGACACCCATCAACACCGCCCTCCTCAACGACAAAACCAAACTCTCCGCCCTCCTGGGCAACATCCCCCTGGGCCGCCTCGGCAAACCCTCCGACGTCGCCGGCGCCATCGCCTTCCTCGCCTCCCCCGACGCCGATTACATCACAGGCACCACAATCTTCGTAGACGGCGGCTTGCTCTGGAACTACTCCGAGCAGTAACCGGAAGAGAATTTGATTTTCGAATTTCCCCCTCGCCTCACTTCACCTCGATGAACTCATCCGTCTTCACCTTCACATACATCAGCTCCTTCGACGCCCCCGCCTTCTCATCTTCCGACCGATAAATCGAGTACACCCCGCTATCGTCCGCACCCTCCCGGATCATCTTCGAGTCCCGGATCTTATTCTCCGAGACCATCTCCAGTTCCTCCCCCTCGTACTTCAGCCCGATCGGCCCCGTCCCGCCCCCGGGCTCGCTCACGCAATGCGTATCGCCCACCGCCGTGGGCGTGATGACCTGCTCAAGCTCCCCCGTATGCATCCGGTCCCACGCCGTAAACGCCGCCACGCTCCCCACCGCCAGCAGCGTCGCCAGCCCGATCCACGCCATCCACGGCTCAATGCTCTGCACTTCCTTTTCCGCAACTGGCATCCGCCGATTATCCCCGCCCCCGCCGGCAAAGTCCATCGCACTCATTCTTTCCAATCCTCACCCGCCATGATCCGCCGCATGAATTCGTCAAACAGCGGAACCGTAAATGCCGTATCGCCGTGGCTCGGGCTCCAAATCATCCCTTTCGCAATTAGCTGATTGCGCGTCGGCCCCAGCGATGTTACCGGGCGGCCAAGAATTTGCGATACGTCCCCCGAGCGGTGCGGCCCTGGTCCCAACTCCGCCATTGCCCTCAGATATTTCTTCTCGAGCGGCGTAAGCCGGTCGAATCTCACGCGAAAGAAGCTCTGATCCAATGCGGCAATTGCCGATCTTGATGCGATATCGACATCGTGCGCGGTGATCGGCGACCCCGCAGCCACGTCCCATGCGTGCTTTCCCCATTCCTGCAGAAAATAGGGATATCTCTGGGTTTCGCTCACAATCAGTTCCAAGGCATCCTCCGTCACTTCGACTCCCTGCTCCCGGACAGGTATGGCTATGGCATCCTTTGCAGCCTCGGTAGTGAGCGCTCCAATTTCAGGAAAATCGAATAGCCGCTCGGCATACGATTTTGCGCGACCCATGTTCCCCCTTAGCTGCGGCAATCCCGCACCCACCAATACCACGGGCAGTCGATGCTGCGCTCCACGATGCAGCGCCGTGATCAGTGCCGCCAATTCTGCCTCCGGCACGTATTGAAGCTCGTTAATGAAGATGCCCAGCGCTGTTTCGGCTTTTTGCGCGGCTGCACCGGACGCCTCCAGCAGCGCCTGCAAATCATGCTCCAGGTCGCCATTGTCAGCGAGGCCAGGTTCGGGTTCAAGGTCCATGCCCACCTCGATGTCGTGGAACTTCACCTTCAGCGCCTTTGCAAATCCCGCCAGCCCTCGCAACGCGCGCCGGGCCAAGTCCGCCGCCCGCTTGTTGCGTGAGAGGCGCAGCAACGCGAGCCGCAATTCCGGCGCGAGGAGAGCGGGAAGCGAGCGGCCCTCCGGAGCTTCCGCTCGTAGGGTTTGGATTCCCCTACCTTCCGCATCGTCTCTCATCCGATCCAGCAAGACGGTCTTTCCCACTCCACGGAGACCCACCATCAGAACGCTCTTCGCGGGACGGCCCAATCGAATCCGTTCCAGCGCAATCCGCACCGATTCCCGGATCTCATCGCGACCGGCCAACTCAGGCGGCGGTGTGCCTGCTCCTGGGGTAAATGGATTCGTGATGGGGCTCATACCCTGAGATTTATACTGAAGGCTCTAGACCAGAAGATTTATGGTAAACCAAGCGCAACATGTTCAAGTGGAGCAAATTGTCCGAGTACCGGGTCAAAAAAGTCCTGGAGTGCTTTTGCCTCGATTTGACGGCTACGC